>CAZZIC010000205.1:0-6399 GCA_964653985.1 uncultured archaeon | reverse complement strand
TTAAAATCAATAGAGAGAATAGCCTTGTCTTTTATAATGAAACTTCAAATCTTCTTGAGGCTAATTTGGAAGTAGAAAATACCGGTCAATCCACTGTGCTCTTAAATAATATCTACATGAATAATCAATCAAATGGCTTTTCGGCTAATAACACGAGATTCATTGATAGTTCTCCTGTAATCGAAGCTGGGGAAAATGCTTTAATCCATCTGACAAATATTTCTAGCACTTTTAATACTAGTATTAATTATTACAACATCGGTGTTTCCACTGCGAGAGGTTTTAAAGATGAGACCATATTTTCTGAAAATTATCAAAATTACAAATTATCGATAATTGATCAAGATAGGGTCGTTAACTCACGAGCAGCTATAATTTCTGATTCAATATTACGAGATCAAATCCCTGTCGATCTATCAAAATCCTACGCTATTGTTTATGAGAATGAAACATCAAAAATTCAGATAAAAATTAAGAATACTGGGGATAAATTAATTGGGTTAAATACACCAGAATTACTATATAGTGAAACAATGGAAATAATAAATACAGAAAAATATGAATGGCGGACTCTTGACGAGGATTATCTTTTAAGTCCCAATGAAGAAAAAACGATCGAAATCGAAACTTTGGAAACAAACGTTCTTGATATTGATGAGGAAATTATTTTATATATAACGGGATCGGATTTTGAAGGTAAAACAAAAGCAACGGATATAGGTTTTATCCATACCATGAAAAACACACCTGATATAAAAATTTTGGAAGGTAATGAAAATACAAGTGCTTCCTTTATCTTGGCAAATGAAACTGGAAAATTATTGATTAAGAATATTGGAAATAGAGAGTTTACAATAGACCAAAATAGCTTGACTTTAAATGGAACGGCAGCTTCAAATGTAAACTTTGAGTCAGGAGATGCGACTCTTGGATTGCAAGAGGCCACTCTTATATCGTTTGATATCCCAAATCTTAAGATCAATAAATCAAATAAAATATTAATAGATCTTAATACTGAAACTTCTGGTGTTCAAATCTCAAATTATGAAATCGTTGCTCAAGTTAATTTACCTGAATCTCCTAATCGGTACTCCATTGATTTATCGAAGCCTGAAACGAGAATTATAACTCCTGGTGGTATAAAAAAACTAAATATCGTCCTAGATAACTTAGGTACAGCAACATTAAATCTTGATTCAGTCTATATAAATGGGACTTACATTGATATAGCTAATTTTGAACAAACTGATTTTAGTCTCGCCGCTGGAGAAACTGGATCATTTACAATAGCAGAAAGTGATCTTGATGATTTAATCGGATTTTCATTGGGCTCTGGAGATAAAATTAAAATATTAGCACGTACTGAAGAAGGAGCAGAAGATGAAGAAATCGATACGGTATAAATAACTTTTTAATTCTTTTTCAAATTTTTTTTTCTCAATTAAACTCTCTTTTTATTTTGCATAAAAATTTAATTTCGTAAAAATCAAAAGTTATAATTCATTAATTTTACTCACAGAGCGTTTATTTAAAGATTAAATGAAACTTTTTAAATATATCTTGTAAATAAATGGAAAAATTAAACAACTGATTTTTGCTATGAGCACAAATTTTAAGATAGAATCAGAATTTGAACCAAAAGGAGATCAAAAAACTGCGATTCCCAAGTTAGCGAAGAACATAGAAAATGGAAAACGATTTCAAACCCTGTTAGGGGCGACTGGAACAGGCAAGACGTTTTCCATCGCTAATATAATCGAGGAGATAGAAAAACCAACATTAGTTATGGCCCCAAATAAAACTCTCGCTGCCCAATTATATAATGAATTAAAAGAATTATTTCCCAATAACGCTGTTCACTACTTTGTTTCCTATTACGACTATTATCAACCTGAATCTTATTTGCCCATAAGAGATATGTATATTGAGAAAGATTTTAATGTGAACGAGGAGATTGAGAAATTAAGACTTGCGGCAGCACATGCCGTCAGAACTAGACGAGATGTAGTAATTGTTGCTACTGTTTCCTGCATATATGGAATTGGGAATCCCGAAGAATGGACTGCTGTTTCCTTAAATCTAGAAGTAGGGCAGAGTATAAAACGATCTGAAATCATAGAAGGGCTTATCAAGATGAATTATGAAAGAAAGGATATAGATTTTAAACGAGGGGTTGTTCGGGTCAAAGGAGATGTAGTTGACATATTTCCTGCTTACTTAGATACTGCTATTAGAATCTCATTATGGGGGGATGAAATAGAATCAATTCAAGAGATCCATCCATTATCAAATCAAGTCTTAGACGATCTTCCGAATTGTAGGATTTTTCCCGCAACACATTTTATAATTCCCGAAGAAAACAAACAAAAAGCATTAGAATCCATTGAACAAGAGATGAAAGAACAAGTTGAACATTTCAAAGAACAAGATAAATATGTTGAAGCGAACAGGATTGAACAAAGAACTAAATTCGATCTTGAGATGATGAGAGAATTTGGTTATTGTAAAGGCATAGAAAATTATTCCCGTCATTTGGATCAAAGACCTCCTGGTACTCCTCCGATGACACTCATCGATTATTTTCCAGAGGATTTTCTTATGGTAGTGGATGAAAGTCACATAACCATTCCACAGATCCACGGAATGATCGGCGGAGACAAATCTAGGAAAAAAAATCTTGTTGAATTCGGGTGGCGATTACCCAGTGCTTTTGATAATAGACCTTTAACTTTTGAAGAATGGGAATCCAAGATAAAACATGTCATTTTTATGAGTGCTACTCTGGGAGATTATGAGTTAAAAAAGAGTGATGGAGTTTCTGCGGAACAAATAATCAGACCTACTGGACTTGTAGATCCTAAAGTGGAAGTTCGACCAGCAGAAAATCAAATCGATGATCTCTTAGATGAGATAAGAAAAGTTGTGGAAAATAAAGGAAGAATACTAATAACTACCCTAACAAAACGAATGGCGGAAGATATTGCGGAATATTATGCAGATTTAGGAATTAAGATTGAATATCTCCATAGTGAAGTTGATACGGTCGAAAGGTTTGAGATCCTGAGAAAATTAAGAGAAGGTACCTATGATGCGATTGTGGGAATTAATTTATTGAGGGAGGGACTCGATCTTCCTGAAGTTCAATTAGTAGCAATATTAGATGCTGATAAATTAGGATTCTTGAGAGATACAAAATCACTTATACAAACAATTGGAAGAGCGTCTCGAAACGTTAATGGGAGAGCGATATTATATGGAGATAAGGTATCCAGGGCTATGAAAGCGGCGATAGAGGAAACAAATAGGCGAAGAGACAAACAACTCAAATATAATAAAAAGCATAATGTAACCCCTCAAACTATCAAGAAAAATATTTTAAAGTCACTCTCTGAAGAAAAAGAAATAAAAGAAAAACAATCAAAGCGATTAAAGAAAACAATTAAAGAAAAAATGGAAGAACTAGGAGATATGGATGTAATGATTCAGTATCTTGAAAAAAAAATGTATCAAGCTGCAGAGGAACTCCGCTTTGAAGATGCAGCTTACCTGCGGGACAAAATTAAGGGTATAAAAGAAGATTATAGCATAAAAGCGTGAAATTTAACTTTTTAAATTAATTGAGAAGATTGAAATAATGAATAACAAATATATTGTGATTAAAGGAGCAAGACAGCACAATCTGAAGAATATAGATGTGAAAATTCCACGAAATAAGCTTGTTGTTATCACGGGGATATCAGGTAGTGGAAAATCAAGCTTAGCCATGGATACACTTTATGCGGAGGGACAAAGAAGGTTTTTGGAATCTCTCTCCAGTTATGCCAGACAATTTTTGGGTGAAATGGATAAACCAGATGTGGATTCTATAGAGGGATTATCACCAGCTATTGCAATCGAGCAAAAAGCTCTTTCTAAAAATCCTAGAAGTACAGTTGGTACAGTAACAGAAATATATGATTATTATAGATTATTATATGCTAATGTTGGGATACCACATTGTCCAAATTGTGGAAAAGAAATAAAACCACAGACACCTCAGCAAATTATCGATCAGGTTTACGCTTCTTTGAAGGAGGATGAGAAATTTGTTATAAAAGCGCCTATAATCCGAGATCGAAAAGGAGAATATAAAGATTTATTGGATGACCTTAAAAAACAAGGGTTTTTACGAGTTGAAGTAGATGGAATCCAATATACCCTCGATGAAGATATTTCTATGGAAAAGAATATAAAACATAATATTAGTGTAATCGTTGATAGATTGATTATGAGGGATGATATTCGAACGAGATTGGCAGATTCAATTGAAACAGCTCTCAATCTTACAGAAGGAATCGTGGTTATTGATATAGTTGGTAAGAGAGAAGAACGATACTCTGAACATTATGCTTGTTTAGATTGTGGAATTTCAATACCTCAATTAGATCATAAAATGTTTTCATTTAATATCCCACATGGAAGTTGTAAATATTGTAATGGTTTAGGCTCTGTTATGGAATTTGATAAAAGGTTGATCTTAGGTGATGATTTAAATATTCCATTACAAGAAAGTAGCATTAGGAACATTCCTGGATTTGGCACACTTTCTGGATATTCTTGGCAAATGTTAAATCAAGTAGCAGACCATTATGGATTTGATACTAAAAAGACTCCAATAAAGGATATTGAAAAAGATAAACTGAATAAACTTCTTTATGGTTCTGCGGGGGAGAAGATTCAATTTCATTATGAAAAAGATAATAAATATAAAGAGTATAAGGATGAGTCTTCTTATAGGGTTAAAAGAGAGTTTGAAGGAATTATTCCTATGCTTCACCGAAGGTATATGGAAACCAATTCAGAACGCGGTCGAGAAACTTATGAAAGTTTTATGAACAATGTTGATTGCCCACAATGTCATGGACAAAAATTAAAACCTGAAAGTCGGGCAGTTACATTACAAAAACTTAATATCTCAGAACTTTCAGAATTGCCTGTGAAAGATGCGGTTCAATTTTTCGAATCTCTTTCTCTTGATGAAATAGAAGGCAAAATTGTAAAAGAGGTATTAAAGGAGATCAGAGAGAGACTATCTTTTTTAGCTAATGTTGGATTAGATTACATTACATTAATGAGACGTTCAGATACGCTTTCAGTTGGGGAAGCAGAAAGAATAAGACTTGCAACTCAATTAGGATCAAGTTTAGTCGGGGTATTATACGTCTTAGACGAACCCTCGGTTGGTTTACATCAAAGAGATATAAGTAGATTGGTCGAAATGCTCAAAAAATTAAGAGATTTGGGAAATACTGTCATTGTCGTTGAGCATGATGAAGAAATTATTAGAAATTCGGATCATATTATTGATTTGGGTCCCTTAGCGGGAGAAGCGGGTGGAGAAATTTCTGCTGAGGGAAACTTAGAAGAAATTATAAAAAATAGGAAATCTCTTACTGGTTCTTACCTTTCTGGTAGGAGAAAGATTAAAGTTCCAAAGGAAAGAAGACCAATAGAGGGATATTTTGAAATTAAAGGTGTGAGAGAACATAACTTAAAGAATGTTGACTTGGAAATCCCTTTAGGGGTATTCAATTGTATTACGGGGGTATCTGGTGCTGGAAAAACCAGTCTAATCATTGATTGTCTTTATAAAGGAATGCGAAATTTGGTAAATACGAGAAGTGCAAAAATTCCCACGGGAGATTTTGATAAGATCATCGGATATGAAAATCTGGATAAAGTAATTAATATAGATCAATCTCCCATCGGAAGGACTCCCAGATCAGTTCCTGCTACCTATTCAAAAGCGTTTGATTATATTAGAAAATATTTTGCTTCATTACCCGAATCTAAAGCCAGAGGTTATCAAAAAGGAAGATTTTCCTTTAACACTAAAGAAGGACAATGTAAAAAGTGTGGTGGAACGGGTTATATACAAAAAGAGATGTACTTCTTACCCGATGTGTATATAAAATGTGATCTTTGCAATGGTAAAAGGTATAATGCTGAAACTTTAGAAATAAGATACAGGGGTAAGAATATAGCAGAAGTTTTAGAAATGACCTTCCATCAAGCATTACAATTTTTCGATAAATTTCCCAACTTAAAGCGTACTTTAAAAACGGTTGTGGATGTTGGATTAGGATATTTGGAATTAGGTCAATCTTCGACAACTTTAAGTGGAGGAGAATCGCAGAGACTAAAAATCGCCCGTCAGCTTAGAAAACGTAGCACAGGCAATACATTATACATTTTAGATGAACCTACAACTGGACTGCATTACCATGACATCCGATCTTTATTAAATGTGCTACAAAAGTTAGTAGATAAAGGAAACACAGTTATAGTTATTGAGCATAATATGGAAATAATAAAATCTGCTGATTATATTATCGATTTGGGTCCAGAAGGAGGAGAGAA
>CAZZIC010000204.1:4521-6487 GCA_964653985.1 uncultured archaeon | reverse complement strand
AATTTCCCGTAAAGTGTTATAAAAAGAAGAATACTTATTCCTACTGAGAAAATAATGGCACAATAAACAACAAAAATATCTAAATTCTCAAGAATTCCTATTAAAATCATTCCAATTTCCAAAAAGTGTTTAACAAAGTTAAATAAAATTAAACCTAATTAAGTTAGGAAATAAAAATAGATGGTGTAATTATTTCTCGTCTACATACTTCCAAGGTTTCTGTTTCCTTAGATTGTATGCTCTCTGGGCATAATCCCTTACCATTCTATGGGTATTAAAAAATCCTGCTAACGCTATAGCGTTTTTAGAGCGAAATAACCACTCATCATGGTTCATATACGTAGGGATTATCTCATTCTCAAGAATCTCGTAGATTTCCTTGGCATCTCTTTCCCAATCATTTAATTTTTCATCGTCTGAGTATTCATTTGGCATTTTACCAATACCCCAACCAGATGTAGGATTCATTCTATATCCTTCAATCCACCAACCATCAAGTACCGAAAGATTAGGTACTCCATTCAAGGCAGCTTTCATTCCACTTGTTCCGCATGCCTCTCTATATCTTTCAGGATTATTTAACCATAAATCTACTCCAGAAACTAAGAGATGAGCTAAATCCATGTTATAATTTTCCATCATCACTACTTTTACACCGTAATTATCATAAAGATATCCCCCGGCTTCATGAATTTTTTTAATGTAATCTTTTCCACTTTGGTCTTTTGGATGAGCTTTTCCCGCGAAAATAAATTGGACATTCCCTTTACAAATCCTCCCTAATCTATCTAAATCATGAAATATTAAAATAGCTCTTTTATAAGTAGCAAATCGCCTTGCGAATCCTATAGTTATAATCTCCTCATCTAAGAGATTATAATGGTGAGACTTCTGATAATTGATCAGGTTAAATTTATTTTCAACATGAGCGTCAAAAAGCTCTAAATCATCAATTTCGACCGCATTCGACAGATATGCGGGATTCGATCTCCAATTTGGCCACTTTTTATCAAAAATCTTTCTTATTGGTTTTGACACCCAGAAGGGGAGATGAACTCCGTTAGTAATATGGTCAATATCGTAATTTGGGAACATTTCTCGGGCTATTTCCCCATGTTTCTGAGATACTCCATTAATATAACGGGATAAATTCATGGCAAGGAGAGTCATATTTAATTCCTCCTTTCCCCCAAGATCTCTAATATTTGATGGAAGATCTTCTCTAAAAACATCTTGAATTAAGTCATAATTAAATTTATCATGTCCAGCTGGAACGGGTGTATGAGTTGTAAATACGCATGATTCTTTGACTTTTGCTTCATCACCCATTTCTTTCAAAAGTTCGAGAGTAGCAAATGATCCGTGCCCTTCATTAATATGATAAGTTTTCAGATTTTCATATCCTAGGGATTTTAATAACTTTACGCCCCCTAAACCAAGAATCATCTCTTGTGCTACTCTATGCCACTTACTGGTGGAATCATATAACGCAGCGGTTAATCTTCTTTGCCAATCTTCATTCCCTTCTAAATCGGTGGTCAATAAATAGATCGGAACCACATGACCTGATTGTCCAATTACTCGATATAACCATGCTGAAATTTTAATAGGTTTATTTTGAATTTTAATCGTAATTGGTTTTTCTACTCTATCAAATTCGTAAAAGAAGTTCCATTCGATTTCTTTTTCTTTTTGCTCCCCTTTTTCATTAATTAATTGATAAAAATATCCTGAACTGTAGCATAAACAAATTGCTACCATAGGGATTTCTAGATCTGCGGCGGATCTTACAGTATCTCCAGCAAGAACTCCAAGACCTCCACTATATGTGGGAATATTTGAATCAATTGCGATCTCCATAGAAATATATGCGACTCTTGTATCTCTAATTAACTGTTCCGTTATCTCCATTTTCATTCACAGATTATTTTTATATTAAAATATTTTTCTTTCTATTTATTATTTT
>CAZZIC010000204.1:0-4421 GCA_964653985.1 uncultured archaeon | reverse complement strand
TTTTAAAGTTTTAAAGGCTTGTTCTTTAAGACCTCTACTTTAATATCACGGTTTTTCTTGGCTAAGATTTTCTTGAAATCTTCAATATTCTTATCCCAATTATGCATTGGTATAACAATATCAGGATCGATATCAACTGCAGCGTCAGTAGATTCTTCAAAATCCATGGTATAGCTGCCTCCGCATGGCAACATTGCCACTTTTATATTTTCAGATCTTAAATCCCGCATCATGGGAATCTTTTCTGTATCTCCGGAATGGTAAAGAGTCTTTCCTTCGCTCTTTAACAGGATTCCTGCCCATTTACTCTCCTTTGGATGAAAAGGTTCGCCCGAATCTCTTTTTCGCTTTATGTTATAAGCAGGAACTAACTTGATTTCAATCTCATCAATCATATGCGGCTCAAAAAAATCCAATCCTTCGCCATCGAATGTATCCAATTCTTTTTGCATACTCTTAGGACCAAATACCTTTGTTGTATCTTTTTTAATCCGTTTAATAGATTTCTTATCAAAATGATCATGATGAGAGTGGGTACAAATCACAATATCAGCTAATTCTTCTCCTTTTGGTACTTCATATGGATCAAAATACACGATCTTTCCTTGCGTCTTAACTTTAAATGCAGCATGACCTAACCATATTATTTCCATAATTGAACTCTCCAGTTTTATTTAAAATATAAACCTTTTAATGTAACTTTTAGGAAGCTTTTCTTTAAAATATTATTTCAAAATATTATAAGATTCCTTCAAAAGAGTTCTTTGAGCAAAAAGATTATACCTTACAAAAAGGCGGGGTTTTTATTATAAGAAAATTGAATGATAGGAATAAAAGAATGAAAAATAAATCAATCACTTTTAAGTTGCCATTCTGGACTTTCAAGCGATTTTTTCTTGGGGATCTTAAAATCTTCAGACTTCGTAATATCAATTTCTTTCATTCTTTTTATAAACATTTGGTTCTTAAAGTCTGGTAATGTATTTAATGATAAGGGTACTCTTGGAACTATAAACTTATCTTTGTTTACAGATAATCTTTTTAACTTAAGTTCCTTTTCAATCTTTTCCCTATTTTCCTGTCCTTCATCTAAATATGGGCTCTTTGGTTTCAGAGGATTTTTATATAAGTCTTTTATTTCCTTTGCATTAGGGGGTACCATAGCATTTTCAATTCTACAAACAGGACAATTAGCTTGATCTAATCCGTGAATACAAGTCATATTTTTTCCTTCTTTCCTTAGTTTTACTAAGTATTTAAATTATCTTTATTTTTTAATTCTTTTTATTATAATTTAATGAATCATTTAGGAAAATAATTCCATTTCGAGTGGGATGATAAGACTCGATGATTCGAACAATAGTTTAAAGTACTAAATAAAAACTACAAGATGCTTAGCCCTCCATTAATATGTATAGAATCCTTTTTGCGTTTTTAATCCCAGCTCCCCATTTTCTACTTTTTGTTTGAGAGCCAATGGTGGTTTATCATCGGGATCACCACTTTCTTTATAATATGACATTTCAACATCGTATATCACATCTAAACCTACCGCATCCATTAATTGAAATGGACCTAATCCCATACCCGTAAAAATCTTCCAAGCTTTATCCACTTCCTCTATATCAGCATATCCCCCAGCCCATATTTTTAAACATTCCTTTTTTACCGCTCTCCATATTCTATTGAAAACAAACCCAAAACATTCTTTTTTGACAATGATAGGTTCAATTCCAATACTTTCCACCCAAGTTTTCCCTTTTAAAAATGTCATATCACTTGTAGAGGAGCCACGCATGATATCAGCCATAGGAATTGTTGTAAGATTATAAAAATGAATATTTAATACCTTATCCTTTCGCTCTACAACATCCTCTATTTTAGAAACAGGTATTGATGAACTATTTGTTGCAATTATGGCATGAGGTGGAGCAGATTTATCAACTTTTGAAAATACCTCCCTTTTTAATGGCAGTTGTTCTGATACGGCTTCAATAATTAAATCTGCATCCTTTACGGCATTCTTTATGGAATTGTAACTTCTAACTTCTGTTTGGAATTTTTTCCGTTTCACTTTTCTTCCAAGGGCTCTGACAAACCTTTCAAAGCCATCATAACCAATATCATAAATGTTTACATTATATTCATGTAAGGCAGTCTTCTCAGCAATCTGTTTTCCCATAAACCCGGCACCAATAATCGCAACTGTCTTAATTTCGCTTGACATTTTCTAGAATAGAAATTCTTAATATTTTATTATTATTAGTATTAGTTTGCATTTTATTATTAAAATAATTATCATTATTCAGTAATTCTTTCCCCAATCTAAGAATAATGAATATTTTAACTTTCTCTAAAACTTTTTCAAGTCTACTATCATAATTAATGGAGAAATACAAAATAATTGATGTAGTTTTAATTTGTTTTGTTCTATTCTACTTGGTGTTAAATCATAATATTTCTGGATCTATTGCAATTGAGGAATTCAGATTCTCTAACTTATTTTCGATGAGGGCTGAATATTTATTTAGTCCCATTGAAAGAAGCCTCGGATAGCTTATAACAGCATGCGCAATTCCACCCGTTTCATTAGAAACATAAGCTCCTCCCGAGTATAAACCTTCAAATACTTCTTTTGGTGCAATTTCTTTGGAAAAGGTTTCAATTCTATAATCTTCAGAAAGGCGCTAATTCTTCTCGAAAAATCTTTTTATCTTCCTCTTTTACATCTATCGGATTGACTTCTCTGGTTGGCAAGGGGTCCAATTCATTAAGGATTCTAAAGCCAGTCGCTTCTAGCTGGGGAATAGCAACGGGTATATCTTTATCGAAGGTTCCAACGATTAATTCATCGTCTCTAATGAGAATGGGTAAATTTTCTAATACTTTTTTTAATCCGATAGCTTGGCTGATGATCATAGGTCTCCCAGGCTTTTCTTTAATTGCGTTAGTATAATGTTTCGGAACAATTAACGATAAATTTGGCTTTTTTCGCACAGAATGATTTTCCCATAATATCTACAATAATTATCAATAATTATATAGTTATCTGATTTCCAAATAGTTAAATATAGTTTTATTGTTTTTTCTTATAAATGTTGATTTAATAATATTTGAAGGATAAAAAATCATCTGCATCTGTAGAAAAGAAAGGAGTGAAAAACTATAAATAGTTTTTTCTCAAAAATTGAAATATAACTTATAAAATAATTTGTAAATACTATTAGAGTTGAGAAATGAATGAAAACAAATCTGTTAAGTAATGAAAAGGTCATAATTACAGCAGCGATCACAGGAGGAATTCAAGGTAAATGGGCAAACCAAAATATACCAATCTCTCCTGAGGAGCAAGCTGAAGATGCATTGGAATGCTATAACGCAGGAGCATCTATTTGTCATTTGCATGTTAGAGGAGAAGATGGTCAAAATACTTCGGATCTTAAAGTGTATAATAAGACAGTCACACTAATCCAAGAAAAATGTCCGATCATAACTCAAATTGGAAACGGCATCGGAGCGAGAATTGAACATGGAGTAAAAGTTAGTAGTAAAGGAAAAAGATACGGTCAAGCAATAGTAATGCCTACTCTTAAAGAGAGATTAAATCTTCTAAACATAGATCCAAAGCCAGACATGTTCACTATTAATGCAGGTACATTCGAATTTCGAACACGCTACGGAAATCATACCTTCGAGAATCCCATAGATTTTAATAAAAGATTTGCTAAGAAATGTAAAAAAATAGGATGTGGTATTGAAATTGAAGTATATGATTCTGGGCATATAATTAATGTCCTCGATTTAGTAAAGATGAAAGCGTTAAAACCCCCTCTCCATTTCAGCTTAGTACTAGGCATTAAAGGAGGAGCCCCAGCTACATTAGGTAATTTAATGCATCTCATAGATCAACTGCCAGAAGGTTCTACATGGCAGATTGTGTGTATTGGAAAATATAACCTAAGATTAACGACTATAGGAATGAGTATGGGTGGAAATATTAGAACGGGTTTAGAAGATACCTTACATTATAACAAAGGAGAAATGGTTAAAAGTAATGCCCAACTTGTGAAAAGAATGGTGAGATTAGCTAAAGAGCTTGGAAGAGAACCCGCAACTCCAGAGGAGGCAAGAGAAATGTTGGGATTAAAAAATGAGATCTAATAAAAAGGGTTAACAAAGTTCTTGAGCGAAAGTAATACAGAAGAAATATCGAAAAAATTACAGAGAGTTAGGTAAATGGCTGATGTAAATTATATATTTTTCCTTTCTCTTGGAATAATTACAATCGGATTTCTATTTAAAAACCTGAAGAAAATGGAAAAGCAAGTAATTGCCAAGATAATTTTCAATTTCACTCTCCCAGCAGTTATTTTGAGAATAACAACGACTATTGAATTCAAATATTCTCTAATTTTATTACC
>CAZZIC010000203.1:0-6508 GCA_964653985.1 uncultured archaeon | reverse complement strand
CATCTTTGTGAAGGATAATCATTTAAAAGAGAAGTATTTATTAATTTAGTATGGAATTATTTGAGGACCTAAAAAAGCATTTATCGGTTCCAAAATCGATTATAAATAAATGGCAACGACTTATTGACGCGGTAGCAAAATTAATGGAAGTTTCATCTGCGTTGATTATGAAGTATGAGGATCCCTACTTAGAAGCGTTTATAACTAGTCAAAATGAGGATAATCCAATTAATTTTGATTATCGGGAGAAGGTTTTTGGAACGTACTGTGAGTATACAATCGAAAAGAAAGAGATGCATGAAGTAATAAATGCTTTTAAAGATCCCAAATGGAAGGATAAACCGGGATTACAGGAAAACAAACTGATGGCATATCTTGGATTCCCGTTAGAATGGCCCACAGGCGATTTGTTCGGTACAATATGTGTTCTCGACAAGAAGGAAAGACATTTTACCGAGGAACAAAAGGATTTACTAAGGGCGATGAAAGTAACGGTTGATTCCCATCTTGAGCTTATATTTAAAAATGAATTATTAAAAAGTGCTCAAGAAAAAATAAGGGAACAAAGAAACAACTTAATGCTCCTTACCTCAACAGTTCGTCATGAAATAGCTAATAACCTTACTTTTATTAAAGGGTTCTTAGATTTAAAAAAGATGAACTCTGAACTTCCTAAAGAATTTGAAGAAAAGTTGCTACCTGAAGTAAAACGCTCCTTGGAATCTATCGAACACATAAAAAAATTAGAGGAATTATTTACCAAGGAGAAAGCTTTTCGAGAGATGAACCCGAAAGAAATACTAAAGAAGCTCAAGGAAAATTCTACTGAAATAATAAACGTCAAGGGTTTCTGCACCGTTATGGCTGATGAATTTCTTGACCTTTTATTGAAAGAATTGATAAGAAATGCCTTTAAGCATACGGACACCCCAAAAGTAGATATCATTCTTCGTGAGGATAAGACCTCAGCAACTATAGAAGTACAAGATTACGGTCCGACCCTTCCCGAGAGTGTAATTCAGTCATATTTTCAAGATTCCAAAAAATCGAGGGAATTAAAGGGTTTAACTATAGTTCAAAAGATAATGAAGAGATATGGAGGAGAAATCAAATACGAGAAAAACCAAAAAGGTGCGTTATTCAAACTTATTTGGCCGAAGGGAGATCAAAGATAGAAAAGATCAAGATCTTCTTTTTTAGCTTAAGAGATGTATTTATTAGTAAGAAATTATAAACTCATCTATCGAGAGAAGAGAAGAAATTAAAATCTCTGAGAAACTAAAATGCCCAGTTCCATTCTTTCCCATCAAGCACCCGGACTATTACTTAAAATTAAATACCCAAAAAAATTTGACGGGACTGCCCTATGTTTAAGCACGTTTGTGGTCGATTTAAGTGTCCTCGTGGAGATTTTTGTTCCTTTTAACTTTAGAAATATTTCTCATAGCATCTTAGGATTATTTATCTGGACAATTCCGCTAACATTAGTGTTTACGATCTTCTTTTCAAAACTTCTCGCACCTGGAATATCATTTATCGCTAAAAAGAATTTTATTCTCTTTAAACCTTTGAAATATTTCGGATTAGATTCGTGGGATAAATTAAGATTTAAGAAATTTAACAGGAAATTTCTCTTAACCGCTTCCTATTCTGCTTTAATTGGGGGAATAACACATTTATTGCTCGATCTTCCTTCACATCAGTATGTGGAATTATTTTATCCTTTGAATATTCTTGAATCTCCCGAATTTTTATTAACTGAGGTAGCGAATTATACGCTTACAATAAGAGGGTCTATAGTAAATGTTAGCATAGCAGTTTATGAAGTATTATGGATGATTGAATCTCTTATTACATTAATTATCTCTCTTTATTTTCTCAGATATATCAAAATAAATAATTTATTAGTAAAATGGTACGGTTTTTCTGGGGAAGATCAACAAGTTTAAACTATAATTAGAGAATTTACTTATTGACTTTATATTAATTTAATAGTTACTACTAACCTAAAATCTATAATATTAATTGAATTTATTTAAATACTTCATTTTATTAATTTAAAATTGTCTTAAAGATGGGATTTTTTACCTAATAAATTAATTGATGTTAAGAATGGCTAAAAAAGAAAAATTTGATTGTATTATCGTTGGAGGAGGAGCAACGGGCGCGGGAATCGCCCGGGATTTAAGTTTAAGAGGCTTAAAAATACTTCTTTTAGAGAAGAACGATTTAAGTGAGGGAACAACTGGTAGATGCCATGCAATGCTTCATTCAGGTGGAAGATATGTATATACAGATAAGATCGCAGCAAAAGAATGTGCTGTAGAAAGTAAAATTTTATTAAAAATAGCACCGCATATAACGGAACTTTGTGGAGGATTTTTTATCGCTGTCGATGAAAAGGATGTGGAGTATGGAGATATTTTTGAAAAATCCTGTGAGAAAGCAGATGTCTGGTATAAAGAGATTAGTCCGAAAGATTTTTTAAATCAAGAACCCAGATGTAATCCCGATGTTAAAAGAGTGTTTCAAGTAAATGATGGATATATCGATCCATTCCTTTTAACATACTATAATGCCTATGATGCTGTACTAAATGGAGCAGAAATTAAAACCTATTGTAAGGTAAATAACCTTATTCTTAATGGAAACCAGATCATTGGAGTAAAATATTACGATAAGCTGAAAAATTCTACAGAAGAAGCCTTTGCAAAAATAATTATCAATGCTACCGGTCCATGGGCTCAATATTTAGAGAAGGATTTAGAACTTGAAAGGCCTTTACAAATCGCTCCAACGATGGGTTCTCTGTTGGTAATCCAAGACAGATTGGTAGATCATTTAATTAACAGACTTCGAAAACCAGGTGATGGAGATATCTTTGTACCCAGCCATAGATCCGTCATACTTGGTACAACTTCAATTCCTAAAGATTATGAAGAATTAGATAATTTAATTGCAGATAGAGAAGAAATAAACTATTTATTAGATCTTGGAGAATATTTAATCCCTTCTATCAGAGATCACAATTTAATCCGGTTCTATTCTGGGGCAAGACCGTTAGTCGCCAGTGGAGGATCTCCGAGAGAAGCATCTAGAAAATTTGAGGTAAATGATTATAAGGAGGAAGGCTACTCTGGATTTCTCACTATCTTTGGAGGGAAGTTAACAACATATCGTCTGATGGCTGAAAAAGTTTCTGATTTAATCTGTGAAAAACTTGGGATTAATGAAGATTGTACGACTGCAGAGAATACTTTACCGGGGGGAGAACGGGATGTTCCTATGAAAACCTTTCAAGAGAGATTGAAAGTTGATGAAAAAACCGCATTTGACATGCAATACAAGTGGGGGACATTTTATGACGAGATTATTGAATTATGTCAAACATGTGTGGAATCTTATAGAGAGATTGGAAAACCTCGTATGATCTGTGAGTGTGAACATGTTACTGAACCTGAATTTTCTTGGGTTAAAGAGAATCTTATGGTGAAAGTGATTGATGATTATCGCAGAAGAACTAGACAGGCAATGGGTCCTTGTCAAGGGCAATTTTGTTATTATAAGATCTGTGATTTAGAATCAAAATGGACGGATAAAACACATAACCAAATCATGGAGGAACTAAAGATTGCCTTAAAGAAAAGATGGAAAACGGAGAAAGATGGAGGAGAATTTATCAAAAAACAAGTTAAATTATCAAAATATCTCTATTTATTAGGAGGGAATTTAAATGACGGAATCTAACATTCTTGACGTATGTATTATTGGTGGAGGATTTACTGGTCTAAATTGCGCTTTATTATTGGGAAAAGAAGATATTAACTGTGAAATTTATACTACGGGATATGGCGCTTCAAATTTATGGATGGGAACATTCGATTTTTTGAATTATCGCTCGATTTATATAAAAGAATCATTTAATGATTTTAAAAAGCAATTTCCTGAACATCCTTATAAGTGGTTTAATTTTGAGGAAGTAAATAACGCATTATTACGATTTTTTGACGATTTTCCGCAAATTAAATACTTTCAAGATCAAAATAGAATGCTGAATAAAGAAGTTTTAACTTCTATTGGTACTCTTAAACCTTGTTTAGGAATATGGCATTCTCTTTTTTATGATTTCAAGTCTTTAAACACTGAATCTAATCTTATCTTAGTTGGTTTCAATGAATTTAACAATTCAGCTTTACATCTGGTAAAAAAAGCATTAGAAGAGAATTTTGAATCGAATTTTTATCTTTTAAGTCTTTCTTTTAATGAATTATCAACAAAAATTGAGGGTGAAGATAAAGGAAAAGGGGGTTCCAGCGCTTCAAAACTAAGTGAATTCAAATTAGGAAGATTTTTTGATTCTAATTATAATGAAATGGAGATCTTTTCCGATTTAGTTAGGGAAGCTTTGAAAAGACAGATCTCAGAAATCCCCCAAGAAGATATTTCCTATTATTTATTCCCTCCGATTTTGGGAATAGACAAAAATAAAGAGATTTTAGAAAATTTATCTTCATCATTGGATTCTAATTGTCATGAACTTATTGCACTTTCTCCCTCTTTAATCGCAAACAGATTAATGAACCTTTATGCGGCAAAACTAAAGAATTTTGGAATAAAAACCAATAAAGGAAGAAAATTAATAGGATTAGATTTAGAAAAATTAGATAAACAGAAGGTTTGGAATTTAAAATTTGAAGATAATAAAGGTGATACAGAAACAATTTTATCTAAGGCTGTTATCTTTTCAAATGGGACTATGTTTCAAGCCGGAATGTTTGAAACGATAAGAAAAATGAAACAAGGATTTGAAAGAATTAAAATTGACCTCCCCAATAAACTCGATCAGAATTTTCAACTAACTAAGAATAAAGAAGATGACCCTTCAAACTTGTTTGTCTGTGGAGCTGCTCTCTATAATTTTACAGACCAAATTTCAGATGAAGTAGAAATTGAATATGGAACGGGTCTCGGTCTTTCGGTTATTTCTAGTTATAAAGTCGCAAATTTTCTCACCAATAAATAATTATTTAAGGTTCCATTGTTAAACAGAAAAATTTTTAAGATCCAAATGAATCTAATTTATTGATTATCATCCTTGGTGAATGCGAAAAAGTTAGATAGAACTTTTTCTTATATCTTAATTCATCATAGCAGATTTGTTTCTTTCAAACCTTTTAATTATTATTTGGGGGTAGATCTTTATTTTAAATGTTGAACTCCCAGATAATTCCATTTTAAAAGTCAATAAAGGAACCTCTGCTTATGATGCTGCTAAGTCAATGGGCATTGGGTTAGCAAATGACTTTAACTACTACCATTCCGTTAGGTTTTTTAAGCTCTGGAAATTGTTTTAAAACCTTAGGATTTTTCCTAATATTGGCAATCTCTCTTCCTCTTCTCATCTAGATTTTTAGGTTTGCAAATCAGAACAGATGATTATTAAATACAAAACTTTTTTCTTCTTTATGTAATTTGATTTTTCCAGTTTGGACTATTATTTCGATCTAAGTAGGTGTCAATGTTATCCAAAATAATTATTCCCTTTTCCTTTATATCATTTTCAATTAAAAATAACCAGATTAAGATGTAAAAGGATATCTCGATAATAGTTTATTCAGATTTCATAAATATTAAACATTTTTAATAATCTTATTAAGTAGTATTACTATTTTATTATTGAATGCTAATGACTGGAGTAAAGTCTATTAAAAAGGAAGTCATCTCCCTCATAAAGGAGCTTCCCGAGGATGTTAGCCTCGAAGATATAATGTACCACCTCTATGTGAAACAAAAGCTCTTAAAAGCAAAAGAAGATATTGATCAAGGAAAGACTTATTCTCATGAAGAAGTTAGAAAAATGGCAAAAAAATGGTTACAATAGAATGGTCCGAATCTGCCAAAAATGATCTGAAGTATATTTTAGAATATGCATCACAATATTCAGGAGGGTATTCTGAATTTTTATTAAACAGTTTTCTTGAGAAAATTGAATATTTGAAGGATTTTCCTCAAATGGGTCGAAAAGTCCCTGAGTCAGATGATCCAAACGATCGAGAATTAATTCTTCAGAATTATCGTATTATCTATTCCTTTTCCAATAGAAAAGTGGTGATCGAGATGATTATTCATGGAAGTAAGTCATTAAGATTTTAGAAATAAGGCGACATATATAATATGCCGAAAATAATGCTTAGGTTGTATAGATTTAAAGGCTATAAAGCTAGGCTAATATTTCTAAAGGTTTGAAAAACGGAGGTTCGCTAACATTTTCAGAGAAATTTATAAGGCCAATATTAGGGTAAGATTTTCATTTTTTTTGTGGATGGCGATTGGGAGCGTTATCTTTTAGGACATCAATAAATCTAATCTATTAATTATCATGAACTTAAAAGAATTCATTCAGGATATGTCTAGACGATTTTCAAACCATAAATAAACAAATTAACTAAAGTTAAAATTTTATTTTATCAATTCACTTTTTTTGATATTGGGATTAATAAAACAAAAT
>CAZZIC010000202.1:0-6999 GCA_964653985.1 uncultured archaeon | reverse complement strand
CTTAATTTATTTATTTTCTATGATTTAAATAAAATAGAAGCACTATCTATTATAACGTATTATTTAATAATTTTAGAAAAACAGATATATTTTTTGAGGAAGGGACTAATGAAAAATTATGCGGGTTATTTTGAAGGAAGGGAAAATAAGGAATTATATTATCAATGTTGGCTCCCGGATGATGAATCTAACACGAAGGCAAACATTATAGCAATTCATGGTTGGGCGACCCATTCTAATAGAATGAAATATCCGGCAGAATTTCTAACTGAAAAAGGATATGCAGTTTACTCCTTCGATTTACGAGGGCATTACAGAAACAAAGGAGAAATTGCTGGACATATCGAAAGCATGGATCATTTACAAAAAGATATTGTTTTATTTAGGGAACTCATCAAAAAAGAAACAGAAAATCGCAAAACTTTTTTGATGGGGCATTCTTTTGGAGGGCTAGTAAGTTTAATTTTCGCCATCAATCATCCAAATTTACCCGGAGTTCTTATTTCATCTCCCCAACTAGGGTCGACATTAGAGGTATCCACTGGTAAGAAAATTGCCCAGTCCTTAGCGGGTCCCTTTGCGAAAATTAATCCCACTAAAATTGTTGAGTTAATTATTCCTCAGAACCATCTCACAAGTGATTTGAAGATTTTAAAAGAGCACATAGCAGATAAAAACAAGTTAGAACAAATAACGGTTAAAACATATGCCGAGATGAAGGATTCAATGAAGTGGGCTTTGAAAAACGCTGATAAGCTTACTTGTCCCCTTTTTATGATGCAAGCAGAAAAGGAAAAGATAGTAGATAAGGAGAAGACGTTAGAATTCTATGAGAAGGTAAAATCCCAAGACAAAAAATATAAACAATATCGGGGATTTCTGCATGAACTATGGAATGAAAAGGCAAGAGAGCAGGTGTATAGAGATATGTGGATTTGGCTTGAAAAACACCTTTAAGATAAAAATAATGATAACCGCTTAAATAATAAAAGAGATTTTAGGGATATTTTTTAAATAATTTATCTATGAATTCTTGAAATTCGTTCTGTGTTTTCTTATCATATGCAACAGCACCGCATTCGTCTTCTAAATCAAACCATCGTTTAATATACTTAGTGTGCATAATATTAAGGGAAGATTTAATTAAGAACATAAATGATTCCATCCTTTTACTAAATGTTCTCATAAATTTCTTGGTCTCAACATCCAATCTGTCGGGAGGAAATACTCGTGTGGGGAAATTCATATCTATTAAATCATCCAAACTTAGTTCATCTGCTGTGAATAAAATCTTTTTAGCATTAGTAAACCCAAATGCCAATAATGGAAGTATTGTTGCACCCGTTTGAGGATATATTCCTATGGCAATTTCAGGCATCCGAAAAAACATTTCATCTTTTGGTCTATTTGCAAAAAGTCTAAGATCCGTCGCCATCATTATTTCCATACCATAACCTATAGCTGATCCTTGGATTTTAGCGACAATTGGTTTTTTCATGAGGAGCATCTTCTGATTATTCAACCGTCCGTATTTTTTAACTTCTTCGAAATATTCTTTATCCTTATCGATCGATTTGGATTTAATATCAATACCTGCACTAAAGACTCGCTTTCCAGTGCTCTGTAATAAAATACATTTTACTTTTTCATCATCATCAGCTTGTTCTAATTTTTCATACAATCCCTTCATTAAAGCTAAATTAAATGAATGCGCCGCCTTTGGTCTATTTAAGGTGATAGTCGCCACTTTTCCTTTTACCTTATACAGAATTATACCTTCTTCCATAATACATATTTTAATTTCTTATAGAATATAATTTATTTCAATAATTTTGGATTTTCCCAGTCATTAATAGAAACAACTTAATAATTGCAGATAGATTTATTATTTCGATCTACTCAAACTTTAGTGAAATTATTTGATATTCATTTTCACTCTCTTTAATAATTTTGTGAAAGGAATCACGAGGGATTTTCAAAGATTCAGTATTAACGTTGGGATGTACCACAATTGATTCTGACTGCCATAATTGTTTCTCAATTACAAAAACTACTTGATTTTCTTTATCATTAATTAATCCTAACGGAGAAACTGCTCCGGCAGTTAAACCTAAATACTTTTTTAAAGCTTTTTCATCAGCAAAACGCAACTTATCCACTTTCAGATGATTCTCTAATGCACTGATATCCAACCTCTCTTCACTAGGAAGTGTGACCAGATAATAAGTATTAGTTGGCTCTGCTTTTAAAAATAGATTTTTTATATGTGCTCCTGGGATATCCCCGCAATATTTTTCCGCTTGAGCAACTGTATAAACAGGAGGATGAGAATATAAATCGTATTCTAAATCGTGCTTTTTGAGCCACTTTTTAAGTTGAGGTTCCATATTCTAACCAATTAAGAAAATTGACTAAAGATAAAGAATTTTTCTTAATCTTTTAAATTTTATCGAAATTAAAGTCTAACTTTAAAGAATTTTAGAAAATATACCCATTGTTATTTCTCTACTAAATAAACCACTTATTTGTTGTACTAAAAAACAAAGAGAGTCTCATTATTAAAAAATTAACAAATATAATTATTATATACTAGGAATTTTCTTTCTTCATAAAGATTGAACTAAATTAGTTTTAAGCATCATTTGCTATTCGAGAATAAAATCTTAATAACATATTTTCTATTAAATAATTTGACGTGGTATCTATTTAAATAGGTATAAATATTAGAAAGTAAATGTTTTGATAATCATAATTATAGAATGACGAATCTACTATGACTTTAGAAGAGATAGACCCAAAAGAATTAACTCCAATGATGAAACATTGGTACAGCGTGAAAAAGAAATATCCAGATCATTTAGTAGCATATAGGATGGGAGACTTTTATGAGTTTTTTTATGATGATGCAATTCGTATCTCAAATTTACTTGGAATAACATTAACTAAACGAAAAATTGGAAATGACGAATATCCATTAGCTGGTATTCCTCATCATTCTGGTAATTATTTCAATAATCTTGTTAATCTAGGGGAAACTGTTGTAATAGTGGAACAGCTAGAAGATCCCTCAAATGTGAAAGGACGAATAATTAGGCGGGGTGTCGTACGAATTGTTTCACCAGGAACGGTTACAGAGGCTGATATGTTAGATTCAGAAAAGAATAATTATATCGCCTCTATCGTGAAAGAAAGAAGTGGATATGGTTGTGCATTTGCAGAACTTTCAACGGGAGAGTTCATTACCGCCGAATTTACTCAACAAGAAGAAGCGGAGGCTTTTGAAAAATTATTAAGTGTGTTTTCAAGATACGATCCCGTTGAATTAATCATCCCTTCAGAGCTGAAGAATGATGAAAAATTATTCATTTTTCTTACTGACTTAACTAATGCCCTTATTAAGGACTATAAAGATTATATTTTTACCTACGATGATGCTTATGAGCTTATTAAGCGCCATTTTAATCTCTCCAACCTTAAAGGATTTAGTTTAGAAGGTCATAATTTAGCAATTCAAGCATCAGGAGGATTATTGGCCTTTCTTAAAGAAACTCAGAGGGATGTTTTGCCAAACATTTTTAAAATTCAATTGCTTAAAGATAAAGGCATCTTGCATTTAGATTATACCACACAAAGAAACTTGGAGTTAACAAAATCTTTATGGGAAAAAGGAAAAGATACCACGTTATATTCGATTTTCAATCATGCTCAGACACCAATGGGGGCTCGTTTATTAAAAAAAATCATATTAGAACCTCTTACAGATGTAAATGAAATAGAAAGCAGATTAAATATCGTCAAGAAGTTTAAGGATGATATATTTTTAAGGTCCGACTTACGTGAACAGTTGGAGGTTATCGGAGATCTAGAGAGATATATAAATCGAATTAACTATAAAAATCGAACCAATGCTAGAGATCTAATTAATATTCGAAATTCGTTGGAAAAAATTCCTGAAATTCGAAAATTATTAGAGGATGCAGAAATCCCGGAAGTCTCAAGGTTTCTAAAGAATATTTATCCTTTCGAAAATGTTCAGACGCTAATTAATGAATCTATAAAAGAAGAACCCCCTACAACAATTAAAGAAGGGAATATTATAAAAGATGGATACAATGAAGAAATAGATGATTTAAGGGATATATTACGAAACGGAAAAGATTACATTCTTGATTATGAAGAGGAACAAAAAAAGCGTTTTAATTTAAATAGTGGACTCAAGGTGGGCCATAATAATATTTTAGGATACTATATACAAATCACAAAAAATACCCTCAAGTCTATTCCCGAAATACCTAAAGAATACATTGAACGTCAAACATTGAAGAATTCAAGGAGGTATACTACCGAAAAAATAAAAGAGCTCGAAGAAAAAATAATATCTGCAGAAGAAAAAATCAATGATTTGGAATATAATTTATTTTGTGAAATCAGAGATGATGTTATAGGTGAAACAGTTAATATTTTAGAGACAGCACAAAATATTTCCATGATCGATGTCCTCGCTTGTTTTGCCGAAATCGCTGAGAAATATGACTATTGCTGTCCGAAAATTAACGAGTCTAATAAAATCAAAATTGAAAATGGAAGACATCCTGTAATTGAGCAGATGAATCTTACAGAACAATTTATACCGAATGATTGTTACTTAGATACAGAAACAGAGCAAATCCTTATGATTACAGGCCCTAATATGGCGGGAAAATCTACATATCTCAGACAAGTTGCCTTGATTTGTCTTATTGCTCAGATGGGATGTTTTGTACCTGCAGAAATGGCAGAGATCGGTATCATCGATCAAATATTTACCAGAATCGGAGCATCAGATGACTTAGCACGAAAACTTTCCACATTTATGATTGAGATGACGGAAACTGCGAAGATTTTAAATTACGCATCTCCAAGAAGCTTAGTTATCATTGATGAGCTGGGAAGAGGAACGAGTACAAGTGATGGGCAAAGTATTGCTTTTGCCACGTTAGAAAAATTGCATAAATTGAGGGCTAAAACGTTATTTAGTACACATTATCATCAGCTAACAGAAATAAACCTCCATCGTTTAGAAAATTATCATTTAGATATAATAGAAAATGAAGATGGATCTATAAACTTTGTAAGAAAATTAAAAAAAGGAAGTACCGACAAGTCCTATGGTATACACGTCGCAAGGTTAGCAGGAATTCCGGACGATGTCATTATTAGAGCCTTTGAAATTCTTGAACAAATTGAACAAAAAGATCCATTTAAAGCGGCGGTAAAAGAAAATGGTAACAATGGAGATTCTGGAAAATATTATCAGAAATTTATAAAAGAGAAGAAGGTTGAACTAAATCAATTAAATGCTAAATTAGAACAAGATAAACAAAAATTAGAGGAATATAGAAACAAAATCTATAGAAAGAGTAAGGAAATTGATACAAAACAGACAAAAATAGAGAAGTTAGAGGAAAAGATAGAAGACTTGAAAGAAAATATTACTAAAATTAAAATAAGCAACCAAAGTGAAAAAGGAAAGAAGAAAACTGTTCAAACTACATTTTTCAAGCCTGTTGTAAAAGAAGAGCAAAAAATGGAAGATAACTTTAGAGAAATGATCTCTTATTTGAAGGATATAGATATGAACACGATTACCCCTTTAGATGCGATGAAAAGTTTAATCAAAGTTAAAGAAAAGATAGATGAATCTTAAGTCGGCACGTTCAAAATAATTATCAGACGTATCATATAAGTTATAATAACCGTTGGAAGGGCTATTCTCAGTATATTTTTCCATTTCTTATTTTTAATATTTACCAAAAAGATTAAGATCATCAAACCAATAAAAAACAAGTGAGGAGGTTGGAGTGCCTTCCATAAAATCGCGTCAATAATATGTAATTGCTTACTTTGTTCTTGGAAAACCCAATTACTTAACATCTGTTGTAAATATGAAGGAAAGATAAAATAGGGAACCCAAATTATTGCTATTGGAACTAAGTAATATTTAAGATCTTTTAAGTCAATTTTTCTTATTATGAGTAATAAGGGGAGAAAAATTATCGAATTGATTTTAAATATACTTAAAGCAAACAATACACCTGATATCCATTTCTTATTTTTATTGAGAAAAATATAGGATTCTAAAAGAAGGAAGGTTATCAGAAAATTAGTGTTATTATGAAAAGCATCAATCGCATAACCAAAAATTGCGAAAAAGTAGAACATATACTCATCTTTTGTATTTGTAAAAACTTCTGATACTCTTTTTATTGTGAAGGCAGTCAATATAATTCTAAATATATCCCAAATATAAATTCCAAAGGGAAGTATGTAAAAGGGAAAGAATATAAAATACCAAAAGTAGAGATAATATGGAGGATAATCAAAACCTTCTACCTCATCATAAAAATTAAATAATCCGTTTTCCATACCCCCAATAAAAATTCTATAGTCGATATCTTTAAAGTATTCCATCCATTCAGAAAATTCATAGGTATTCATAACTAATCTTAAAATAATGTTGGCAAGGGATATTCCTATCAAGACACAGATCACAAATAAATAAAAATAATCTTTATCCTCCACTTCATGATCATCGTTTGCCTTAAAAGAGGAATTTACACGTTCAATAACAGTTTTAAGAGCACTAGTTTTCTTCATTTTTTGACTCAATAAAGGATCTACCTAATTATTATCATAGATTAATAAATAGAGGAATGAATTGGGATTTAGGAAACATTTTGTGATGTTATTCTTGTCCGAACCGAATTATACCTACTTAATAAATAATTTTAATAGTAATTAAAGGAATATCAAACATATTAACCATATTTAATAATTAATATTTAATATTTAATAAATACCTAATAAGTAGGAGCTGCTATATAGATAAAGATATGAATATAATCAAAAAAAGATTCAATGAAATGAATTAGGAACAGTTTTTAAGGCACCTACTTCCTAAATTCACTTTCCATTTGAGCTATTAAATCGGGAAAGTCTTCGAGGGTTAAGCTCTCCATG
>CAZZIC010000201.1:0-7015 GCA_964653985.1 uncultured archaeon | reverse complement strand
ATGGAAAATTGAGTTTGACCCCTAGACAAGAATATGACCAAAAATTTGAGTATTTCTCTGAAATGGAGGCTCGATATTTTTGATTAAAAAAAATATGTCTTTTCAAATTAATCTCACACCCCTCTCAGAATCGCTGAAATAGGCGACAAAATTATGGATATGTTGAAAAGGGAGCTATCATTACTATATACTATGAGATATAAAACCTATTCGGAGGATTACGAAACCGAACGCATTAATTATCCCGAAAAGTGGGATTTTGAATGCTTACAATATTATACAGAATATGAGTTAGATGTTGGGGACGCCATTTCTTTTAGAACTACATTTTTAATTTTTTAATAAGATCTTATAGAAGATTGATTGACTTAGAAAAAGTATTTAGATAAATTGTAAAATTATAATCTTGACAATTTGAGTTCTAAACTAGCTCTAAAACATTCCAGTAAAAGTTTTTATTTTCACCAACACAGTCTTTAAACATTAATTTAGAAAAAATTTTTAGTTTTAAGTTAATATTTCTAATTAAAACTTTCTTAGATTATCATGAAAATAAGTTTAGAAGATCTAATAGCTTTAGGATTTAATTTACCCAGTGTAATAGCAAGTGGTGTAGCAACATTAATCTTCGTATTCATTTCATTTATGATAGGAATTAAAATTCTTTCTAAATATAGAGCTCAAAAGAATAAAGTATTTATAACTGTTGGATTAACTTGGATCTTTATCAGTTCTCCTTAGTGGTCTCCTGCATTTAGCTTTCTAACAATCGTCCTTTTTGAATATGCCTTCGAACATTGGTTATACCTTTTTCTAATGAATGGTCTTATCCCCTTTGCTCTTATTTTCTGGATCTACTCATTCTGTAAATTAGTGGTTCCTAAGTTAATCAATAAAATTTTTATCCCCTATTTGCTAATTTCGATAATTTATGAAATAATGTTTTTGGTTTTCCTTTTTTGGATGCCTAATTTAATTGCTTCCTATGATTCTGAAACGGTATTTAATTACAAACGGACTACTCTTACATTAATATTCCCAATATTTGTTATAATAACTGCATTGATAACAGGTATATTTTTTTCTAGAGAATCGATAAAATCCTCCGATAAATTAGTTCAATGGAAAGGAAGATTTTTTCTCATTGGAATTATTTCTTTCACGGCAGCAGTTCTTTTAGATGTGATCACTCCCGAAAACATATTTCTACGTGTCATTATTAGAATGATTTTGATCTCAAGTTCAGTGGAATATTATTTTGGGTTCTTCCTTCCTAAAAAGATAGCAAATCTAATTATTACATAATTTTTTTCTTTTTAATTATAGCTTTTCTTTACTTAATCTTCCTTAGATAATTTCTTAACAGTATTTTTCAAAGAAGGAAATCGGTCAATTTTGCATTCTATGATATCTCCATGTTTTAATCTTACCGCTCCAGGAGTTCCTGTTGAAATGATATCTCCGGGTAATAAGGTCATAACTTTGGAATGAAATGAAACAAGAAAATTAGGAGGAAATTGCATGTTGGATATTGAATTCATTGCGTGGATTTTTCCATTGATAATAGTTGAGACATTAATTTTTTCAATATTTTCAAATTCATCCGGAGTTATAAGAAGCGGTCCAAAACTAAAAAAAGTATCAAAATTTTTTGAGAGGGTTAAATATCTTGGGTTTTTTCGTAAAATATCCTCAGCGGTCATATCAATGATTGTAGTATATCCAGCGACTACATCCAACCAATTATCAATTTCTATGTTTTTGCATCTCTTTTTTATAATCACTCCAAGTTCTGCTTCTCCAGTTGTTTTATTTGATTGTAAAGGAATTAAGATATCATCTTCATGTCCTATGATTGTTGTGTTAGCTTTCATAAAACTTGCAGGAATTGATGTTGGTGCTACTTCTGAGAGATCAGTGGCATGTTCGGTATAATTTAATCCAATACCCCAAATTTTCTTGGGATTTCGATATAATGGCCCAAATTTTACCTCATTTAAATCAAATAATAGATTAACTTCATTTTCTAATCTTTTTTTATCTATAGAATCAATCCATGCCCTTAGTTCTTCCAATTGTCCATTTTTTATTATCTCTAAGATATTGATCTTCCAATCGGTTCCATATACTTCATTAACTTCTCTTATAGGGATAACTTTTTTATTGAAGATTATTGCTGCTAGTTCTTTTTTATCAATTAAGATAGTTCCGAGCTTCATAAGATATGAGTTTAGTAATTAAATAAAGTTTAGTAATTAAATAAAGTAAATTAATTGAAGTTTAGTAATTAAATAAAGTAAATCTATTATTCAACCAGAGACCATAAAACCAAATCAATTTCACTTATGTATCATATCAAGCATTCTAAGTTTCATGATTGGTAACTATAAAAAATACTCTTCCGCGACAATATCTTGAATTGCAGAACTTAAAGATAAAACAACTGCCGGATTTTTAGAAGAAATTACATAATATTTTGAAATTCTCCGTTTTTCCTCTACAGAGATATTTTCCTCAAAGAAATCAAGAATTTGTTCAATTTCCTCTGTTAGATCTTCGTTCTTTTTAATCCAGAGAATAATTCTTCCTTTTCCGTTAAATGAATAACTCTTCACAATTAATTTAAATTTCATACATTTTTTCATAGAACATCTTTTCTTATCTATTAAATCAATAATGATCTCCAAATCTAACTATAAAAATTAGGATATTTTAAAAACTAGAAAGTTAATGTCTGGATATTAAAATTCTAAATGGAAAAGGATCTAAAGAATGTTCTAACCTAAAAATTTGTCCAATTCTTTAGATACTTTATCTACTTTCTTTTGTTCCATCCAATATCTGACCTTTTTAGACCCAAGGAATTTTTGAATTTTTTCATTGAGTGCTCGTAATTTTTCTCTCTCTTCATCCGATAATTGGGGAACTTCCTCAACTTTTTCTTTTGCTTTTTTAACTTCCTTTTTAATCAAGGGTATTTTGATTTGTTCCTTTTCATGTACTAAGATCTTCCGTAAAATCGCTTTTATATTCCTTATCCACCCTTCAATCCATGGATAATTTCCTTTTTTCTGAGGATCTAAGATCTCAACTTCCTTTCTGTTAACAATGATTAGATCATCGGGACAAGAATTCTCACAAGCGCCACAATAAAAACACTCATCCTCGTTACATGCTATTTTTCCGTATTTTTTCACATCTTCCGCCGTTTTGGGGATGAAAAATGATTCAGTAGGGCAAATGTTTACGCAGGCTTTACAACCTTGTGGGTCGCATTTAAAAAGCATATTTGTTTTAAGGTCGACCTTTCCTTTCAAAGGAGAATCAATCGAAAAACAATTAGAAGGGCACTTATCAACAATTTTATGATACGTTTCAACATTATTTCTTTCCCTTGATTCTATGCATAATTTACAAATTTCATTTTCGGGGTCTTCATCACATTTATCTTGATCTATTTTATAAAATTTCCCGAGTGAAGGAAATTCTTTTAAATCAATTTCTCCTTCTGGCTTTATATTTTCATGAAACGCGTCATTAGGACAAACAACAGCACAGAGCATGCAATAACAACATTTTTCGTGATCAATTAAGAGCTTAGGATTACTTTCATCGATGATTTCTTGTGCAATTTCAGCAATAGGTCCTAACTCTATTGCATCAACGGGACATACTAATTTACAGAGACTACATCCTATACATTTCTTGATATCGTATGTTAATTTCTTATCAATTTCCTTATATTTCCAATTTAGGATGAGCTTTTCTGGACTGAAATCAAGCTTTTTTTCAATTTTATGCTCTTTTTCCTCTGGGGAAGATTCTGAAATTTTCTGTTCACCGCATATTATGCTATGTTAGTAAATAACTTACCTTAAATAACTTTAATTCTAATTATTTAAAACTATCTTTTAGGTGAGAAAAAAAAACAATTTTCTTTTATTTAAAACTTTTTTCAAAATGATAATTGCAATTTTAATTGCTTGTCTGGTATGATTTTAGAAAAATTCTATTAATAAATTGATTGATTTTGGTATTTAATAATTATTTTTAAAAAAAGTACAAGGTTTAAAAACCATAATATCTAACTAAAATTGAAAATATAATTATATTAAAAGATTAATAACTTTTAAATGGAATAAAATAATGACAAAATTCTTTCTCAACTATGAAAATTTGGATGGAAGAAGTAGAGAAGAAATTCTGGAGTTATTGTTTAAACAAATAACCTTCCTTAAAAGAGAGAAAAAAAAAATTAGAATAACTTCTAAACTAAAAATATTTGTTTTAAGATCCTATGATTTTATTCCTTCAAAAATTAAAATCTCTTTGGCTGAAAGGTTAGATCAAAATAAGGAAGATATACAATTCAGAAAGTTTTTAGATTTATTTACTATTAAAATAAAGAATCTTGGAAAGAATAATTACCATCTTAAAATGGAAAATATCAGAAGTAAAAGAAAGTTCCATTTTATAATCTTTGATTACGAAAAATATTGGCTAATTCTAACATTAACAAGAAAAGTTGACTTAAGAACTACTTTATATAAAATTATTCGCTATCTTAGCAAGGTTGAGATGGTTAAGTTAACATCGACCCATCTTGAAGATATAGTATATGATCAAAACTTTAAAGATGATATTCGAGGATTCATAGCAAAATATAAACCTAAGTATATAGATAGAAAGATTACTATTAACGTTCATGGTGGAGATCTAAAAGATCTCAATAGAATTAGAGATTTGTTTTTTGTTGAACCAACCTCTTTTAAATTTGGTAAGAAAAATAGCCCTGTAAACGTTTTAGAAGGAAAAATCTTTTTAGAGGGATATTTTACAATAGAAAGTATTCAAGAAGGATATAATAAAATCGCAATAAACGTAGTAAATAATTTAAAAAGATCCTTTGAAAAAATTAATGATGATCTCTATGAAAAAGTTATTGATTTCGAAAATGAACCTCTTATTTTGGAAAATAGAGGAATATATTTTAAATCACAATATATTCTTACTTTAAAAGTTAAGAGGGAACGAATAAAGAGTCATAAGGAATCAGAAATAATAAAAGACAATAAACGAGAAGAAGATAAAATTACATTTAAAGAATTAAATGAAAATATAATAAAGTATTTCAGAAATAAAAACAGAGGAAGGAGATATGATGTATACCCTGATTTCATTAATAGAAAAATTAATAAAATGAAAAATGATAAATCTGAACCAAAAATTGGTTTTAATGATTATGAGACTTGTTTTTCTTATTTTTTATGTGACAAAGAAACTAGAAATAAAGTACAATTAATTCTTGAACCTAAAGATTATAATATCAATCTGTATCCCTCAAAAAATTGTAGCGGTAAAACTTTAAGAGATATATGTAATGGAATATTTAGGGTAGAAAATTCTATAGAATCGATAGATCCTTTCATTTTAAAAATTAACAATTAAACATTAGATATACAGATGGGAGATCTTGATTCAGAAACAACGGAATTATTTTGGTTGAATATTTTTTATGTTGCTGCCATAGGAACTCCAAGTAGTGATGAATGTTTAAGGAATTTAGATTATGAAATCATAGCATTCCCCAAATTTAAGATTTTTAGAGGAACAGAAGATGAAACCTTAATCACACCAGATTTTTTATTATGGAATAAAGAGAATAAAATCGCTTTACTAATAGAGGTTAAAGGGGAAAATTCAGTAAATGAGGAAAATCTTGATCAACTAAAGAAATACAGAAAAATCTCCATACAACAAATCCAGACAAGAATTAGGAACATTAAAGAAGATCTCACCATAATTATCAATGATTTTTATTATGGGATCGCCTATAGAAAAGAAACAATAGATAGTTGTATTAATTCTCAAGAATGTATAGAAAGATTAAATGTTATAAAAGAAAATAATTTGGTTATTATACTTAATCCAGGAGAGAAAATGAAGTCTTTAAATATAGATTACATAGATTTCGACCAAAGATTACGAGATGTATTAGATTATGGTATATCTTTACCTCAAAGCCCACCCTCAATTATAAAAATGACTGAAAATCCTTGTTTAAAGGGAGTACTATGGGGAATTATTAATTATGTCCATGATAGGTTTTTTGATGGTACAGAAACACATAAATTAGAACTGAATCCAATAATTCTTAGAAACAACTTTAATTATACTAGAGTAAAAACAAGAAAGTTAGAACAAGCTTTAACTATTTTGTTTGATCTCAATCTATGTAGGATTAAAGCCCCCAACCATCAATTTAAATTTGAAGATTTCGAAAATTTTGAAAAGGTTATAAGAGAAATAGATAAATTAGAATGTTCAGATCCAAAAATGATTCAAAGAGATTTGACTTATCGGCAACAAAAGAAACAGAATTAATAGAAAGCCTGAGATCACCATTTTTTATCCTATGTTAGTAAATAACCTATCTTAAATAACTTTAATTCTAATTTTTTAAAGTTGGTTATACTAAAAAAGGAATAATTGATTTTCAAAAAATATAGAATAATTAAAAGAAGCAAAAGCATAGACTTTTATGAACTGATTATGGGTGGGATTAAATATTTGCTTCTTAAGCTTAGTTGTTAAATAGGAATCTTACTTACAATTTCTATTAATAAGGAAAAAAATAGAAAATCAAATCGAGATATTATTGGTGAGAAGATTGGAGTATCAAGATAAAGAAAAAATTATACAATTGGCTGCTAATTTGGACAATGACTTAGAATCTCAAGACATTGAAAAAAATAATACCCTATTTTTCAGAAAATTGTGAAATTAAACTGCTTATTGTGACTCTAAAAGGATTCTCAGGACTCAGAAACTGGTTGAAATGGTTTTTCGATATGTTCAAAACAATAAAATTTGAAACCGTAAGTCTTAGGTTATATAAAATCTTCTGTTCTAAATGTTGAGCTTTCTCCTTTGATTTTTCTTGAAAGGATAAACATAAGAAAATTATATGAAAGTATAATGCCGGCATTATTATGAATATCTACTCTATTCCCTC
>CAZZIC010000200.1:3251-7052 GCA_964653985.1 uncultured archaeon | reverse complement strand
AATTTTTACTATTTTTTAACAAAACTCATTTTACTAATGAGTTTGATAAGATAGTATTTAGTTGTTATAATATTTATCCTTTTTCCTCGACTAGTTTGGCTTTTATTATGGAAATTCAACGATTTTCTTTTTTAAATAGAGCTTACTTATTCAAATAAATAAAGGGTAATCATTTTTAGACCATAATTTAGATTTTCCAGAAATTAAGAATTATCCATTTCAATCTTAAATAATTTAATTTCCCAGGGTTTTAGGTTAGCCTTTTTTTATGTTTTTTAGTTTTTTTATTGGAATAATGAAAAACAATCAAGAAATTTAAAATACCAGAAGATTATTTATATAATTGTCTATAAAAATGTTCAATTTTTGGGAGGAAAAAATTTGAACTTCAGTATTTCAACTATTGTTTAATTTTCTCTATTATAAGGTTTAATCTATGCAGAATGATAATAATTCGAATCGCAAGGAATTAGAGAATGAGAGTTTTTCTAGTAATCTTCCAAATGGAACTTTACCTTTAGAAAGTTTGTTTAAAGCTATCCCCGCAGGAATTGGAATCGTGCAGGATCGAATATTTGTAAAAGTTAACGATTATTTTTGCAAGTTAGTTGGTTATTCACGTAAAGAACTTCTCGGAAAAAACGCAAGGCTTATATACCCCTCCCAGAAAGAATATGAATATGTTGGAAAAGAAAAATATTCTCAAATGAAGAATCAAGGCGTTGGAGTAGTAGAAACTCGATTTCAACATAAAAATGGGACAATTAGGGATGTTTTATTAAGTTCGGCATATATAGATAACCATAATCCCTCATTGGGAGCCATTTTCACTATTTTAGATATTACAAATAGAAAAGCTGCTGAAGCCGAAAAACGTAAGAATGAAGATATTTTCAGAAATCTAACACTCACCAGTCCTGTTGGAATAACAATGTTAAATGAAAGGGGGGATATAATCTTTGCCAACTCCCGAGCTGAATCTGTATTGGGCTTAAAGAAGGATGATATTACTCAACGAAAATATAATGAACCTAGTTGGAAAATAACCACTTTTGACGGAGAAGAATTTCCAGACAAAGAACTCCCATTTCAAATAGTTAAAGAAACTAAAAAGCCCGTTTTTGATATAAGACACGCAATTGAGTGGCCGAATGGTGAAAGAGTTTTACTTTCCATAAATGCAGCACCACTTTTAGATGAATTCAATAATTTTCAAGGAATCGTTTCTACAATAAATGACATTACAGAACGTATCATAGCAGAAAGGAAATTAATAGAATCTGAGGAAACGTTTAGAAATATTTTTGAATCTATCCCCCGAGGGATGCTTTTATATGAACTAAATTCTAGAGGGGATCTTATATTTAAGGGTGCAAATCCTATGGCTGATGTAATATTGGGGGTCGATTGCAGACAATTTGAAGGAAAAACTATTGAAGAAGCATTTCCGCCATTGAAGGAAACTGATATACCTGAAAGATATAAAGTTTTAGCTAGAGACGGGGGTTCATATAATTGGAATCAGATTAAATATAAATATGGAAAAATTGAGGGTATATATGAAGTTTCTGCTTTTCATATAGCCCCTAACAAAATGGTGACAACATTCGTAGATATAACAGATCGAATTAAGGCAGAAAATAGGGTGAAAGAATCTGAGGAAAAATTCCGTAAAGCTTATAATCGAGCCTCGCTTTATAAAGACCTATTTGCTCATGATATGAGTAATATTTTACAGAATGTTCTTGCGTCTTCAGAAATTTGCAAATATTCGATAGATAATCCGATAAAGAAAGAGGATTTAACTAAATTATTATATATAATCGAAGAACAAGTAATTAGAGGATCAAATCTGATATTTAACGTACGTCAATTGACAGATCTTGAAGAAAAAGAAACAAAAATTTATCCTACTAATTTGATCCCTTATATTGAAGAAGTTATAAGCTACATAAAAAATAAATTTCAAATGAAAAATGTGAAAATTGATTTAAATATTCAAATTAATTCAAATGAAGATTTAATTTTTGGAAATGATCATATAAGGGATATTCTTGAAAATCTCCTTTTAAATTCAGTAATCCATAATGAAAATGAAATTATAGAAATTTTTATTAATTTGTTTTTGGTAAAAAGGGAAGATAAAGAATTTATTGAAGTTATAATCAATGATAACGGAATAGGTATTCCCGATAACCAAAAAGAATCAATATTTTATAGAAGAGAAATTTCTACGGGAAAACGTGTCGGATTAGGATTGTATTTGGTAAAAAAAATAATAGTAAAATTAAATGGAAAGATTTGGGTGGAAGATAGAGTTCATGGAGACTATAGCAGAGGAAGTAGTTTTCATATTTTATTTCCAAAAGCGAACCAGTAAGAAATTTAATTTAAAATACCTCTGCAGAGAAGAATTTTATATTTCAATTAAAAATTGATTATTAGGGAGCTTCATTCTTCAGAGCGAATTCCAATTTTTCATTAAGTTTCTGTAAGGCAAAAGGAGGGGAATCAAACTCGCAAAATCCTATATCTTTAATAATTATTCCTCCATGAGCCCCAATAAGATGAAATATCTTAGGTATTCCATCTCGGTCTAATTTTGAACGTATAATTTCAATGATTCTTAAAAATCTTTTTTTTGCCTTTTTCTTATATTCAGACAAATATTCCTTAACTTTTTCTAACTTACTAAGATATCGCTGTTTGTTGAATTTTCCTTTCTTTATTAAGATTTTATTAAAAAATTGCGAAAGTAGATTTAAGACCGCTTTAAAAGATTCAAACTCTTCAATAGTTAAATTTCTTGAATTTGTTGATGTGTTCATTTTATAAATTCTTGAAGTATTATTCTTTATTTGTTATGATAATTCTTTTTCTTTTTCTATCTCAGTAGGAGATCTTCCATTTTCCAACTGTTCAAACCACCATTTATCAGTAGAAATAATATCCTTGGCTTTCTCTAAAACTTGTTCAATTCAAAATCTCTCTTCAATTATAGAACTTTAGAAAAATATTTTTTGGAGCACAAAATTCATGGAAATTTAGGCCATTAAAGAGGTTTGAGTATAAAAGATTGTTGAATAATGAACAATAAATAATTAATAGTTAAAAGTGATAATTATAAAATAAGATGAAAGTATTGGGTATTAGCGGTTCTCCTCGAAAAGAAGGAAATACCGTTTATTTAATGAAATTGCTTTTGGAAAAAATTGAAAAGGAATATGAATCGGAAATCATCTATTTGAGAGATTTAGATATCGAACCTTGCAGAGAGTGCTATTCTTGTGTAGAGAATAATGTCTGTGTTATAAAAGATGCGATGCAGACATTATATCAAAAGTTAAAAGAGACAGATGTTCTAATATTGGCAAGTCCAGTATTTATGGGTGGTGTGACATCTCGTATGAGAGCTTTTATGGAACGAACTTGGCCTTTGAGAAAAGGGAAACTCAAAGGAAAAGTTGGTTCTTATGTTATTGTTGGACGGCGGGATATTGGTTCTGCGCTTAATGAATTTGAAGCTTATCTCTCTCGATTAAAACTTTATAAAGTCCCTGGAGTTTTAGGATTTGCATTTCGAAGAAACGAGATATTGGAAGATGTTGAAGCCCTAACGAATGTAAAAAGAGTAGCTAAGCAAATTCTACAATTAAAAGAAAAATAGGTCTGAATATGATAAGATTCAAGAATTTAACATATTTTTATTTTGTTAAGTTGAATTTATTTTTATTTTGAATAGCTTAATTTCCCAGGGTTTGATTTTACATTTTCCATTAACTACTTCTTTTAGTTCTGAAT
>CAZZIC010000200.1:0-3151 GCA_964653985.1 uncultured archaeon | reverse complement strand
AATTAACATGCCAAAAGGAAAGAGCTTGATAAAGAAGTTGAGGGAGTTCTTGGAAAAATGCACCGTGCCAATATTCTCCGTTAAATACTCCAGATTGATTTATTATTGATTGAATTTTGGTGCCATCTAATCCTATCCAATCAATATTTCCGTAAGGAGTTGAAGGATTAACTCCCAGTAGGCGAGTTCGAAGTGATGCAAATTCGATTCCAAATTTAGATAATATTTGAGGGAGTTGAGGATGGACTGAACTTTCTGAAGCATAATAAATGTTAGATTCTAAGCCCAATTGGTTTAAGGTTTCTATTCCCAACTCAAATTGTTTCAAATTTGACTCCTCGCTTATTGTCAAGCAATAAGGTTGTGTGTATGTAGAATTGATAAACTCGAAGCCACCTTTTTTAAATAAACTAAGAAATCGTGAGAATTGGGTTTCATGATGAGCTCTCAACCATTCCAGACAAGAAACAGCTATTTCCAAGTTGAATTAGTTAGGGGTGATTTTGCTGAAACAGAATAAAATCCAGAACAAGGATAACTGCTTCCAGTCAATAATCCCGTCATAAAGATTAGAGGATTATCTTTACTTAAGGGATCACTTTCATATATCTTATTGTTCATCAGAAAATAGATTCCGAATCCAGGACCTCCGAGAAATGACTTTAATACTTCTTTATTAAATGTTATTTTCTTAAAAGTTTGGGTTTTTAAATCGACCTCGAGAATACTTCCTATTTGGTTATCTCCCATTATTAAATAATCTCAAAATATATTTTAAATATTAATTTTATTTTGAATGTTTTAGTATATTAATGTTTCATCTTAACTCATTTTAGAAGAATTAAATGCTTTCTTGGATTTAGCTTCTAATTCTATATTAGAGTGTTTATAAAGAGTAAAGAAAAAAGCCCCCCACATATATTATAGTTTTGAATAGTGATTTAATATGAGAGCGAAAAGAAATCCTTAATAGGGCACTAATACCACTATAAAAGAAACTCATGAAAACTATTAACTTTTTGGAATATTTCCTCGTCTTCAATGTCCTATAAAATAAGTTGAATTCTTAATATTACGATTTAAATAACCTTATTTATCCAAACTCTCTCTTTAGTATATTTTATATCAAATTGATCGAAATAATGTTTAATTTTAAACAATTTTTTCTCAGGAATCATAAAAATTCCCTTACTTAATGATTTTCCATTTAATTTTTGGATTAACCCTTTTTTATCATATTCGTATGTTTTATTCTTGTATGTTTTTTTTGTTGAGTATCCATAAATAGCTCGTTTAAACTTCATTTTATCAGATTGAGAAAGATTATTCAAGGAAAATTCTATAAGAAGATAGGATTCTAGTTCTAACTTAGATTGGATCAATTTCCTATAAGAGAGAGATCCATAGAGTAATTTGCCTTCAGCGAGGATATTTTCTAGAAAAATTTCATCAAATGAAGAGATTTGATTAGGTTTTATAAATACACATTGAATCGATTTTGACAATTGTTCTTCGACATCTAAAATTTTGTTAAAAATCTTTTTCTCAATTGGATTTGTGATTTCCTGTTGAGGTTTTTCTTTATAAAATATGCAGAGATCAATGTCACTTTGGTCGTTATATTCCAGTGTAGCGTAGGAACCAAATAAGACAATTGATTCTATGATTTGAAATTTATATAACTTATTTTTTATTAACACTTTCAGATTGTTAATAAAACTTTTGTATTTCTCAATATCCTTCTCTTTTTCCTTTTCATTAACTATTATTTCCATGATTAATCCTCTCCTTACAAATTGCTTCTATTTTATAAAAAGAGTCCTTTAATTCTTTAAAATCATCCATAGTCCAACTAAATCCGTATGAAAATTTTGGTCTTAAACGATTTTCTATATTTTGAAATTCTCTCCATATGAATTCAGTTTGGTTTTCAAAAATTTTGGGGTAGCCTTCTAAAATTTTTCTAACTCTTTGATGTTTATTAATATGTTGATTATTGAGTGCTGCCACAGCCTCTATGAGATGAAAGATAGATAAGAAATATAATTCTGCTCGAGAGGGAAATGAATTAACTTCATTTTCACCATCATGCTTTAACTTTTTATAGAGATCAAAATGATTCTTAAATTTACTCATTGTATAATCCAAACCTATTCGTAATATAATAATGCGAAAATATTCTTAAAAATTTTTGTATTGTATAAAATTTTCGATAAACTTAGGTTTTTTAAAATCTAAATTTATTAGGAAACGATATTATAATTATTCTATACATACGCCAATTATAGGTGAAATAAATGATAATTTTTAAAGAAGTTAGTGTAAAGACTCAAAAAAGAGAAAATCTTATGGAATTAACGGGGCAAATTCAAGAGTTAGTAGATGAAAGCGACATCAAGGAGGGGGTATGTCGCCTTTATGTACCACACACAACTGCTGGGATAACAATCAATGAAAACGCAGACCCATCTGTTGAAAAGGATTTAATAAACCATATGAGGAAAGTCATACCTCAAAGTGCTGACTTTTCACATAGTGAGGAAAACTCGGATGCACACATAAAATCAAGTCTAACGGGTATTTCAACTTCTGTTTTAATTCACGACGGCCAGTTAATGTTAGGAACATGGCAAGGTATTTTTTTTGTTGAGTGGGATGGTCCCAGACATAGAAAACTATTCGTTCAGATACATGGAGAAACATAAGACGTTTTTGATAAAGATATGGAAAGATAGAGAATTCTCTTCCCCCCACAGGAACAAAGATCAGCCAAATGAATAAATTTCCGTTAACATTTGAGTTGAAATCTTGAAATTTTTTATTACTGTTTTTTCTTTCTTAAAGTATATAATTTACATAAAGATGTAGATTTCAAAAGTTTTGGATCTTGGAACACGCTATTAATTTCCCTAAGGAATTTAGACCTAATCGTGAAAATAAACTATACTGCGGCAAGATATGACGGAAGTGATATTTCTGACGCTTCTAATGTGACATGGTGGTATGAATGTTATTTGGATCATTCAAAACTTTTTAGAGAACATAACCCAGATTATTTAAAATTGTTATAAGAATAGAATAATTGAGTTTGAAAAAGAGACGAAAGATATAGTTTGGAGTTTTGCGCATGATCTTATTATTCCTTATGAGG
>CAZZIC010000199.1:0-7147 GCA_964653985.1 uncultured archaeon | reverse complement strand
CAAGTTAAGTATCGACGCGATAGAACCTAATAATACTATTCTTTCCTCCAAACGCAAATCATAAAAAGTTTGACATAAAAAATAAGATACTTGGATAAAAAACTGAATTTTATAAAGAGATCACAATATCCCCACTACATTGTCCTTCGGTATGTAATAAACAATGTTTAAAACGAGGTTCAAACGTATGCTTTATTCCTAATTCTTTTAACCAACAGCTTATCCGATATAATACTCCACATTTATATTCTTTTTCCACGCCAAGTTTCTTCATTCCCTCATACGCAAAACATTTGTTCGTTTCCCAATGAATACGATTCTCTCCTGGAAAAGAATAAGTAAAATCCATAAAATCCCCTTTCAGTATGCTGAACGCATCATTTATAAAACCTTTCAACTCCTTATAGGTGGAAATCTCCTTATCTTTATATCTAGAGAGCTTCTTTATTCTCTTCATTTCAAACGGAGCTAAGGTTCTAATTGCTTTCTTATTAAGTTTATTTGCTTCTTTAATTCCGAATAAAAGATAACTATTCAAGAACCACGCACCATCATGGGTCATCCAATTTTTTACTAAAAGATTTTTGAGTTCTTCCTTATTGAGTGTATCTATAAGCATTTTCTGACAAACCTCGCCAAAAATAATATAAGGTTACTATAAATTGTAGGTTATATCCAAAAAAAGGTTTTCGTTAAATAATGCAAAAAATGTTTAGATTCTTGTTGGATCGCTATTTTAGGGATATCCAAAAGAGTTCAGCAAGAGTTGCTGAAATATGAGAAAAATTTAATGATGAAACATTCAAAGTTTAATTAGCAAAGATATGACCGAAGAATGAAGTCTTCAAATACTTTAAGATGGAAAGATTAAAAGATTGAAAAATCGAAAAAAATAAACTGTTATTACACTAAGCTAAAATAGAGAAGGTAAATTTTTATGGAAATTGAAAATCTATCAAATTCCGCTTAATTAAGTAGGGGCATATTAAATTTGAGATAATGCGACTTATACTTTATTTAGGATGAGAGAGAATAATTAAGAAATGATATTAATTAATATATAAAAACCTATCATAGAATTACTCTCTTTAGATTTGAAGATTTTATGAAATTAATCCGGATTTCTTGATCCAAATCTAAAATTCATTGAAAACAAAATACCAGATTTGTATAGGTTAAACAATAATGGAATATCATGTTTTGGTTCTCCAATCATCTTACTTTTATACCCCTTTTTTGAATTTCTCGGATGATAATGATTTGGTCTTGTAGAAACATCTCACCTATCATCATCATAATTATCAAATCTGCATCTATCTAACTGGATTTTAGAAAATATAAATGAATAGCTGTACTCTCCATAATCATTATATTGAATAAATATAATGTTCCTGTCTCTTAATCGAACTTTAATTCTTGCTAATTTAGGTTGGAATAATAAATCTTCAATTGAATCATCAAAAAGTTTTTCTAATAATACCTTAGCGATTCTTAACTTTTTTTGTTGAATGGACAAAAAGTTAACCTCAGCTACTTATCTACTTGAATTCCAATCTCGTTTCATTTGATAAGTTTCTTCTCTATCCTTCAATAATTGTCTTAAAGTAATTGCATCGGGTTCGGCTTCTTCTATAGTACCATCTCTTGCATGCTCCAAAAATAATTCAGGATCCGTGTAATCCCATTTTGTTAAGATTTTGTTAATTTCTCTACGCAAGAATCTAAGCTTATAATCTAAAAGCTCTTCCAAAGTCTCTTTTCTAACTCTAATCATTGTCATTTTAAATTTCACGTTCCTAATTTATTTAAAATTATTTTAACTATCATAACTTTTAAAAAAGGTAATTATTATTAGTTATTTCTCTCAAAGTAATAATAACTACAAATATAAATAATTATTTCGTTTAATTTAATCTAATCATCGAAATGATTAATCCCAACGAATCTATCTTTTCTTGAAATAACATTAAGTGATACTTTGCGAATATATAAAGGAACAAATATGAAAATAAGTTTTATCTCTATGAAGAAATTTATCTCCCTGAAAAATGGAAATTAGAGCTGGAACTAAAAAAAATCTAAAACGAAAAATTACTTTTTAGTCCATAAAATTATGAGAATAAATTATGAAATTAAATTATGACTTATGACCTCAAAAACTATTGAAATTGATGAAAAGACATATGAAAGATTATTAAGAAAGAAGAAAAATAATGAAACCATATCTGAAGTAATTGATAAATTATTAGGTCATAAGAAGAAAGAAAAAAGCAATTTAAAACCATTTTTCGGTCGCTGGAAAGATTTGCCAACAGAATATTTTAACATAATGGAGAATGCTCATTATGAGCTTCGCAAGGATATAAATAAGAGATTTCAATAAAATGATTTTTGTTGATACAGATATTGCGATAATGATATTGAATGGAAACACATCATTAAAAGATTTAATCAAGAAGTTAAGTTTTGAAAAAATTGGCATAACCGCTCCTTCAATTGTGGAACTCTATTATGGTCTTTATAAGCTTAAGTATTTAAAAAAGGAGCTGATATAACCCATCCGTTCGGGTGAAATGTAAAAGTATGTCCAATCAAGTTAGAGTAGAATGTAAGAAATGTGGGAAGAAGTTTTGCCCCTACAAAAAAAGGTGAGAAAAAGAAATTAAAAGAGCATCTTAAAGAAGACCATTAGAAATAGCTATGATCCAAATATGGTTTAGGATTCTTAAGAAATTTTTTTCAAAAAAAATTGTAAAAAATTAGGCTTACTTTTAAATTACCCAAATCTTTTAGCTTTTTAAATCACCCTCTAATGAGCTAGCATTATAAAGGTTTTATCTCATTACTTAAGAGAAAATTTCATTTTTCTCCTTAAGGAAGATAAGGTCCCGTTGAAAGGATTAATTATTTAAATTAGGATGGGTTCTTCCTTCCATGAGTGTCCGATGGATGGAATCCCCAAAATTTCTCTCGATGCTTCCGCCGAGGAGGAGATGAATGAAAAATGGTAATTGATATTTATGATGATTATTTGTTTGATGAACTTGAATGTGTCGGTTATATCAAGGGTAGTCAGTTCTTAGATGGTTCGAAAAGCTTCTTGGGGTTTCTCTCAGAGGACTTGCAAGGAAATACCACCTTAAAGGATGAGAGCGGTCACGTGCAATACATTCTCGAGAGGCAAGATATCATCGATACCACCATGAATAGGTGCATCGGAGTCATTGAAGCTGGAAAAATACTTGCCTCGGAGCTGGAGTTTTCTCGGGATTATAATGCAAGCGCTGAGATTCTTGAGGTTCATGCAAACCAAGAGGACGTGATCTTGAAGCTAAATACGAAAAAGTTAAGCGATCAGTTCTTCTTTGCCGTGTTCGTGTATTACATTCAGCCCAACCTATCCGAATATCGGTGAGGGGGCGTTATAGAGAGAAAAAATTGACGTGCCTTCACCGCTCCAAGTAGATGGACACGACGTCCTCATCGGCGAGCTCGTGATCCATCTCTTTAAATTTTTGCCCTGGATGCTTGGCGGATTTTCCCCAGACGAGAGCATACCTATAATCCTTCACGAAACGGTGGTGGATCTTGGTGCATAGTGCTTCAATCGTGTCCCCTTGATGGAGGATAATTGGTTCTTCCATGTCCGCCTCTTGTCTCGGAGGTTTTAGATACACGCGGATCAATTCCAATTCTTCGAAGATTTTTCGGCGGAGAGCGTCGATATTCTCTTCTTCCTTAGCAGAGATCAAGATCCAGCGGTCATGACCGATCTGTTCGCTAAGTTGAGAGGTACTAATGGGCTCTTTTATCAAGTCGGATTTGTTAATGACCACGAGTTCTTTCGTATAGATCCGATTGGACATGACATGGTCAATTAATTGTTCAGGTGTGATCATGGGCTCGGCAAAATAGACGCCCGCGTTGCGCACATTCAAGCCACTCATCAAGGCCTCGACTTCCTCCTCATCCATGAGTTGTTTGCCTCGGGAAGTGAGATTGACCCCTCCGCTCATTTGCTCTTTTACTTGAATTCTCGGGGGTCGTGCATTTAATCGAATTCCCGCGTCATGTATTTCCTTGCGTATTGTATCCAAGTCGTCAAAATTGATGGTGCCGTCCGGACGAACACAGATCATGGTCAAGATGAGATCTGCCGTCCTTACCACCGCCAAGACCTCTTTCCCTCGACCTTTTCCTCCCGCAGCCCCTAAGATGATGCCCGGCAAGTCGATGAGTTGGATGCTGGCACCCTCAATGTTCATCATGCCGGGGATGGCATTGAGAGTGGTAAAATCGTAAGCGGCGACCTTGGAGTCCGTGCTACCCCCAGTTAGGAGATTCAGCAAGGATGACTTGCCCACGGAGGGAAATCCGATAAAGGCAACTTGTGCATCCCCCGATTTCTTGATCCCAAATCCCCCGCCGCCGCCTTTTTTGGACGTGGTGATGCGAACAAGATCATCTCGAAGCTTGGCGAGCTGCGCCCTGATGAAGTTGATGCTCTTTTGCGTGGCTTTATTTACCTTTGTCTTGGAAAGTCTTTCTTCTAATTCGTTAATTCGTTCCTTAATTTTCTTGCTCATTCCCAATTCTTCAAGTTCGCCAAGGTCAAAAAATTTTGTCATTTCTCGATCCTCGTTGGAACTCAAGAGTAAATGGCCATTACTCATATCATCGAGTATCGCTTGGGCGAAAGTAAAAGAAACTAAGAGGATAAAAAAAGATTCTGAAGAACAAGCGGAAGAGCGTCGCTTATCGAGAATGCTTACTTGAAGGGATGATTCTTGATTACTTTCACGCGCATTTGATTAACTTTTTCGATCTTTTTTAGTTGCTTCCGTTAATTTCCATCGCAGAATGCAAGGGCCGTTCCTCCGGCGCCCGTTATTCCCGTCCGACCGATGCGATCTAAATTCTAATTCTAATTGCTTTCTTATTAAGTTTATTTGCGTCTTTAATTCCGAATAAAAGATAACTATTCAAGAACCACGCACCATCATGGGTCATCCAATTTTTTACTAAAAGATTTTTGAGTTCTTCCTTATTGAATGTATTTATAAGCATTTTCTGACAAACCTCGCCAAAAATAATATAGGTTACTATAAATTGTGCGTTATATCCAAAAAAAGGTTTTCGTTAAATAATGTAGCAAAATGATTTTTTCTAAATTTAAAAGGTTGTTTAGTTAATAATAGGATGACCCCGATTTTATTCGTTTTTCTTTTCTTCTCTTCTGCTATTTTATGTTAATAAAGCTGTAATCTGTAGAAGGAATTTTAAAAATAATTATATCCTTACCCTTACATCTTGATTCTACTTCAAGCAATTCCCTCAAGTTGTCCCTCTGCTTTACAATCTCAATCTTATATGAAATTACCCAATTACTTTTCGACTTTTTCATAATATTCACACTCAGAATCTTCCTTAAAGAAGATAATACCTCATTCATTAGAAAGAGCTTTCAATTTCTATAAGATTTTTTAAACTAATAAAAAAGAATAAATACTATTTTGAACATTCTAAACTTAATCTATAACTATAAACAGTTTTTAGGTTCTTATTCCAATATTCCTTTCTAATTTTTTAGATATCATGAAAAAATTCTTTTATATCAGAAAATTTATGTTTAATCATTCTTGGAATTTTAAATTCAGGAATATAGAAAGTAATCTTTTTCCTTTCTAAAGATTCTGAAAGTAAACAAATGAACACAGCATATTTTTCAATAATATACCTTCTAAACAACCAATCATTTTTAGAATTCTCGATATAAAAATCCATAGTACTTTCTATTTTAAATTTTCTAAGGATCCTTTGATCAAAAACTTCTAAATCTGGATATTTATCTTTTAATCTCTGAATAATAAAATCATTAAAAATTTTCAAGGTTCTTCTGCCAAAGGATGGAGTCTTAACAACTTTTAATTCCTCAATATTTTCTTTGTGTTCATGGAAAATATTCTCTAAAATTATCTTCATCTTATGATTAAGATCACTATTAAACATAGTTGCAATAAATTCTTCATCATGCATCAAAGCGTATTTTTCCAAGCTTTCGGATTTACTCAAATTTCTAAAGAAATTAGAGAGAGAAAAATAATATCTTGCCTCTAATTTGATGTTTTCATCACTGTATATATAATCTTGATATATACGATTTTTTAAAAACCAAAACTGGTCATAAAGTTTAAAATCATCCTTATTTAATACTAATTTATCCTTTTTTATTTTAAAGGTTTTAAGGATTTGTAAGGGGTTTAAACCTTTAATACCAAGACTAAAAGCACACCTATTTATTGCTTCTATTGTATCCAAATTGATAGGTATTTCAAATAAACTATTAATGAAACCTATCTTACTCTCTGATTTTAAGATTTTTATTATCTTATCAGGATCAATATTATTTCTTTTTAAAATCCTATTTACACTATTTTCTACATCATAATATCCATTACCCCCTTTTTTAATTAAATCAAAGGTTCTCTTCTTATGATCTATTTTAAAAATTCTTTCTGTCAAATGCGAATAAGGAAGATGGCCAATATCGTGGAGCAAACAAGCAAGAACCAAATACAAGCCTTTTTCTTTAGGTATTGATTTAATTCTACAAAGGTATAAACCCAAATATCCTACTCCTAAAGAGTGATCATAACGTGAGTAACTTTTTGTAGGAAAAATTTTATTTAGTAATCCAAGAAATGAAATTTTTTTTAATCTTTGTAATTCGAATGAATTTATGACATCATGAACTATCGCATCATATTCATTTAACTCTTTCATATAATTCTCTTCGAAGAAATACATTTTATTTCCTAAAATATTAAAAATTTTCTTACTAATCCGTCATTAAGTGTTTTTAAGAAAGTTATAATGTGATTATGAAATTCCTTGGCTTTTTGTTTCAAATTCATATAATGCTTATTCTCATTTCTCTCCTTAAATTCAACTTCTTTAAGACTATTTCTAACTTCTTTATCACTAATATTTGATAAAAATTCATCATAACCTATTAAGATTTTTTCAATAGAATCCAATAGTTTTTTTCTCTGTTTTTCCATATTCATTACTCTTTTTAATTAAATTATTTATAATTATCATTTTAATTGAAGAGGGATAGTGAATATATTCATTGAATTCTTCTAAA
>CAZZIC010000198.1:1318-7176 GCA_964653985.1 uncultured archaeon | reverse complement strand
CTTTCTTTTTTAGCTTTCTCGGTTAATGAAGGCTTTTCTTCCATAGCCATCTGGAGTAATTCGATGATATGATAGATTTTAAGCTTTTTAAGATATAATTTTCGATTTGCTGTTAAAGTAGCTAAGCATCCGGCACAATATACGCATACCGCATCAGCATCGGTTTCCTTGAAAGAATTATAATTTCTAAGAGTGGCATTTCGAATTTTAAATGGATGATAAGATGAATCTACAGAAAATCCTGCACCAATTCCGCAACATCGCATATCCTCTCGACATGCATTAATCTCTATCACGTCAGCACCAATCTTTTGAAGTATTTTTCTTGGGAGGTCCATATATTCCTCTCCAAACATCTTAGCATAACATGAATCTTGGATTGTAACCGTCATATTCAACTCTTTTTTAACTTGAATTTCTCCATTTTCAAGTTTTTCCCAAATGTATTGGACATAAGACTTAATTTCATCAAATTGATAGGTTAAACCATAATGCGGGAGTACATTCTTGAACACATTAGTTCCTGCGGTACATAATACTAACAGATTTTTAGGCTTTAATATATTAAACCACTTATCTAATCTCTTCGCAATTTGTTTTAATTTATCTTTATAACCTGTCCTAAATAACGTCTCACCGCAGCAATATTCTAATCGACCTCGTATATCGAGTCCCTTAAAAAAGCTCGTTTGAGTTAATTCTGCGAATGTAATGATATTACACCCGGGATAAGTTAAAGTATCTCCCTTTAAAGGTTTTAATGATGCCCAACTTTCAACTAATTTTTTAGTATTTTCCGGTAAACGTTCCATAACATATGATCGAAAATTAGGATAATGTGGGTAAAGGGTCATGTAAAATTCCCCTCTTTTCTTCAATCCTTCTTTTTTATATTGTTCATTCCAGCGTTTTAAAATTAAACTTGCCGGATGGGCTTCTTCTTGGCAGTAAAAATTACATGTAAAACAACTTTGGCATTCTGATAATATTTTTTTGGTTTTCTCTCCTGCTTGTAAACGCTTCATCTCCTCTTTTGCCTCTCCGATGGAAAAATCCATAACAGGGCAGTTATGGAAACATTCCCCGCATATTTTACATTTTTCTTCATTAAATGAAGAGAAGAAGTCAATATCAATAGGATCAATTTTATGTTCAATCATCTTATAAAATAATTGATTTTTCATTTAATAGCTTATTCTTTAGATATGATTTCCAGTTCTAGTTGATCTAAAATCTCAATCAAATCTAATACTTCAAAGTCTAAGTGAAATTCCTCGTTTGCATCACTCAAGTTTGTTTTACAAAAAGGACACATGGAGCTAATAACTTCCGAGTCCGTGCATTTTGCTTCAATTAATCTTTCCTTGGAGATTTCCAAAGCCCAGTCTGGATAACCGATTTTCACCCCACCACCAGCTCCGCAGCACCAAGCATGGTTTCTGTTTCTGGCCATTTCCACAAATTTTACTCCGGGTATTCTTTTAATAATTTTCCGTGGGATTTCATACATCCCCATATGCCTGCCAAGATGACAAGGATCATGATAGGTGATAATTTTTTCATATTTTGAGGTAATTTTGATTTTTCCTTTTTCTAATAAATCATTTATTACTTCTCCCGTATGGTATACTTCAAAGCCAAGGTCTTTCCCAAACTTTTTATAATCCTTTAGAAGCGTACGATAACATCCAGCACAAGAGGTTATTACTTTTGTTGCTCCCGCATTGTTAATTTGAGCTATATTGTAATTCATAAATTCTGAAACCATATCTACTTGCCCCGTTCTTAACATAGGGCTGGTACAACAATGCTCGTCGACCAGTGTAAAATCAAGTCCAATTTTCTTGAGAATTCGTAATGTGGCATCCCTTAATTGTTGTTGACGATAATTCGAAGTACATCCGATATAATACACCCATTCGGCTTCATCAGGTAAATTATATTTCATTTTAAGATCCTCATTAGTAGAATTTTTTTCTCCATAAGGATTATAAAAATCTGGATTAGATGCTCGTTCCACTAGTTTCTCTTGGTTCCTTGCGGGACCTATGTTTCTTACAGCCGCTTCCCGTAATGACTCAATCATATCCACAATAAAATCAGCATGAGGGGCTTGACAAGAGTCCATACATCCCCCACACGTGGGGCATGCAAAAATTGCATCCATTAAATCATCTGTCCATTGTAAATCTCCCTTAAATAACCCTCTTATAAGCCTTATCCTTCCGGAAGCCCAAAATGATTCAAACAAAAATTTTTCTCCAGACGGACAAATAGAAAGAAACTCTTTAAATGATAATTTACATGTAGAGCATTTAATACAACGATCAAAAGCCATTTCAATAAATTCTTTACCTATTAATTCATCGGAAATTTTTATTTCCGTCATTCTATATTCCACCTCCCAGGGTTGAAGATATTGTTAGGATCCATACATTTTTTAATCTTCTCAAACAGCTCAATCCAACCTGAATTGATTTTCTCCCGTAATTTTTCGGTCATCCATGCCGGGGTTTTGTATGGTATACATCCTTCTTCAATACAAGTATCGGTAATCTCTTCAAGTAAATTATGGATATGTTCCTCTTCTCCTTCTTTGAATTTGTTATATCGAATTATAGGTCTAAAAATTCCATAATGCCCCGATTTCATTGATTTCATATAGATAAATGAGGGGACATCGAATTTATGAAATAAGTTATCCACTTTCTCAATAAGGGTTTCAAGTTTATGTGTGGGAGCGTATGATCCAAACCAGGTTAATCCGGAATATTCCACTAAGGACAATAATACTGCGGGTAAGTCCAGATGGCAACGTACCCGAAGATTAAAAAGTTTGGCAAATTCATCGACATCTACTAAGATAATTTTATTTCCTTTTTCTTTTAATTCTTTAATCTTTTCAGAGATTATTTCTTCTTTAGCTTCAAGTAGTTTTTTTGTTTTTCCAGAGTAAGAAAAGAGAGCGGCAAAGTCGGGCTCAGAGGGATATTTTTCGGGTTCAGGTATTTCAACTGTCATTTTAATTACTTCTGTGGATACGGCTGAGATATCGTCTACAACTTCTGTTGTTCCAACTTCTCGGATGATCGGGCCAATTGTTTTCAGTCCAAAAACAATAGCTAATAAGGTTTTCTTATACGGAGGATTTGACCATAATTGAACTGCACATTTTGTAACTAATCCCGTCATTCCTTGCCAATTTACAAATAAACCCATCAAATCTGGCATCGGATATCGACACCACCAACTGTCTGGGTCAGCTCCCTTCTCTCCATAAAAGCATGAACCTATTCTGGCGACAGTTCCATCTGCTAATATAACTTCTAACCCATTTATTGAATCTCCCATTGAGCCGATTTTACAGGATAAGTTATTCATCCCGCTCAAAATAGCATTCCCAACAACTCCCGCATAAGGAGGGGCGAATGGATAACTATATCTCAAGTTTGGATAATTATCATCCAAAAATCTTTTAAGCTGTCCAAAGGTCACTCCCGGTTCTAATAACGCATACATCATATTTTCGTTCACATGAAGGATTTTATTCATCCTTTTTCCAAAATCCACTATGATTCCTCCATGAAAAGGAATAGTGAGTCCACCTACGTTGTTTCCGGAAATATAAGGTACAATAGGTATTTGACTCTTATTACCAAATTTAACAAGCTGAACTAATTGATCATTATTTTCGGGAATTACGACAAAGTCGGGCATATGAGGCTCCACTTCCGTCATATCATATGAGTAGGGATATAAATCTCCGCTATTCTTAGACACGTTCGCTTTTCCAAAAATAGAGATTAATTTCTCATAAACCTCATCTTTTTCTATTCCTTTCATATATTTTTTCTTTTCTGATTCAGTCATATCTTTATACCTCCGTTTTAGGATTGGATGCTTGCTTGTAATATTTATTATTCGGATCCTTAGCCATCATTTTAATCGTATCCAAAAAAATCTTCATAAATTTTATTAAAGTCTGAACCTTGTAGATTCCTTTAATCTTAAGCTTTCTTTTAAGAAAAGCTCTAATAGGATTTAATCGTTCATAGGCTAAATCTAATAAGGTTTGAAGGCTCATTTTAACTATAAGATCTGCTTCAGAGGGAGAGATATTTCTTTTGAAGCTAATCTCTCCTTTAGAGAAATTTACACCAACGGGATAAAATTGCTCGATCTCGAAAATAATTGTTTTATTCCAGTTTTGAATTAAATTATGATATTCCATATCTTTTCTATAGGATAGAATATTATACAGTGAAATAGAAATCATATCATCGGGCTTTTCTATTGAAATCACTTACATCACTTTTTGAGTATTAGGATAATTTATTATAATTTAATCTCAGAGTTTAAATATTTGATCCTTTATTCACTGAATTAATTGACTAAATTGAAAATTTGTTTTTTTGAGAGCCTAACAATTCCAATTAAGTCCAGAAGTTTATTTTAATGATATGTCTAAACTCTATTAGGTTTTAGCTAATATCAGAGATATTTTCATTTGTTATTATATATTATTATATATAAAAATCTTTAACTTTTTACCGAAAAGCAAAATAAGTTATTCGATTATGTGAAGATCTAAATCTTTTAGCGTTAAGAATTATACAAAATGGTCAAATTTAATCATTCAAGGAATTAGAGACATTTATAACCAACAATCTTATTTAAAGTTTACGCAAAATAAGCATACCAAAATTTAAATATCATTACCCTTATTTGTTCTATTAATAAATACTTTATCCAATAAACTCTATTTACTTACAAAAGTGTTAAATTATGAAAAAAAAACTAAAATCAATAAGTTTCTTAATTGTATTAACCGCTTTAATGTTTATAAGTGTTAATTCTTTTGCAGCCGCTGATTCACAAACTGAACCGGATGTTAATCCGAAAACTTCTGACGCCACCCCTTTAAGTTTAAACACAGAAAAGACCTTTTCTTTTACAAATACAACACAATTTGCCTCTTATGAGGTTAATTTTACTGCGAATAAGGTATATCAATTACAAATGACAAATGATAAGGGATGTAACTTAAGGGCATATGTACATTATCCGGAATATCGGAAAGAATATTACTATTATAACCCCTACACAACAAATGTTCATGGAAAGGATCTAGATGATATTTATGGTAATGAGTTTTTTGATATGTCTGTAGAAGCAGGAGATGATTGGAATTCCACTAAAGAAACTACTGCATACATGGTCGACAAAAATATGACCGTAATAGTTAATATCTATGGTAACGGAAAAAATCATTCCCTTGCATGGGAAGACCTCGGTGGAAAAGTTAAGATAACTGATGTAACTTCAGCTTTAGGTTCTGCAAGTCCTATTACAGATGGATGGGTCTCTTCATTTAATAAAACTGATGAATCAAATACATTCATATATAAATACAAAAAAGTGAATGTCTCAGAATCAGGATTATATAATTTTATTTTTAATTCAACAGGAAACTATCCAGAGATAAAACTTTATAGAGATGATCCATACACACCTGAAATTCTGGGGGGAGATCCTTATCCAAAATATTTCAGTGATCATAATGAAAGTGCGGAGGAATATGTAGATTCTGACCAAATATCCCTTCCCAAGGGAATTTATTATTTAGAAGCAGATAGCTTACTTCATCCTACCGATCCAACAAAGGATTATAATTATTCAAGCTGGGATCTTCAGATATCAAAAACATATTTACCAACTGTCGCAGATGGTACTACCACGGTTTCTGTGGAGCCAATTGTGAGCGATTTAACGGGTCAAGTAATGGTGAAACAAGGTATAATGGTTAGGAATATAACATATGGTGAACTATTCGATGTTTCGGTGACATGTCCCAAAGG
>CAZZIC010000198.1:0-1218 GCA_964653985.1 uncultured archaeon | reverse complement strand
TTATTTTCCAGTAGACCAGGGTATGAATATTACAGAATACGGAATTGACGCTATGGTTTGGGTTTGGTTACAGAATGTCTCAGTAAATTTCGATGAAGCTTCTTTTGATTTCACTTTTAAGAGCACTACTAATCAACCAGAAACTTTGAACCCAGGAGATAAGACTTTTAATTTCGATCACCTATCAGCAAACGATGACGAGGGTATTTATAAACTTAATTCTTCAATTTCAATTGGAAATGTGATGGAATTCAAGATGAAATCTATGAGTGACTACGCTCAAGCCGATATGTCATTTATTTCGAACCTATACAATACTCTTTATGGTGGCGATTTAGGATATATTCAGGAACGTTCTTTATATAAATATGATGAGTACGTTTATATTGAAGAGCCAATTTGGAAAGGTTTTAATTTTGATTCTTATTATAAAAGAAGCTTTACCTGGAATAATGATACTTATGATGATCATATAAATGGAAATTACTATGACACGCTTCCAACAGAAGTAGCAATTCTCTCTGATACGTGGGTTATCCTCCAAGATGCACAAGATAGTGGATACCCAGATAAAAACACAACTACTTTTACGCTAAATATTGCAAACAGATCGAGTATATCGATGAACGAGAAATTTAATAAACAGAGAGGAACTGACCTAATTTTATTGGACGTGGAGCTACCTCCGGGTTCAAATATTCACATAGAAGAATTAAATGGGATAATTCAAAGTCAAGAGATACAATGCACGGCAGATTATTATTATGATGGTGTTAAATATGATGTTCCTTCTTATTATGAAACATTTGATATTGATTTATATAATCGTCTTTATCTGATTTCCAAAGATGGAACCATGTATCATTATAATTCTTTAGGAGATTCAACAGATATTCCAATTACTACTGGGAGAACAACTTCAGAATATTATCTTGTTTTAGAACTGCCCACAACTTATGGGGTTAGGAATGAAACAGTTAACGGAGCTTATGATGGGTCAGACACTTACGATGAAGACTTTACTGCTGTAGTTTTAATGGAACCGGAAGCCCCTCAAGCAAACATAGGAACCTTTAGAGTCACTGCAACGTTTTTTGAAATCGAAGAAGAAGCCGGCGGTTTTGAAATCCCCGGATATCCTTTGTTCATAACGCTTAGCGTATCAGTTTTCTTTGTTGGACTCATCGCATATATTTCCAGAAAAAAGCGGTTTAGCAG
>CAZZIC010000197.1:0-7252 GCA_964653985.1 uncultured archaeon | reverse complement strand
AAAAAGAAAATTTTAATAAATGAAATTTATATTATATTGAAAAGAGTTTAAAAATATAAAATAGTCTTATTGTTGGTAAAAATGGCTGATCGGGCAAGATACATTGTGAAGATTTGTCTCTTAGGGGAAGCGAATGTAGGAAAGACTTCACTTGTATATAGGTTTGTAGAAAATAGATTTAGGGATAATTATAAAGCGACACTCGGTGTGAACTTATTAAAAAAAGATTTAAATTTGGAGGAGTATGGAGAGGTTTCCGCTCAGATTTGGGACTTGGGAGGACAAGAAAGTTTCAGAAGTCTTAGAAACTTGTATTTAGAGGGAGCGAATGGAGCATTAGTTATCTATGATGTAACCAATAAAAAATCATTTGAGAAACTCCAAGATTGGATTGAAAGTTTTAAAAATTCAAGGAGGGATGAACCTATACTTCTTATCGGCAATAAAGTAGATTTAGAAGATAAAATAGTCGTTGGAAAAGGAGAGGGAGAGGAATTTGCTAATAAGCATAATATGGACTTTCTTATCACTTCGGCAAAGACAGGACGGAACGTAGAGGATGCGTTTGAAAATCTAATTCTAACCATCTTAAATAAGATACAGTAATATCCCTCATTTTTTATATAAAACTTATCTTTTGAAAAGCCTTAAAAAACGAGTTTTTAATCATATTTTTCTAGATTCTGAATCATAGGACAGATCACATCAATTAAATTTTTTCTGCAATCAGAGGAGTAGGGATTTTCTTCATTATAATTAGAGGAGAGAGAGATAGTTAGGAGAGAGAGATAGTTAGGCTAGGGATTAATAATTTTGAGAAAATCCGAGATGTTATAAGGAAGAAAATCAGTGAAAGTTGGTTAAAAGTACTTATTTTATTTGAACTTTAGAAGGCCCTTATTAAATTCCTTTTTATCCATGATAGCTCCTATAGACGCCTTATATTCCTCATACAGTTCTAAGAGTGCTTCAGAATCTTTAGCTTTCCTGAATGCTAATAAGAATAACTGATTTAAGGTTTTTTGATTATTGGAAATGTAAATATCCTCGTTGAGGTTAAATTTCTTACTATTTTGATCTAGGAAGTTACAGAGGATATACCGATTTTCATTATGAAGATTGAGTTCATTAAGAGCTCCGTACATCTTTAAAATGAGGGAGCCTTCATATTTTACCCTTTGGTCTTCCAGTCTTCGTAAAAATCGAAATAGTTGAGCTTTTCGATAGAGAGAAATCATACATAATTAGAATTTGATTTTTCTAATTAAGATAAATAATATCCGTATATTATGGTTTTGATAGTTTTGGCAGACAATAAGGAGGATTAAAAAAATACAAAAACTTATAGTTAGAACTTATAATAATGTTGTTCGTATTCTCCTTTGGGCTCTTTGTAGTCATACTCGACATTATCTACGCGGGCTAATCTCGGGCCTTCTTTGGCAAATTCCAATAATTTTTCTAATTTATCTTTTGGTCCTTCTGCTTCTATATGAACGCTTCCATCCGGTCTATTTTCAACATACCCTTTTAAATTCCATTTTCTAGCTCTTTTTGTAGTATTATGTCTAAAGAATACTCCTTGAACTCGACCTGTGACATCTATAACGATTCGCTGTTTGCTTTCACTCATATGATCAAAAATTTTTGTATTTTTTTAATTGTTTATTTTATTATTTATTAGTGAGTTGGCGCATGATTTCAATATTTCTGTCTAAGTCTTCTTTCGTAATTTTAAGATGAATATCAAGGGCAAATATTTCACGGGTGATTTGTTCGACAACAGGTAGGCTTAATTTTTTATAATCAATTTCTTTCCCATAAAATTGACACGACCAAGGACAGCCCTTCTTATATGCGGTTTTTTCTCGAAATAGTTTCGTTTTATAGAGCGGTTTGGGATATAATACTTTACTTGAAGGAAATCTTTCAAGGAATTCTGGTTTAGATAATTTAAGTTTTTCTGGATCAAATCTTCCTATCCAATAATTAAACGCAGGTTCACAGTATTCGGGAACATAAGGAGCATCAATTCCGTCCATCTCATCAACTGCATCAGAGAGATACTGTGCGTTTTTATTTCTAATTTTAATAAAATCGTCTAATTTCTTTAATTGTATCCTCCCGATCGCTCCTTGTATTTCAGTCATCCTATAATTCCACCCAAGCCGATTATATACATACCAAGAAGGTTCTCCGTGATGACGTACTAAGCGACATTGCTCTGCTAAATGATCATCATTGGTTGTTATCATCCCACCTTCTCCAGTGGTAATATTTTTGCTGGGGTAAAAACTAAATGTTCCTATTTCTCCAATAGATCCTACTTTTTTACCCTTATATTTTGTTCCATGGGATTGACATGCATCTTCTATAATTGCGATATTATGATCTTCAGCTATTTCTGCTAATTCATCCATAGGTGCTGAGATTCCCGCTAGATGAACGGGCATTATAGCTTTTGTACGATCCGAGATTTTTTCCTTAACAGATTCGGGATCTAAGGTGTATGTTTTACTATCGATATCCGCAAATATCGGGATGGCATTATTCTGTAATATGGAACTTGCGCTTGCTATAAATGTAAAGGGGGATGTAATAACCTCATCTCCCGGACCAATATCAAGCGCCGCAATAGAAATATGCAAGGCGGCAGTTCCTGAATTAACACCGATCGCATGTTTTACCCCGGTATAATCTGCGAATTCTTTTTCGAAGGATTCAACATAAGTTCCCGCAAGCAGCGTCAGCATCTGAGATTCCATAACTTTCTTAACTTCTTCAATTTCTTCTTTAGAGAGATTCATTTTATCTTAATAAATTAGGTAAGTTACAAATTATACTTTCTTTAGTAGAGAAGGAATAATCTTCTTAAGAATTTGTGTGTTCGTATTTTTTCCCATATGACACTGATTAGAAATTTAGGTAATAGATATTTTTTTGTGAATTATACCCAATAATACCATTTTTTTCTAAAGTTTGGAGAACTTTTTCTAACCATCTTTTACTTGTATCTATTTCCTTTCGCAATTCTTCTAACGTCAAAAAATTGTTAAGTGTAAGTAGAAATTGAACCTTTCCCTTAACGGTTAAATAGTCAGATTCGATAATTTTTTCGAATTTTTTTTCGTAATCATAATGCTGAGTTTTAAGGCTTGCGACTTCATTGGAAAGTTTTGAGATAACCTCGTCCCTTGTTCTAAAAACATTTAAACTAAAATTATACATTTTCTCAAGGGAATCTTTTAATTCTTCTCCCTCCACATTATCTTCGATTTCTTTGTTAAATTCCTCAAGGACAGGAATATAATCATTACCGTCATCATATTTGTCTAAGACCAATACAATAACAAGATCTTTATCCTCATTATAAAAAGAGATAGAATTCCAATCCTTTTCTTCCGAAATAATATAAGATTCTGTAAAATTATGAGAAATTTGTATCTGTTGAACTACATTTTCGGGTATTTCTAAATCTTCCGGGTACCTCATTAAAATTGTACCCCCCTCAACGACATCAAATTTTATTATAAAAATTCCTTTAGGCATTTTCGACCAAATTTCCCAATACTATGTTATCAGATGAAAATTTTTCCTCTTGAAAAACTAAATAATATGGATTAATAAATTTAATTTTTTTAAATTTTCAAAATCATGTAATATCTCAATATTTGCTGTGATATTTTTTGAAGAAAAGTATGGTGATTCTTGGATACTTCTTTCGAATATAGTAAAAAATATATATCTTAAAATAACTTAATATAAGATAAGTAAAGATGGCTGTCTTCTATGTTTATATACTTGAGACTACGACAAAACAAGGTAAAAAGAGTTATTATACTGGATATACCTCTGATTTATGGAACCGATTAAAACAGCATAAAAATGGGAGGGGTGCTAAATTCTGTCGTGGAAAAGATATAGAGTTGAAATATTTTGAATCCTATTTTAAGAGAAAGGCGGCTATGAATCGTGAATTAGAGATAAAATCATTTTCAAGGAAAGAAAAACATGAATTAGTAAAAAGTTTTCAAAAACGTGAATAATTTGGTTTTAGAAAAGAAATTTTTAATATGTATTGCAGGGTTACCTGCCTCGGGAAAATCCACATTTTCAAAAGCTTTAAAAAAGGGAATTGAAAAGAGATTTCCGATTGTAAGAGTGAAAATTATTGATCCTGATATCATCAGAAAAAAAATAATGGGAAATACTTTTCAGCCAAAAAAAGAGAAAATCGTCAGAAAAGCGAATTTAACAGCAATAACCCATGCTCTCCAGAAGAATTACGCAGTCATCAGTGATGATTTAAACTATTATGCTAGTATGCGGCACGACCTTAAAGATATCGCTGAAAAGTTTCAAGTAGCTTTTTTTATTGTTCATATAGCAACTCCATTAGAAACTTGCATAAAATGGAATGAACTAAGAGGCAAACCAATACCTAATGATCTAATTAGGGAAATACACAAAAAATTTGATTTTTTTAATAAATATGCATGGGACGAACCCGATGCGATATATGATTTATCTGAATATTCAAATATCAAACTTGTTGCTCAAGATTTTCTCGAACATCTTGAAAATGCCTTTAAGTCTCAGTTTAGAGAGAAATCAAGAAAAAAAGATCGTACATCAGAAAGATCTCGTTATCATCAAAAGTTAGATAGGATTACTCGAGAGGTTGTGGGTGAGTTTCTTCAGCAAAAAACATACCGTGAAATCAAAAAGGAGATTTTAAAAAATCGAAAAAAATTCATAAAACGATATTTAGACTCTCAAATGGATGAGAAAAAAATCAGAAACAAGTTTAAAATGTATATTAAAGATAATACAAATATTTAAGAAGAATATTGTGTACTTTTTGAAGATATTAATTTTAATAACCATTAAAAAATTAAACGAGTAATTCTTTAAGAAACTTGAAATTAAGTTTTTAAATTTAGATTATTTCTTAAATTCTGAAAACTTATACTAAAAAATTTAAATTAACAAAACAAAGTACAATGGAATCTGCGAAATTAAGAATAGAAAGATTAGATAAATCTCGTGCTGGAAGGTCTCTCGCATACGTAGATCAAGAGATGCTCAACCAATTAGGGTTAAATACGGGAGATGTAATTGAAATTAGAGGGAAAAAAAAGACAGCAGGGATTGCTGTAGCTTCGGCTCCAGAAAAGGGCACAGGAATAATAAGACTTGATGGAATACAGAGGTTAAATTCAGGAGCTACTTTAGGTGAATTTGTAGTTATTTCTCCAGCTACAGTATACCCAGCAGATGAAATTATATTAACCCCTACAAGACCTAATATTGATTTAAAACGACAAGCAGAGGCTATAAAAGGCAAATTAATCGATAAACCAGTGGTTATAGGAGATATAGTTGATGTTTTGGGAACCTTCGTAAAACAAGACGACCAGAATAGTCCCATGAATGATATCATGAAAATGTTTCCATTTAAAATGGGTAATAAAAAAAATACTACACTAGGTACTTTACGATTAATAGTAGAAAACGCAAAACCTTCAGGTCAAGTTGTAAAAATTACCAGAGACACAAAAATTAAAGTAAATAAAAGAGTTGCTGTATTAAATGTCTCTGGAGGGGTAGTTACTTATGATGATGTTGGAGGATTAAGTGATGAGATACAAAGGATTAGAGAAATGGTTGAACTACCCTTGAAGCATCCTGAACTATTCCATAGACTAAATATCGATCCTCCTAAAGGAGTCTTATTTTACGGACCATCAGGAACGGGAAAAACGCTGATGGCAAAAGCAGTATCTCAAGAATCAAATGCAAATTTCATTACAATTAATGGACCTGAAATAATGTCCAAATTTTATGGAGCAAGTGAAGGAAGATTGCGTGAAATTTTTAGAGAAGCTGAATCCAATTCTCCTTCTATCATCTTTATTGATGAAATTGATTCAATTGCTCCTAAAAGAGTTGAAACTTCAGGAGAGGTTGAAAGAAGGGTCGTCTCTCAACTTTTATCTCTCCTTGACGGGTTAAGAGGAAGAGGAGAAGTGATTGTTATCGGTGCTACAAATCGAATAAATGCAATTGATGAGGCTTTAAGGAGACCCGGTAGATTTGATAGAGAAATAGAATTTGGAGTTCCAAATGTTAACGGGAGAAAAGAGATCTTTCAAATCCATACAAGAGGAATGCCTATGGTACAAAGCGTGGATTTGGATCGTTATGCAGAGATCACTCATGGCTTTGTAGGAGCAGACATAATGTCTGTTTGTAGAGAAGCAGCTATGCAATCATTGAGAAGAATATTACCTAAAATCAATTTAGATGAGCCTATACCCAGTGAAATAATTCAAGAATTAACCATTCGCGACGATGATTTTATACAAGCAATTAATATGGTCGACCCTTCTGCTATGAGAGAAGTAATGGTTGAAATACCCAATGTTTCATGGGAAGATATAGGTGGTCTTGAGGAGATTAAAGATGAATTGAAAGAAGCGGTTGAATGGCCTTTGAGATATCCAAAACTCTTTGAAAAAGCAGGTATCAGACCTTTAAACGGAATTCTATTGTTTGGACCTCCTGGTTGTGGTAAAACATTACTGGCAAAAGCAATCGCAAATGAAAGTGAGTCGAATTTTATTTCCATAAAAGGACCTGAAATATTTTCGAAATGGGTGGGAGAAAGTGAAAAAGCAGTGAGAGAAATATTTAGAAAAGCCAGACAAGCAGCGCCCTCAATAATTTATTTCGATGAAATAGACGCTATAACTTCAGGGAGAGGTCAATCAGAGAGCACGCATACCTTTGCATCAATCGTAAATCAAGTTTTAGTAGAGATGGACGGAATTGAAAATAGAAAAGGAATAGTTATCATTGCTTCAACGAATAGACCCGATATTGTTGATCCTGCATTCCTTAGACCCGGAAGGTTTGATCGGCTTATTTATGTAAAGGCTCCAGATGAAGAATCAAGATTAAAAATCTTAGAAGTTCATTCTCAGAACATGCCTCTTGCGGAGGATATTTCATTAAGGAAAATTGCTCAACAAACCGATGGATTCAGTGGAGCTGACCTTGAAAACATATGTCGAGAAGCGGGTATGGAAGCAATAAGAGAGAAAATGACCGCTTTAGAAACTATCGAATTAAAACATTTTGAAAGAGCTATGGATAAAATTAAATCAACTCTTCCGCAAAGCATAATTGATCGTTATGAACAAATGGCTAAGCAAATAACAGAGTCTCGCAATATTAAAGAACCTACTGC
>CAZZIC010000196.1:0-7434 GCA_964653985.1 uncultured archaeon | reverse complement strand
TTTCCATTTTTATTTTTCAAATCTCAAATACAAAATATTAAAATTAAATAAGGAAATATTTATCTCTTTAAAAGTTCTCAGAATTTAGGGAGAGGTTAGTAAAAATCTCTAAAAGTTTTCTTTTTTAAAAAAAACCCTAATAAGAAATAAATATTTATCCCTCCATAATAATAGAATTCATTAAGGTTCCAGTTTCTAGTTTATGATTTATTAAATAAAAAGTTATTAAAAAGGAATTGGTTTAGATAATTAGGTAAAAAGAAAAGAATAATGTGATTAGTATGTCTTCTATTGAAAGAAGGGAAAAAATTATCAAGAATGAAATGGAAAAGCTAAAGGAACCGATTTCTGTAAAATTATTTACTGATTATAAGATGAAAGATGGAGAAAGGATTCGCAGATGTATGCCATGTGAAAGCGTGATAAACACGTTAGATCTTTTGGTAAAAAATTCAAATGATAAATTTAGTTATGAAGAGATCTCCTTGGAAGAGGATGAGGAGAGAGCTAAAAAATATATTGTAGAAAAGATTCCTACTATTTTATTTCTGAATGAAAATGATGAAGAACTTATAAGATATTCTGCGATCCCACAAGGACAAGAATTAGTACCTTTTTTAAGAACATTACAATATTATTCTGGAAAAAGTCCATTCTATAAAGATCAGATTATATCGAACCTACGAAAAATTAAAAAAGCAAATTTAAAGCTTTTTATAACTCAAACTTGTTCCTATTGTCCGCAAGTGGTTCCAGTAGTAACTTTATTCTCGATTGTATCCGATGGAAAGGTTCAATCTGAGATTATAGATATTGATGCAAATCAGAACGCCGCTACAGAGTATAATATAAGTGGAACACCACACACTGTTATTAATGAGAATAAAAATATCTATGGAATGTTTAATCCCCAAGATTTACTTGATAAACTCGTAGAAGGAAAAAGGGATATAGGTGGGATGTATGCTTAAAGCTGTAAATTAATAATAAGAGGTGTATAATATGTCTCAAAATGAGAATTATGTAAATATAATTAAGAGAGAAATGAGTAAGCTTAAGAAACCAGTTACTCTTAAAGTATTTACATCTTCAAGAGAAGAAACTGGGATTCAAGAGTGCTATAACTGCGATGAGATTCTTTCATTATTGAAAATTTATGAGGAACATTCAAATGGAATGTTAAAAATTGACGAATTATCTATTAGTGAAGATCCAGAATTTGCTAGAAAGTATGATATACAAAGGGTTCCAACAATCTTATTTATCGATGAAAAAGGGACGGAATATATCAGATATCTAGCTGCACCGAGGGGACAAGAAGTTCAACCATTTGTTCAAGCTCTTTTTGCATTTGCTGGGGGACAGAACTATTATGAAAATGCTATACAACTAAATTTAGATAGAATTCCTCCTTCAACTATAAAAATGATGATTACAATGCAGTGTCCCTACTGTCCTGAAGTGGTTAAAAGCGCAAACCTATTCGCAATTGCGTCTAAAGGAAAAATCCGAACTGTCGTGGTTGATATTTTAGCAAACCAAGACATCGGTCAATATTATAGTGCTGAAGGTGTTCCTTATACCATTATAAATGAGCAAAGACCAATTCAAGGTATGGTTGGTGGACAACAACTTTTAAGGGCCTTAATTGGTGGGAATGTAAATGTCCAATATAGATAAAGAATATAAAAGATATTTTATTTATCTTGTACGAGTTTTTTATTCATAAAATAATCAATTTTTATCTTTTATACCAATTAAAGTCTCTGCCTATAAGTTGCTCAGTTTTTTCCCACAATTTTTGCTGAGTTTCCTTATTATATGTTATGTCTTTGGAACGTTGAGGTTTATTATTTTTAAAATATTTCCCTGTCATATTCTCTACATCAGATGATGTAGCAACATAAAGAATAGCATCTACACCTTCTGAAGGGGAGGCTCCGAATGACCCCATGGCGCTTTGGAGTAACTTAGTATTAATCACACCCGGATGAAGGCAATTCACCGTTATATCAGCATCTTGCAATTTATCTGCGAGGACATATGTAAACATAATTAAAGAAGTTTTAGAGAGTGCATACGCCTTAGTACCACTATATCCTCTTTCATGCTGCGAATTTTGAAAATCTAAATGATTCGAGTGAACTTGAGATACTACATTAACTATTTTGGCAGATTTCGGTTTTCTTAAGAGATCAATTACTAGATTTGTGAGGAAAAATGGTGCTACATAATTTACAGCAAATGTTACTTCCAAATTCTCTTGATTTACCTCTCTTTGGGGTTTGAAAACACCTGCGTTATTAATCAAGATATCCAACTTATCAAAATGATTATGAAGATCATCTGCCATATTTTCAATTTGTTCAAATGAATTCAAATCAGCATAAACCGGAGTAAGACTTCCCTTGTTAGATTTCTCCCTAATTCTTTTTATAGTATTTTCTGCTTTTTTTAAATTCCTCCCGTGTACAATCACATGATATCCTTGTTTAACCATCTCTAAGGCAGTTTTCTCTCCAATCCCATCCGTAGAGCCAGTAATCAAAACTATTTTATTTGAGTCTTTTGAAATTTTACCACACCTTCTTATTTACTAAGATTAGGATAAATGGGGAGCTATTTGAAATTATTCTTAATAAAATATTAGATAAAAGAACGAGATGATTGGTTGTATAGAAAAAATTCCAGATATTTTTTAAAAATCTATAAAAACTATAGTTTAAATTGGAGCTATATTTTATTTTATTTGAAAAAAGAGAAGTAATAAAAGAGGAATGGAGAGTGTCCTAAATTTACAATATAGATGAAATTGATCCCGAGAAAATATACGATATGATCATTGTGGGGACGGGTCCTGCCGGACTCGGATGTGCGATTTATGCAGCAAGGTTTGCAATGGATATCTTGGTCGTAGGAAAAGTCTGGGGAGGTCTAATTACAACCACACATGTCGTGGAAAATTATCCTCCTGTTGTTTCTGCTACTGGTCCAGAATTAATGGAAATGTTCCGAGAGCATATTAACTCGCTCGATATTCCATATGTCTCAGATGAAATCAGAGAAATTGAGAAGGAAGAGGATCATTTTGTACTAAAATCCTTTTTTCAAACTTTTAGAGCTAAAACCTTATTAATAGCAACAGGTTCGGAAAGAAGAAAATTAAATATTCCCGGTGAAGAGAAATTTTCTGGAAATGGAGTATCATATTGCGCCACATGCGACGGTCCTTTCTATAAAGATAAAAAAGTATGTGTCATAGGAGGGAGTGATTCTGCTGCCAAAGAAGCTCTTTTTCTCGCACAAAACGCAAAAAGCGTTCACATAATCTATCGTAAGAGAGAGATTAGAGCTGAACCAATAAATATAAAGAGAGTTATGGATAACGATAAAATAGAGATTATTAATAATACGAATATTACAGAAATTAAAGGGAATGAGAAGGTGAAATCTGTTATTCTAGACAATGGAAAAGAGTTTAAAACAGATGGAGTTTTTATTGAAATTGGTTCAATTCCCAACTCAGAGATTGTAGAAAATCTTGGTGTGGAGACTAATGATAAAAAAGAAATTATCATCAATCGCAAATCTGAAACAAATATTCCTGGAATATATGCCGCAGGAGATGTAGGCAATGCACCATTTAAACAAGCTATAATAGGAGTTTCTGAGGGGGTTATAGCTGCCTATTCAGCATTTGATTTCCTTAAGCAAAAAAAGATAAAATATTAATCCTTTTATCCTTTTACTTCTAAAATTTTTTTAGACTTTGTAGAAGGTTCTGATACTCAAACTGAATTAGCAAATGGGGAATTCTTATTCATCTCGCTATTATCCCTATTGCTCGCATCCTATTAGGAGCGGTTCTTTTCTGGATTTTTTATACACTTACTCCTGAAAAAGTGAAAGATAACCAGCAAAAGATAGTGGAGATGGAATTATAAACAAGCTAACATGTGTAAATTTTTTTTCTTTTTTATAACCTTTCTCTTTATTTTTACTTCAGAGGATATTTGGGCTCCCTTTTCTCGAAAAATGCTTTTACTCCCTCCATAACGTCATCGGAACAACTACAGATCATTTGATTTCTATTTTCTAATTGGAGCATCGTATCTAAACTAGGAGAATCCATACTCAAGTTAATTGCTTGTTTAGTCATCCTCAACCCTAATGGGCTTTTATTTATCATTTCTCTAGCGATTTCCATTCCAGCTTCCATGAGATTATCCTCTCCACCATTTATTACTTTTGAAACTAAGCCTATTCTTCCAGCTTCTTCTGCTTCAATGAATCTACCCGTATAGAGTATCTCAGCTGCTCGAGACATCCCAATTAATCGAGGAAGGTGATAAGAACTTCCCAGATCAGCACCAGAAAACCCAATGTTAATAAATGCATTGTTAAATCTGGCATTCTCTCCGGCAATCCTAATATCTGCCGCTAAGGAAAATGTAAATCCTGCACCAGTGGCAGCTCCTTGGATAATTGCTATTATCGGTTGAGAAATCTTTCTCATTTTTACAATTAAATTGCTCGTCCTCCATTGTCCATACATTTTTGCCTTAATTACATCTTTTTCAGGAACATTGATAAAATAAAACTTTTCTTTTAACTCCTTCGGTTTTCTTTTTGATTGTAACGCTACTGATTCTTTTAAATCTAATCCTGCACAAAATGCCCTTCCCGATGCTTTTAAAATTACAACACGGCAATCTAAATTTGTCATTAGATTATCTAATAACTTATGTAATTCCTCAATCATTTGAAAGGACATAGCATTTAACTTATCTGGTCTATTTAAAGTTAGAATACCTATTCCATCTTCTCTAAGCTCAAACAAAATAGTTTCAAATTCATAATCCAAATTTTTCACCTTACGTTAATTCTATACATTTTTTAATTCTTACAACAAGATAGATCATAATTACTTAATATAGATGATCCTTTTTGTTAAACGAAACAACAGAACTTATCATGCAATTTTTGAATGAAAAAAAGGAAAATAAGGTGTTAAAATATTAGTTTAGAAGAGCAAATAGAAACTAAATTAAAAAGTAAAGGCGCTTTAAAGGTTGGATATTCCACTCTTAAGGACTTAAAGGGTGGTCCTCCCAGCACAGACTTAACAAATGTGCTCCAAAACGCTAAGTCTGTAATTTCTTTTGCCTTACCCCTAAATAAAGAGAAGATTAGGACATTCTTGAAAAAAGAAAATCGTGTGGATCATGAATTAGATAATATTCAAACTAATGTGGATGCGTATTTAATGGGAAATGATATCGCCGATATGTTAAATAAACGAGGATATGAATCAAAGGTTATATTTCCCAATTTTAAATATCGAACAGATGTTCCAGGTTGGCAAATGAAGATGTATCCTGAATGGGGATTTAGCTCTAACTCCAAATCTAATTTTTTTATTTAATTTGAAGTATTTTTACTAATAAAAATTTCAATAAAAAAAGAGAAAAAAAATGTTAAATAATTATACCTAAGTCCTCTCACTCAATATTCACATCAACAGATTCAAACTCAGTCTTATAAGGAACATCTATTTTAAGTAATCCATTATTATATTTTGCTTTTGCATTCTCATAGTCAACGGGGCAACAAAATCCGTATGTTCCGATGTAAACTGTATTTGAAGTTTCCCCTTTAATAAGAAATGAATCTTCATGCATTTTCAAGGTTATATCTTCCTTATTTACACCAGGTAACGTTATTTCTATATGTTGTTCCGTATGTTCATCATTTGGACACATTACCATATCGGGGGCGATATATTGCTTATTTAGTTCTTGTTCAGTTTCTTCTGACAAATTTTTCACCTCATATGTTATAATTTAAAAACTAAGAATTTATTCTATTGAAATATCTATAGCATCCTCTAAAGGACTTTTAAAAGGGACATCCACCATTAATAAGCCATTCTTATATTTTGCTTTTGCTTCTTCTGCCTTGATTGGGTTTGCAATTGTATAAGATCCGACGTAGACCACATCATCTGATTCCCCTTTTATAAAAAAAGAATCATCGTGCATCTTTAATTTTATAGTATCCTTTTCTACACCAGGGAGTGTGACCTCTATGTGATATCCCTTCGGTTCATCCTCTCTTGGGTAAGCGCATAATTTAGGAGAGAGGACCCTTTTATCTTCTCTAGTTTCTGACATTTAATCTCACCTTATGGTTTGACATAATTGTTTCTATTTATTATTTATTGATACTAAAGTTAGAGATAAAAAAATTAGCATAATGAAATATTAGAAAAAGAAGGAGATTGACTTCTTTCCTAAATATATAAATCAAATACTATTTTTATTTTATAAAATTATTAGTACATTTTTATAAAATTAGTACATTTTTATAAGATTAGTACCTCTTTCTCTAAGATATGTTTTTAAAAAGATCTTTGATGCCTTCTCTTAATTGATTCGGAGCAAAATCATTAAAGGAGGTTTAAAAGACGACTAAAAGGAGTTTTCAGAATTTTATCAAATATAATCATAAATTTTTTGATTTTACAATGTTTATTCTTAATACCTAAATCATTTTTAATGATAGATTTCAAATGGATATGGATGAGAAATTCCTAAAATGTTTAAGTTGCGGTAAAAGACTTGAAGATACAAAGAAGAGTGGAATAAATTACTGCACCGATTGCATTTTAGATTTAGACTACACTACTGAGCAATTAGATCATCAGAAGATCGATAAATATCTTCAGCAAATTCTGGATTTCTTCATATCTGATGTGAATGCTGCGTTTAGCAAAGATCCAGCAGCACACTCATTGATAGAAGTCCTAACTAGCTACCCCGGATTAAAAGCCATATTAATATATCGGATCGCCCACCTATTATGGGAATTGAATATGCCTTTCATACCTCGTTATTTATCCGAGGTTGCTCGAGAATTGACCGGGGTAGAAATTCATCCTGGTGCTGAGATAGGTTCGGACTTCTTCATCGACCACGGAAGTGGAGTAGTTATTGGAGAGACTGCGGAAATAGGAAATAACGTAACTATGTATCAAGGGGTTGTATTAGGAGGGGTTTCTACAGACCCCGTAAAACGGCATCCCACTGTGGGAGATGATGTTGTTATAGGAACGGGAGCAAAATTACTGGGGGCAATTAAAATTGGAAACAATGTTAAAATTGGAGCAAACTCGGTAGTTGTAAATGATGTTCCAGACAATTCCGTGGTTGTAGGTGTTCCCGGAAGGATCATCTCTCGTGAAGGGGAAAAAGTTCAGAGAATTGATCTTAGACATGGAGATCTACCAGATCCCCTTTCAATTACATTATCTAATCTTGATGACCGCCTAAGACAACTAGAAAAAAAATTGGATCTTGAAAAAAAAACCAAGAAGAAGACTAATTTTTAATTTTAATGTAAACAAAATTCCTTAGTGAGCATTATGCCAAATTA
>CAZZIC010000195.1:0-7441 GCA_964653985.1 uncultured archaeon | reverse complement strand
TCATAGAAAAAATACATCTATGTAAAATCAAAAATATTCTGATTTTATTTTATAATCTAATTAGTTTTATCTCGAAGATTACAAAATTTAAGAAAAACAAAAAAAGAAAGTAGTAAATTTAAAAATTGATTAAGTACGTCGTCCACTTTTTATATCTATTCCAATATGCAAATTTTCAACGAGCTCCTGGAATCTATTTCGTACCGTTACCTCTGTTACACAGCTAACGTTCGCAATCTTTCTTTGAGTCCGTCTTTCTTTTGCTAATATAGATGCCGCATATATTGCGGCAGCACACACTCCTGTGGGGCCTCTTCCTGAAGTTAACCCTCTTCTTTCAGCCACTTTGATAATCTTTTTCGCAACTTTCTCGCATTTTGTTGATAATCGAAGCTCTGATATGAACCTGGTAAGAAAATCTAAGGCTTTCGTGGGATTTAAATTTAATTTCAGTTCATTAGATATGAATCGAAAAGATCTTCCGATCTCTTTTTTATCAACCCTAGCCACTTCAGCAACTTCTCCTAAAGTTCTTGGAATTCGAAATGTTCTACATGCCGCATAAAGAGACGCTGCTGCCACACCCTCTATACTTCTTCCTCTAATAAGGTGAGCTTCAACAGCATCACGATAAATTTTGGCCGCACATTCTCGTAGATTTTTTTGTAAATCTAAACTTGAAGCCATTCTATCCAATTCTGAGAGTGCAAACGTTAAATTTCTTTCAGTGGCATCGGAAACCCTAATTCGACTTTGCCATTTTCTAAGTCTATAGATTTGCCCTCTTGATTTTGCTGGAATTTCTTTACCAAAAATATCTTTATTCTTATAATCTATCATCGTACTTAATCCTTTATCATGTATCATGTAAGTCATGGGGGCCCCCGTTCTGGTCCGCTTTTTCTTTTGTTCAGCATTAAAAGCTCTCCATTCCGGCCCACGATCAATATATTTTTCCGTGTGGACAAGCCCACAATATTCACATACAATTAATCCTCTGTTTTCATCATAGAAGACGCTATTTCCACATTCTCCGCAGCTATTACCCTCGTTTATCAAAGAATCTGGATCGGTCTGTTCCTTCCAACTCGAAATATTTCAACACCTTTTAAAAGATCTTACCTTAAAACTTGAAAACACAAAAAATTAACTAACTTTTACATACAACATCATATTTGGGTCAAGTTGTTTGCTTGATTTAATAGAGATGAAGGGCATTTGAATAGGGCCAAAAATCTCTTGGATGACCCCTATCTTTTCATATTTTTCATTATAAACAGTATTTTTTAATATATTTTCATATTTGCGATTCCATCGCTTAGCTCTAAAAATATCGTGGGCTTTCTTTGATTTCCCCAAATAAGAAAAATTTAGCTTTATCCAATCCATAGGATATCGATAATGATATTGTTATAACATAATTTATTGGGCGATCTAATTTAAATATTCTTTTTTTGATGATGATTGATTATTAATATGCTAGTATGTGTTATGTCAAAAGTAGATCACTTCTTCCGAAAAATGAGAAGGTTTCGATAAATCACGACTAAAAAAATCGAAATAAGATTTATTTTTATTCTTATCGGTAATTCAGATACTTTCTCTGATCATAGGATTTTTATCGTTAAATTTTTTTTTCAACATTATTCAGACTTTTCACTTAGATCTTAAATCTTAACTAATAGTAGTCCTTTTGAAATTCGTACGTATTATTACACTCGCATTTGTCTTCAGCAATTTGTAGCTTTTCTAAATCTTGAGTTAATGTAAATTCTTTCAATATATTTTTCATTCTTTGATTACATTCCCTTCTTAGACAATTATGAATTCCCCGTTTAGTGCCTGCTCCTGAAGGATCGGATAAAATTCTCGTCTCTTTCCAATCAAGTGATTTTAGAGTATTTTTAAGGCAATCAAACAATGAATAAAACCAAGGTGGTCTATATCGATTTTGATACCATAATTTCTCGAGATAAGAACCCTTTTGGATATTCACTGGATTAATTGATATAGTATTAATTTTTAAATTAATCAGAGCCTTCATAGAGGTAGAACAATCATCGATTGCTGCTTGCTCATTAAGAAATGGAGGCTTAAAGAGGAGATATGCTTTCACTCCTATCTCATGCTCTTTACATAACTTTACTGTATCTTTGAAAGCCTCATAGGAAAGATTCTTATTAATATAGTTATTTCTTATATAATCATTAACAGTCTCTAATCCGATTCCTATTTCAACATACTTTTCTTCCAAGAATTGATTCACGGCTCTCAATTTGTTTTGGGTGATAAAATCTGTTCTTGATTCCAGAATTATTTCTTTAATATTATCAATTTCCCCAATTCTTTCATATATCCTTTGCCGAACCTCATCATCCATTTCACAATCATCGAAAAAACTTCCGGAGTTAAAGATCTTTAAGACATAATCCTCCTTATCTGCCTTTATTTCCTCAATCTTTTCATTGAATGCATGATTGAATTGATTTAAGATGTTTTCAGCGCTCACATTATTCACTGAATCTTGAACATATCCACACATTGAGCACCCTCCAGTTTCTCCTAAAGCCCATTGACATCCCCTCGTTCTTAGAATAATGGTAAATTCCTTTCCTTGTTTATTAAGCAATCTGTCTTCTTTAATCCAAAATGCTACTGGTCTATTAAGCTGATCTTCAGATAAATCTCGTCTCTTTTTTAAAGACTTTTCTCTAATTGCTTTAACTTTTTCAGACAATATCTCATTATATTGGTTTTCATTATTATCTTGTTTCATATAATTTTACCACTCTCCCCGATTTTGAATTTTTAATTGAATTAGCTCCTACAATCATCCTTCCCGTTCCTATTACTTTGGTTTTATTATTATTGTAAATAATAACCTGGTCATGGGGTACCAGATCTTGACTCCATTCGACTATCCCTGGGCGAAATAAAGTATTTCCCCTTATGCTATCTCCGTCAAAGATAATGTAATTTGAAATCGCTTCCCTTTCTAATCGCTCCGCACCATCCATCGTTAATTTCACTTGCCCAATGGAAAATTTGAATTCCCCTAATTTTTGTTGTGATTTCTTTTCAAGGATATCAATTCTGGTATTGTGTCTATCTCGTTTTAATCTTAATTTATTTGAAAGTAGCTGGCGTCCATTTCCCGCTCCAAATTGATAGTCTAATATTTTAGTTAATTTTCGGTTCCAAGTTCCGAAATATGTGTTATATTCAGATATAATTTCCTCACGAGTTTCTTCTTTAAGATTTTGCTTAATTCCCTCATCCAAAGATGCTAATGAATGATTTGTGGTCATACCACCCTCTACCTCGGTGTAATGGAATCTACGGTTTAATTTTTTTTCCGCAACTTCTGCAATCTTTTTATAACCTCCTTCGAGATGACACACTACTGGAACATCTTCTGGATATTTATCTATCAGTTTACTCAGCATACTTGCCGCAATGTGAATCTCTTCTTCGCTCCAATCACCGGTAACAGAAATATCATAAGCATTTACAGGATAAATGTTTTCTAATTGACGTGGAATCGCTCCTAAAGGAGATGTGAGAATTAATTCTTGAAAACTCGGGAATTCTGAGAATCTTCTGGTAATATTTTGGAATTTTCTGTGAGATCTAGATTGAGAATAAGGCTTAGTCGCAGAACATGGAAATAAAAGGATCAATGATGTCCATTCTTCTGCTCTAAATTCTTTTATAACTCTTTTTCGGAAGATTTCTACATCCGGTCTATAATAGGAAAGGGACCCGAAACACTTTATGTCTCTGTCTTTTAATGTAATTGGATTGAAATACTGGATTTGAGAGAAGTAATTTTTGTCTAAAATCTTTAATACTGAAATGAGAAGGGTATCATCGAAGGTAGATTTTTCTACAAATCCTCGGAAATCCTCATATCTTAGATATTGTTTAATTTTTTTCATATAATTTGCTGATGAGATTAAATTATGCAAACACAGAAAATTCATTTTCTTGGCAGAATATTTCTCATTTTTAAGAGTTTGTAAAAACCCAGAACACGCAATACAAGAACAAGGAAAATATTTCACCTTATAAATTGGCAATAAAAATTCAAGAGAATCATAAAAATCTTCAGATGCCAAATAAAGCATATATGAACTGTCAATGAGATCTATCCCTAAATATATAAGTATAGGATAATATTTTGAAAGAATCTCTCCAGACGTCATTATCACTTTATTATCGTCTATTTCTCCTTTAATTATTGAAATTGCTTCCAGAACCTCTCTGAAGTTAAAGAGTTCATTGAAGAGATCCTTTAGATTTAATAATTTTATATTATCAAACTGTGTAATAATCGGAATATAGAGCTTTATTAGCTTGGGATAGTTAAAGACTCTGAGAGTTAGCCCAAAGTTTTGATCTGGGTTTTTAGAAAGAAATTTTTCTACCCTCTCGAGATAATGGTTTATTTCTTGCTTTGCAAAATCGTAGTTAACGGAGGTTGTGGGAATGTTAAATGGTATAACTGCCAAAATCTTATTTTGTGGAAAAATCTCTTTTTTATCGTTAATTATTTTTTGAAATCGATCAAAAGTTCCACTATAGGCAAATATAATTCCCACATTTTTGAAAGTGCTTTCTATGAATCTATGCTTTAGATATTTTCTCTCGGATATTAAAAACAAATTATGATGCTCGAATACCTCAATAAAATTTGGTTGATGCATCAAAATTTCTTTAATAGGGATTAAAATATTAGGAGTTCTTACGTATTTGTCATCAGTTTTAGAGAGATACATTCGCCCTATACGAGAAAATCCCGCTCGGGTTTTAAGAAGCTCAAAAAAGAAATTCATATCTTTTTCCTTAAAGAAATATTATTTCAGATTATATAATCTTAAAATGTAGTCCTATAGTTTCTTTAATCCTTAAGATAATATATCATTTCTCATTTTCAAACGAGATTATTCTCATTTTAAAATGTTCAATAAAAGCATATGAATGTCAGATCAATTCCTTTCCATTTGCTCTTACACTTTCTTTGGTTAATATTTTCATTTTTTTTTTATCATCTCCTATTTTTTACTAATATCCAATTGCAATACAAAAACGCAAAATTCTCTTGTTTACGTGTTCTAAAGTAAAACCCTTTGTTCTTAAGCGTGTTCTTGGTCTCTTCATAGGTGTTCATCTCTCGGATTTAAAAAAGTCCGTGCCTCATATACCTCCCAAGACTGTTGTAAGTGCGGAGCGAGAGGGACAAGAGACGGGAAGCTCTTTATTTGTAAGCAAGGCAGTAAATTCCACTCAAAAACGTTCCAAATCGACGCCGACCTCAACGCGGCACGTGTCGTTGCTCAATCGTGACATTTAAATAACAATAACCTCGATATCGCCTATATGGTGGTATTCACGCCCCTTGCCTCGGGCGACCGTATCGCAGTCCCACGGGACTCGAGAAAGAGGCAATGTCAAATCAATACAAGAGAAAATTAGTATAGGGTTTTCTTTGATCCAAAACGAAGTAAGTAAAAGTATCCTCGATCTTCTCCTGAGTATATAATTTTTCAATAAAAACCCCATAATCTTTAATTTCTTTTACTCGTACAATGGCTAAAAGACCAAAATTCTCTCCGATTCGAAATAAATCAGTAATTTCCTTTTTTCTCTCTAATTTAAACGCTAACTGACCGTAATTTGATGGATCTTGAGGTTTAATTCGAAGGATAAATTTTCCGAGAAATCCAATTTTTTCAGGGTCAAAATCTACCGCATAATTCAGGATAATATTATTTTTTTCCATCTTCTTGATTCTATTATAAACGGTGGATTGAGAAACGGATATTTCATGGTTTTCTTTCAAAATTCCAGTTACTTCATAGGTTGAAAGCAAATTTAGACCCTGTTCCATTTTTAAAATATCTAAAATAAGAAAATCTAATTCATCCAATTCATAAGAAATGCTTTTTTCGGGATCCACGTTAACTCCATAAGTTTTGAATATTTTGATTGTTTCTATAATTCGATATTTCTTGAAATAGGAATTTGACATAATCTCATCGATATAACCTAAAACATTATTGAATTCTTCCGAGCCTTTGAAAATAAATAGGGCGAATAAAGAAAATTCTCCAAAAATTCCATCAAGCATTCTTAACTGTGGAATTTTTAATAATTTTTGAACTATTTGAGGTTCTTTAGGATTGGTTTTAATTTCTAAAATCACATATCTTAAATTCGGTTTGATATTTGGATTGATATTAATGGTGAACTTCTTGATAATCTTCCTTTCTTCAAGCTTTTTGAATCTATTTTGAAATGTTTGTCGAGTTATATCTAATTCTTCTGAAATCTCCGAAACATTAGGTTTTCTTTTGGAATTTAAGTGTTTTATCAGATTCATCTTCATTAATTAAATGTAAAAGATTACTTTTCTTTAATTTGCATTTAAGTAAACTTATATTTAAATATATTAAAAAATTATTAAAAATACAATTTAAAATTTATTAAAAACATTTTACAACGTGAAAAAAATGGCAGATTATAAAGTAGCCGACGAAAGCTTAGCAGATAAAGGTAAAGAAGCGTTATATTTTGCAGAAAGGAAAATGCCTGTAACTAGTGATATCATTCGGGAACGATTTAGAAAAGAAAAACCTCTTGAAGGAGTCACTGTTGCTGGATGTCTTCATATTACTAAAGAAACGGGGATTCTTGCTCGTACCTTGAAAGCTGGTGGAGCTGAGGTATATTTATGTGGTAGTAATCCTTTATCAACACAAGATGATGTTGCTGCTGCATTAACTCAAGAAGATATTCATGTATTTGCGTGGCACGGCAATACTACAGAAGAATTTTACTGGTGTATAAGACAATGCTTAGACGTAAGCCCAAATATAATGATCGATGATGGAGCAGACTTAATAGTTACAGCTCATAAGGAATATCCTGATTTAATTTCTTCTGGAAAGGTTTATGGATGTCAAGAAGAGACTACAACTGGGGTCAAAAGATTCAGAGCTATGGATAAAAAAGGAGCATTAGATGTCCCTCTTTTTGCTGTTAACGATGCAAGATGTAAAAACCAGTTTGATAATGAATTAGGTACAGGACAAGGGATTATTTCAGCGATCTATGGAATGCATATCTTATTTGCTGGAAAGAATGTTGTTATAGCCGGATATGGACATTGTAGTTCGGGAATGGCTATTCGCTCAAGAGGTTTGGGAGCAAACGTAACAGTGACTGAAGTTGATCCGATTAAAGCATTAAAAGCTAAATTTGCTGGCTTTAATGTAAAACCGATACTTGAGACTTTACCAGAAGCAGATGTAATTCTAACAGCAACTGGATGTAAGCATGTTATTCCGCCTGACCCAGAGGTTTTTGAAACTTTTAAGGATGGCGCCATTCTTGGAAACCTCGGTCATTTTAATTTAGAGTTGCCTACAAAAGAACTCTA
>CAZZIC010000194.1:0-7498 GCA_964653985.1 uncultured archaeon | reverse complement strand
AAAATTTAAGTATAAAACTAACAAGACAAATTAATTTTTAAGGAAATTAGAGTACATTCTTAAGAGTTGTGATATTTTAGAACTATAACCATTATTTTTAAATTCAAACATCAATAATAAAATCTACATAAAGTAATTAAATTCGGTTTTTACGATGAGTAAAGCAAAAATAGGAATCATTGGAATTGGGAATTGTGCGAGTGCTCTAATACAAGGAATAGAATATTACCGAAATAAGGAGGATCATGATCACATTGGATTAATGCATTGGGAAATAGGAGATCTAAAACCTCACGATATTGATGTAGTATGTGCTTTTGATATCGACAAAAGAAAGGTTGGAAAAGATGTATCTGAGGCGATTTTTAGTAAACCAAATTGCACGAAAACTATTTATGAAGATATTCCAAAAACCAATGTGAAAGTTAGAATGGGAAAAATTCTTGATAGTTATGCTAAACATATGGAATATTATGACGAAGAGTTTGCATTTAGACTCGCTGATGGGAAGGAACCAACTAAAAGCGATATAATACAAATATTAAATGACTCAAATTGTGAAATATTAGTTAATTATCTCCCAGTTGGATCAAATGAAGCAGCAAAATTTTATGCAGAATGTGCATTAGATGCAGGGGTAGCATTTATTAATTGTATGCCTGTTTTTATCGCCAGTGATAGTGAATGGGCGAAAAAGTTTAAAGAAAAAAATCTTCCTATAATTGGAGATGATATCAAATCTCAATTAGGAGCTACTATTGTTCATAGGATTTTAACAAATCTATTTAAAAAGCGAGGAGTTGAATTGGATAGAACTTATCAGCTCAATACAGGAGGGAATACCGATTTTCTCAATATGATCGATATAAATAGACTTATTACGAAAAAGACTTCTAAAACGGAAGCAGTACAATCTCAAGCAAAGATTAGGATTAAGGATGAAAATATTCATATTGGACCTTCTGATTGGGTTGCATGGCAAAAAGACAACAAGGTTTGTTTTATCCGTATGGAAGGACGTATCTTTGGAGATATACCGATAAATCTTGAGTTAAGGCTTTCAGTTGAGGATTCTCCAAACTCTGGAGGGGTTGTAATTGATGCTATAAGATGTTGTAAATTAGCTCTAGAAAGAAATGAAAGTGGACCAATTTATTACCCCTCAGCATATTTCATGAAGCATCCCCCAATCCAATTAGAAGATAATTTAGCTCATAAATTAACTAATGAGTTTATCAACGGAGATATTAAAAATTCCAAAGAATACCTTCAGAGTCAAATGGTTAAAAATTAATTATTTTTATTCTTCTAAACATAGATTTTTGATCTATTATTAGTTCAAAACTACTAATTTCCTTTCTCGAAGAACAGAAACCTTTTCTACATCAACATCGAGTGTTTGTACATATTCCGCTACCTCCATCAATTTAAATGTGGCTTGGTGGAAAAAGCAAACTTCTTTTGGTTCAAGTGTTTTTATCATTTCGGTAAATTGATTTTTATCTCCATGAAGTTTAATCTTAATATTGGGAGCAAAAGTGTTTATTAATAAAGCTCGAAAGGGGACATTCCAGTTCTCACCCAATTCGATTTCCTTTTCTCCATTAATCAAATCCAAGCCAGGTTCTTCATGAATTGCTCCAGCTAAATATACCAAGTTGTGAGGATTTCTGCCAACAACATTAATGATATTTCTGATTATGCCGTAAGATAAATCGGGAGGATGACTAATTATTATATTATTTCGTTTCTTGAGAAACTCTAAATCATCATGGGTAAACCACCGGAATTTAATACTATTAAAAGGATTGGCTTTATCACGAATTAATCGTGAAATTGGACCGTGAATATATTTGTAACGATGATTTATTACTTGAATGTTTTTTCGAACCATTAAGTCTACATAAATATTTGGCCTTTTTTCATATCCATGCCTTAATTGTTTTTTTCTGAAATGACGCCAAAATTTAAGCATAAAGCTAATGGCTAATGAGGATGGATCAGCACCGATTAAAGAATTATCTTCATATTCTGCCTTTTGTTCCAAAAATAAAACTAAACTTTCAAATAGTTGTGAAGGATTACCGAATTCTTCATAAGCACTTGTTCCATCAATCAATAAGAAATCAATAGGACGAGAAATTTGGTCTAAAAATCTTCTTGTTCCTGCAAATGGGGTTACATCCCAATAAGTATAATCTCCTGTAAATAAAAACCGGAAATCTTTAACTTTAGCTTGCATCATTAATGCTCCGGGCATATGTCCAGCATGAAAGAAGGCAAGGTAGCAATCATTTTCCGCGAATTCTAACTTCTCGCCATTTTCTATGAATATAACATTTTTAACTACTTTTCTGTATTCGGGATCTTCAATTTCTTCGTGGGACTCTTGTTTCAAAAAATCTGAATCCCTTAATAAGTATAAATCTAAGGTAATTCGAGAGCATAATATGGGAACATCGGGATATTTTTTGATTAAATCCTTTAAGCCAGAAACATGATCAAAATGACTATGGCTAACAAAGATGGCATCGATTTTTGGAGTATAGGAATCCTCAATATTTGAATCAATTTTTTTGCTCTCATTTATCTTTAATCCACTCTCACTGTCTTTTTCTTCTAGTTTCTGATCCAAATTATAGTCATCATCATTTCCGTCTCCTGTATCCGGGCCAAAATCCTTTAAATCTTCAATTCCATTAGAATCTACGCTGGAACTTTCACTATTAGTTAATATTATTTTATTCTTTTGCTCCTTTTCCCTCAATTCAGGTAGTTTTTCTAAGTATTCATCAAAAGAATCAAGATCATCCTCAGTGACTCCACAATCTAAAAGGATATTTAGATTTCCGACACCTAAAATAAGAGAATTATAATTCGGTCTGAGAGCAATTGGATAAAGCGTTATTGGTATATTTTTTTTGTCTATGAGTCCATCCGTCAAATTTAAATGATTGAAGTAATCTTGTTCAAACCTACGACTTATTTTGTCAACTGCCTCTGAAATTTCACTGGAACCAACTGGTACTCCCGTAATATAAAAGTACCAGCCATATTTTTTTACTAAGTATTCCAAATTTTCATACATTTCATCTCCTATAAGAGATTTAACGACAATAACTCTTTCTCTCTCGTAGTATATAATAGTTCGGATGGCATTTTTCTCTTTTTTAGGGACTTTCCTGTCTTTAATGAAAAAGTCTTCTAATACTTTGGAAATATCCATTTTTTTAATATGTTGGGACTTCATTATTCCTAAGTAGCGTCCATATTCCTTAGTATGATAAAGATGACGCATATTTTCCTTTTGTTTTAATGTGACCTTAAAGTCTCCAAAACTAACTTCTTTTTCACTTATTAAAGTTTCCTCTTTGTTCTTTTTCCTTTTTTCTCTCTCTTTATTTGTAAATGAGCGAGTAACAAAGAAAAACCAGCCATATTTTTTTACTAATTCTTCTCGTTTCCATATAATTTCTTTCCCCTTGCTAGTAATTATTACAATAATTCGATCTTCTGGAGAGTAATAAATTTTTGATATGGATTTCTTAGTTTTACTTGATATTAGCTCCAGATCCAAGAAATCTTGTAATACCTCTAAAATTGGCTTTTGCTCAATATCCTCTTCCTTCATAAGCTTCAGTTTTTCATTATATGAACGAACCTTATAGGAGGGATGTAATTCTTTAACCTTTTCGACAAGAATTGTGTTATCTAGAAATTCTACGGACTCATCAACCATCGTATAGCGGAACTCTTAATATTTTATAAATAAAATTAATTAGCTATATATTTTACAAAATAATATGTTTAGTAGTGTAATTAAAAAAGTTTTTAATAGTTAATTGGTAGGTCTGTTAGAATTTTGACATTTCTCTTTTTTATTAAATAAGTCCCACTAATAATAATTTTTCCAACCTTGAAATAAATGTCAATTTTTTTTCAGAAAAGTAATTTTGTGCTAAGAGATTGGTATTTAGGATTGGTTTCTGAGTGGAGACATTTTTCTTAGCCTTTCAATAATTGGAGGAAGTTTTTCAAGGAAATAATCGATCTCATCCTTAGTTGTGAATCTTCCTAAGGAAACCCTTAAAGAACCCTGTAGAAAGTCTTGTGATAATCCTATCGCTTTAAGTACATGAGAAGGTTCTAATGATTGTGAAGAACAAGCAGATCCAGTTGAAGTTCCAATCCCTTCAAGATCAAGGCTTAAAACAATTGATTCACCCTCAATATACTTGAAAGCTAGATTGATGTTATTAGGAAGTCGTTCTGTTGGATGTCCGTTCAAGGTGGTTTCTTCAATTTCCTTTAAAACTGTATTGATAACTTTATCTCTTAATCTAGTTTCTCTTTTCATTTCTGTTTCCATTTCATCTTTGGCGAGTTGAGCTGCCTTAGCAAATCCCGCTATCCCCGGGATGTTTTCCGTACTTGGTCTTAAGTTTCTTTCATGACCTCCACCATGCATTAATGGTTCAATACATTTTCCCCATCCTTTTCGGATACCTTTATTACGTGTATATAACATTCCTACTCCTTTGGGACCATAAATTTTATGTGCACTCGCTGATAAGAGGTCTATATTAAGCTTTTTTACATCGATTGGAACTTTACCAAAAGCTTGTACAGCATCTGTATGAAAAATGATATCATGCTCCTTGGCGATTCTGCCTATTTTTTCTATCGGTTGTATCGTTCCAATCTCATTGTTTGCAAACATTATGGAAATCAAAATTGTAGAATCCTTAATAGATTCTTTTAATTCTTCAATTTTCACAATCCCGTTTTTGTCAACAGGAAGGAATGTTATCTCAAATCCCTCTTTCATTAACTCTCTACAGGGATTTTCAACAGCATGATGTTCTATAGAAGAGGTAATTATATGATTTCCCTTTTCTCTATTCTTCTGTGCCACTCCTTTAATTGCCAAATTATCAGATTCGGTACCAGAAGAAGTAAAAATAACATCATCAGTATCGGCATTAATAATTGAAGCAATAGTTGAGCGTGAATTTTCAAGAATTTGATGAGCTTCTATACCTTTTCTATGTAAACTTGAAGCGTTCCCATAAGTTTGCTTAAAATGAGCTATAGTCTCCTTTATCACTTTAGGATCCATCGGAGTTGTAGCTGCATTATCAAGATAAATATATTTTTGATCCATCTTTCTTGTATGAATTGTACAAATTATTCTAATTACTTTAAGGTCTAAGAATTTATTTATTTTTTGCACGGATTTATTTTTCACTGGAGATATTCTTAAGAATATGAAATTTTTTATTATAAGGAGAATAATTCTGAATTGTATAAAACTATAATAATTATCTAAGGTGCGGAATTAATTGATTCTTGATGAAATGGCTTTTTTTATATTCTTAGTATGTTTTATACTTTATTTTATATTGTTTGTTCACGCTCTTAAAACTTCTAGACCAACTAAAGTAAAAGTTTTAAAGTTAATTTATGTGAATTGGGTAAAAACCAGACTCGAAGAAGAGGATCCCATTACCGCGGTTCAAGCATTAAGAAATTTTATCTATGGAAATTCTACCTTCGTCTCCGCTCTTTTTATTCTCTTGGGTATTTTAGTGGGATTTTATTCCTCAGTAATCCCAGAACAAGTTGATCAACTCCCTCCTGATGAAATTTTTTTAAACCTTCAATTTTTACCGATTGATCTTGTTCTAATAACGACTAATGTGGGCATGATCCTTTTCTGTTTATTTAATTTTATTATGGCAATACGGTTCGCAACAAGATTATCTCTTTTGATAACTGGAAAACCAAGAGAGTTTTTTACAAAACAATACGAAGGGATAGAACTTACAAGAGATACACTTGTTTCAGCACAACATCATTGGAGTTATGGAGTGAGAGGGCTCTTTTATCTCGCTGCCTCTTTATTCTGGTTTGTGCATTCAATAATATATATAATTTTCACCATAGCCGTAACTGTCTATTTATTATTGTCTCATGATATAATTTAGTAAAATTTCATCTAACTTTTTTATCATTTTGCTTTTTGAAAGAATCTTACTATTAATAAAATTCAATGTCAAAATATTAATAACAATAGAAATAATTTTTTAATAAGTTAAATAAAAGCTTTAATACAATCAAGTTCAAGAAAAGAAAATGAACCGAAAGTTTGTATGGGGGATTACTGGAACAGGTTATCTGCTCGAAGAATCTATTGATTTGATGAAGGAACTCAAAGAAGAAAAAGAGATTAAGATTACAGTAATGCTTTCAAAAGAAGGAGCGGTTGTAGTGAAATGGTATAAGCAATGGGATTATTTAAATCAAGTCATTGATAAGGTGAAGGTAGAAAAAACTCCAAACAACCCATTTCTAGCTGGACCACTTCAAATTGGGACATATGATTTTTTACTGGTATGCCCGGTCTCGGCAAATACTATGGCAAAAATAGCATACGGTATAGCAGACACCTTGATCAGTAATTGTGTTGCTCAAACCATAAAAGGTGGAGTTCCTGTATATCTCTTACCGTCAGATCAACATAAAGAACCTATCGTCACTTCTAAGCCTGATGGAACAGAATTAATTCTAAAAATCCGAGATATTGAAATTGCAAATGTTCAAAAAGTAAAAAATTTAGAAGGTATAAAGGTTCTTTCACAGTTCTCAGATGTAAAAGAATTAATTATGCAAAAATATCAAGAAGTAGAAAAATAAAATATTAAGCCAAAATTTATGTTTCGAAGCTGATAGGTTGGATAGCACTCTTAGGGCAAGAGATTTCACACTTTAAACAACCTTGACATTTTCTTACTTCACTAAACTTAAATTTTATCCTTTCAGATTGTTTTCCATTATTATTTTCCTTAGAGAGAATAAATAAATTATTAGGACAAAATTTTCCATCATCTTCCGTACATTCTAAGCATAAATCACATTTTTCATGATCAATTTTAACAGTCAGTACTTCTTTAGGCATTACTGAAGTAACTTCAATAGCATTTCGAGGACAAACTTGTACACATCCGAGACATGATTTACATTTTATATAATTAACCTTTCTTACGCTATTATCAAAGTATATGGCATCATTTGGACACGCTCTTAGGCATCGTTCACATTTCATACATAATTCTTGGTCAATTTGGATAGGAATAAATCTCTCAGTAATTGTTCATTACCTCATTTATTAGAGTAAATAGGTGGTGATTTTATATCTAAATAAAATAGAATTCATAATTAAAATTCATTATTATAATCTATTCAAAAAATAATGAACGAAAAATCATAACTAATAAAGCTTACTAAGGTTTTTATAAATAAGGTAAAAGATAAGGAGCAAAAAGTTTAAAAAGAATGGATGTAGCAGATGATAGAAGGCAAATATAATCGCAAAAGGATTAAATATATAAACATAGAATACTTTTGATATATAGAGTTCAGAGTTTTTGAACTCTAAAAAATTCGCATTCTTATCCGGTATACGCTCCGATTACGGCATAGTCCGTTAGATGAGGAG
>CAZZIC010000193.1:4622-7572 GCA_964653985.1 uncultured archaeon | reverse complement strand
AATTAAATCTAATTCATAAAAAAGAACATCCTTAGAATTAAGGTGAACTGTATTCCAATAATTAGAGACCTATACGAACAAGCAAAAGAGAAAAATGTATTTTCAGGAATACTTTTTTTTGACGCGATAAGTTTTTTTTCTTATATTATTGCGGGGTTTCGAGTACCCGGATTTTTTTTTCCAGGGGATATGTTTATACTATTTGGAGCCGTGGTCGGAATTCACTTTGCGGTAAAGAATGATACATCATCTAAAGGTCCCCTTAAAATTTCTCTATTCGTAGGTGCTGTTGGTTCGACATTATCAGTAATATCAATGACCTTATTTGAATACATTTTATACGTTATTTTCTATGGCAATAATTTCAATATCTTAATTGAAATTTTTATGTTATTCTTTTTCCCTGGAATCATTATAGGATCTGTGATTGGTGGAATTATTGGTTTTTATTACTGGTATAGACAGAGAGAACCAAAAGAATCATTAGTAGACGATGATTTCTTTGAAGATTTAAAGTAGATATTTTCATTATTAATTTCTTTTTTTTCCTTGAAGTATTGTTATTCGATTTTTAATTTATTGTAATTAAGGAAACTTTAATACAATCTGTGAGAACACTTGTACAATAAATTTAAATTCAAAGAAATATCTTTAGTTTTTTTAATTCAAGATATTTTAAAAATTAGTACATCTTAGAATCTTTTAAAGCTAAATATCTCAAATGATTTATAATAATGGTTAAACAGTTGGGTAGATTGAAAAAGCGGATTAAGATGATTTAAAGAAACCAAAAAAATGTGTTTTAAAAATAATAAGAAAATAAAAAAATGTGTTTTAAAAATCAACTGATTAATTATTGCCATCCTCAGATTCTACTGGTTTCAAATAATGCTTAAAGATAACTGAATATATTTCTTTAGCAAATTTTGGCTGAAAGTCAAAAATTTTACCGGAATCGAATGTTAAAATTCTAAAATTGATTTTAATATAATTATCAAACCCTGTAATGTGATAGATAGGTTTAAACCCAAATTTTTCTTTGTAATTTTGACAAATCTCCTCTGCTTTAGTAATAAGCTTATGAAATCCCTTATAAGGAAATTCCATTGGAAAGAGGTAATTATGAATCTTTTCCTTCTTTCTTTGCTTTATTACTGATTTGAATACAGATTTTAAGCTCATTTCCCCACTATCCTGAAACTTAGTTCTCTTGGATGGTGGAATAAGATCCTCCGTGTAATGGAGCTCTCTCTTAAATTCTACAAAGTTTCGAATTTTCCCAAGATTGATGGTATAATTTAATATATCTGTTGAGATAACGTCTCCATTAGATTTTTCGACTAGAACATTATCAAAAGTTTCGATAATGGTAGAGGTTGATTTAATGGTTCTTACAACACCCACATCCCCGTCTATATTAATTATATCTCCTACTTCAAAAGGTCTTACCGAAAAGAGCACCATTCCCGCCACTAGATTATTAAAAATTCCGCTAAATGCAAAACCAAGACCGATACTTAATGCAGAAGAAATGCTCGCAAATATTGTTATAAATGTCTCATCACCACTGGTAAATAACGTATAAACAGTTGGTATCTGATAAATTTCATATATAATAACAGCAACGAAAAGTAGTCTAATAATGAAATTAACGAATAATCTTTGTTGTCTGGGAATTCTTTTAATTTTAGATAACACATAGGAAATTAAAGCATTAATTAAAAGAGCTCCAACTATTGTAATACTTATGAATAGAAATGCCTCAAAATCAGAAGTAAACAAATCACTTCCTTGTCCTTGGAATATCATATTTATTTCACCTCATCTGGTTCTTTAGGCGTAATTAACCTTTCTCCTTCCCATCCAGCATAAATATCCTCTTCATATAATTCGTAAACTATATCCCTTAGAAAAGAGTTTAAATATAATTGAATCAATTTTGGCTTTTTGGTGACTATCTGTAGAGTGATGCTAACTCGATCAAACGTTGTATTATTTATATAATAAAAAGGACGAATCCCAAAAATCTTTTCATATTTATTAAAAACTTTGGAAAGTAGAGTATCAATTTTTTCTGGTTGATTTCGAGCCAATATTTGTACAATTTTTATGTATCGCGTTATTCTCTCTTCTTTTTGGATGATATCACTGATTTTTGAGGAATATTTTTTAATTATACTTTCTTCCTCTTGAGTTTCTTCATCATCAGTCTCCGAACTATATTCATATGTTCTGGAATGAGTAAACTTTTTTACAGCAGAATTATACATAACAGTATTGGGAATAAAATGTAATAATCCATCATTTCGTTTAATTTTTGTATTATTTAAGGATATTTCTTGAACGATTCCTTGAATCTTTTTTACTTCAATTAAATCTCCTACCTCAAAAGCTCCAGTTGTGAAAATCAGTATTCCCGCCACTACATTATTAATTCTATCTCTAGCTGTAAAACCGATAGCCGCTGCCAAGAATGAAACTATTATAGCCAGTAATAATGGTTGAATTACCCCTATTAATGTAAATATAAATCCCGCCCACACGATATTTATAATCAATGAAAGAATGTATCTGATAAACTTACCCATTAGAAAATAGTTAATGAATCTAATCAAGATTGTCCTTATTATATAAACAATTACGTTTAGGACGACTAGATCAACGGTAAGTTTTAGCGTGTCACTGTATAGTATGCCAAAAAATGCGAAGATTTCATCTATGTAAAAGTATATCCAAATAACACCTATCAACAATAGAAATCCAATAATCACTTGGATCGATTTTTTCATATTTTATAATTTTATATCCATCTATTTTAACCTTATTGATAATAAAATATTAAATGGATTTAATTGAGATATTTAATTTAGAAAAACATTCAATTCTGAATACAACCAAAAGATTAAAAGAATAAAATAAATAAAAAGATTAAAAGAATAAAATAAATAAA
>CAZZIC010000193.1:0-4522 GCA_964653985.1 uncultured archaeon | reverse complement strand
AAAAGATTAAAAGAATAAAATAAATAAAAAGATTAAAAGAATAAAATAAATAAAGAGATTAGACTAATTGGATTATTCTAATTTCACTCTAATCCTAGAAGCTCTCCAGCAACAGACATAAGAGTTTGCTGCTCTGGCTTCTCCTTCATCAACTCAGAGGGAATTCTGTCTATTAATTGCTCTACAGTAAATCGTTCTCCATCATTATCTATTCGGTTGATGGTTTGCCAACCTTGGAATAACCAAACTTTATCTCCAGCTACTCGAAATACTTCTCCATTTATTCTTCTTGCTTTCGGAGATGCCAAATAAGCAATCATTGGTGCCACATTAGCAGGGTTAAAAACATCCATTCCGGATTTATCTTTCTTTTTCATTACCCCAGCCATTTTAGGAGTGGCATCCGTCGTCAAGCGAGTACGAGCCATAGGTACGATACAATTTACTGTGGCATATTTCTTTAATTCTTGGGCTGCGATTATAGTCATAGCCGCAATTCCTGCCTTAGCCGCTCCATAATTTGATTGTCCGGGATTTCCTAAAAGACCCGCATCGGAAGCGGTATTGATCACTCTTCCCGATTTTTTCTTTCTGTTTCCTTCTTTTGTCTCCGTTCGAAAATATTCGGCCGCATGTCGGAGCATATTGAAGGTCCCTTTTAAGTGTACAGCAATCACAGCATCAAATTCTTCCTCACTCATATTAAAAATCATTCTGTCTCGTAAAATACCTGCATTATTTACAACAATATCTAATCCGCCCAATTCATCCACAGCTTGTTGTATCATTCCCTTTGCTTTGTCAAAATCAGTAACTGAATCATAATTAGCAACAGCCTCTACACCCAGATTCTTAACTTCTTCAACAACTTCATCTGCAATTTTTGTTTCTTTTCCTGAACCATCAAATGAAGCACCCAAATCATTAACGAGAATTTTACAACCTTGTTTAGCTAAAGCTAAGACTTCTTCTTTTCCAAGACCTCTTCCCGCGCCAGTTACAATGGCTACTTTACCTTCTAATAACTTTCCCATTTTTTTTTATCACATAATGTTATATATTTTTTTAAAAATAATTATAAATAAACTTTAATTTTGAACTTTAAAAAATTTACTTATAGTTTAAAGGCATTTTTAGAAATTTAATGTTAGTTTTTCTATTAGAGCAAATAGATCGGAAACTAATAATTAAGCTACATATAATTATAATGGAATAAAAAGGGAGAATAATGGAAGCAGGAACTCATATCCTTGTAGGGGTATTAATTCAAATCCTTTGTTTTAGATTTTTCTTTTACCCTCTTAACATAATATTTACTATCGTTTTTGGATTTTTTTCACATTTTTTAGTTGATGGATTAGCGAAAATAACTTATCATACCCCTGAACCACAAAAAGAAGATAAATTCTGGGTAGCTTGGCACATTTTCATTTTAGGTTTTTCGATTTTCACTGGAATTTGGTTTTTTATACCATTTTGGATAGGGCTACTTTCAGCTAATCTAGTGGATATTTGGGACTGGGTAATTCTCCGAACAATAGAAAAGAAAAAGAAAGAGAAGAACCCAGGCTTTACATTCAATAGAAATTACTATATCCACAATGCTATCGATAAATTTAGAGAGAAAATATTTTTTTGGCTCCCAAATTGGAATTATAAAAGAAAAGGTATCATTCCAGAACTTGTCTTAATAATTATCCTATGGACTACTATAATTTTTTTAATCTACTAATGATTTTAGAACATTTTCGAACGTTTTAAAATAAAAAAGATGACTTCTACATTTGCAATCGCTGGAACCAAAATCCCTAATGTAATCAACAGCTATTTGATGGAATTCACGAGCTAAAGTGCATTCATATTTGGACGGAGAAGGTAATAAGTACATTCTTGTAATTCTTACGTTCTCATTGGCAAGAAGATAATCAATGTGCCAATGAAGATTCTTTTCCTTAGAAGATTTTAAATGTCTCTGAACTCTGTTTATTAAAGAAGAAGAACCTTTCTTTCCCAATCCTGAACCAATATAGGTATACATTCCTTTTGAAAATTTAATCCGATTTAAAGCTCCCACTTGTATAATAATTTCCTTACTAACAGAAATAAAAAGAATATATGTACCTTTCATTGATTTGGAATTTTTCTTCTTTAATTATAATTGATAGGTGAAAGATAGTCATAATCAACACTTAAAAAAGATTATTAAAGGAACTTTTTAAGATAAGATAAAATTATTTATTATTAATAATATCTAATCAACATATTAATAAACGTATTTTGGTTAATAATTAATGGATATTGTAAAATCTAAAAGAGGTAACTAAAATGAGAGCACGTGCTTGTATTAAATGTAAAGAGTATATTATAATTCATCCGGAAAATCCTCAAAATAAAGCCGAAGTAAGCGAATTTGAAAAAAATCATCGAGGTCATACCGTGATCACGATTGAGTTGAGTGAGATCAGAGGCGAATATCAAAATATTGCCAGTAAAGAACCTCTCCCCGCACCTTAATCATCCTATTCTTTGAACATTGGACTATTTTAGATGAAGGAATCATTTCACTATCTTTAATTCTAATAATTTTGATATTGTCTTGAACATATTAGTTATTGATTCAAATGTAGGAATATTTAGTCTTTCTTCAATCTCCTCACGCCATTTTAATAATAGTTTTTTATCCCCCCCGAAAAAACCAACATAAATCGCTGTCCTCGGATAAGTTTCGTTAAGAGTCTTGAGGATGTTCCAATCAAATTCACTCTCCTTAATCCCAGTAATATAAAATATGAGGATATCAACATTATTTTCTGAAACTAAGATATTCCCCGATTTTTGATAAGCTTGATTTGGTCCAACTCTTTCAATCGAAGCCCAAATATCTAATGGATTATAGATGTCTTTCCAAGCGAATTTTGGGGAAATTTCCTTCAGCTCTTGTTTTTGAATTTTATTTAGTTCAATAAGTTTTAGACTAAACTTGTCACTTAAATCACTTGCCAATACTGTCCCCGCTCCCGAAATTGATATCACACCAATTTTATTTCCTTTTGGGAGGGGTTGATTTAATAAACACTTACCCACCATAAACATTTCATGAAAATCATCGACCAATATTATTCCGAATTGTTTACTTAATCCTTCAATGATTTTATAGTTCCCAGCGAGAGATTTTGTATGTGAAACTATTGCTTTTTTTCCTTTTTCAGTTTTCCCAGATTTCAGAAGGATTAATGGTTTTTTTTTGGAAATCCTTTCGCATTGTTTTTTGAATCTTTGTCCTTCCTTAATATCTTCTAAATATAGAGCAATAGCATCTGTATCGGGATCATTTTCTAAGAAATCAAGCAAATCTGATTCATTAATATCGATCTTATTTCCTATGCATGCTATTTTAGCCAAACCAACTTCGTGAATATAATTTTGACCTAAAAGTAATCCAGATAAGGTTAAACCGGTTTGGGCTACAATTGATAAATTCTTCTTTTTCATTCCTGGTAAATCATCTGAATATATAAGAGAGGTTGTCAGATCCTTTTTTTCTTTTATAGCACAATAGATTCCAATTGAATTTGGACCCATAATACGTACTCCGGTTTTTTGTGCCTTATCTAAAATCATTTGAACCCTATTCTCCTTTTCAAAATCATTATCAGATTCAAAAAAGAGGGCTCCAGATTCAATAATTATAGATTTTACATGAAATTCGACACATCTTTCTAAAGCATCCAACACATATGGTATAGGTAAGATTATTAAACCTAAATCGATCTTTTTTGAAGGAATATCAGTTAACCCTCTATAACACCGAATCCCAAGGATTTCTTCTTCTTTTGGGTGGATTAAATATATATTTTTATTTGTGTAATTTAAAATATTTCTAAGAACATGGTTTCCACTCTTCTGGGGATCTTTACTTGCTCCAAAGATAACAATTGACCGGGGATTAAAGAAGGTTTCCATAGATTAACTTAATTTTAAACCTTTATAACTTTTCATAATCTTATAAAATCAAAAAAAGTTAACTATAGTTAAAAGATAAATTTATTTTTTATTTCTCTCATCATTTCATTTCCGTCTTCGTTTACATCCGTTAAAATCTCCCTCAAAATATCATTTATCTCGATATTTTTTAATTCGCAAGCAATGTACAATAAAGAAATAATCTCCCGACATAAAATTCTCAGATTTTTAATGTTTGATACGGGTATACGTATACCAAGGGCTTTTAAGTCTTGTTGAGTTTCCTTCTCTTGTTGGCGAATAGCGATAAGGAAATCATTTTTTCTGCCTTTCCATTGTTCTGTAACGGCTCGTATGGAGAGCAAATATTCTTTTGTAGGACTTCCTATTCCAAATACATCTTTCGTGAATGATAAAGGTTGGGAATAATGAATTGCCTTTAAACCAAAAGATCGATCAATTTTATTGCGTTTATCTAATTTCCTCTTCATTTTAGAGACCTCCTCGGTTAATTGTTCGATTCTCAGAGATAATTCTTCAAACTTTTCTAGAAAAGTTT
>CAZZIC010000192.1:0-7600 GCA_964653985.1 uncultured archaeon | reverse complement strand
CTTTTAAAAGAGAAAGGAGATTAAGACGTGTAAAAGCACTCAAAACGCTATTATCTAAGATAATCATAATAGCTATTTATCAGATTTTAATTTCTGAACTAATTCAAATTCCTCTTTAGCCTCTTCTATGGATTCTGGACCCCCAATATGTTTAAGATGGCGTTTATGAAATTCTTCTAAAAATTCATCCACTTTCAGATTTAGTAAATTAGCTGCTTTAGAAAGAGTTATTTTTCCTTCTGAATATAATTCTAAAACCCATATCAATAGACTTTTTTCTTCTAAATTTTCTGAACTTAAACCACTTAATTCTAGAAGATCAGCGGGCAATTTTATAGTTATTTTCTCTGACATTTTCTATAGTATTAATAGAAATTAAACTTAATATTTTTATTTAATATATTTTAATCACGTTTTTAGCTACTTCCGTTATCACTTCTTATGATAAGGTATATTTATTGTATTCGAAAAAGAGAGAATAACTCTCTGGAATCGGAAATAATAAATTCATATGTTTCTTATAGGGTATCTTAATCGTAAGAATTGATTTTTGAATAAACAGATAATTTTACCCAAATAGAAAGAATTAAGTGGATTTCTTAATTTCTTCACTCAGAGTAACGTATTTAGTTTCTTTAGATATCTTAGGATAACCATCATGAAAGATGAATTGGTCTTTTTAGGAACTGGGGGCGGTCGACACCATATAAGGACGCAGTATAGAGCAACTGGGGGAATTCTTTATAAGTTTAACAACTCACAAGCACATATTGACCCCGGACCGGGCGCTCTTGTTCGTATTAATCAATATCATGAAGATCCTACTAAAACAAACCTATTTATTGCCACTCATTTTCATATTGACCATTTCAACGATCTAAGTGCTATAATTGAAGGGGCCAGGGCTGATTTTTACGATGAACATCATAATTTTGTTAAGAAGGGAGTATTGATGACCACCGAAGAGGTACTTAAATATACTTCCGATTATCATAAAAATATGGTAAAAAAAATAGTACCTTTTAAACCGGGAGATAGATTTAAATATAATGGAGCCGAAATTATCGCTACCAATGTGGTTCATTCAGATATTAAAGGATTTGGGTTAAAATTTAAACTAAAAGATTACTCTATCGGATTTTCTAGCGATACCAACATATTTAAAGGATTTTCAGAGCAATTTAATGGTGTAGATATTTTAGTTTTAAATCTCCTACGACCCAACACCGTTCGATGCAAACGACACCTGTGTACTGATGATGTGATACCATTTCTAAATGACATCAAGCCCGTACCAAAGGTACTTATAATTACTCATTTCGGAGCCTATATGGACTCTCCATTATCGCCTAAGAACTTTGTTCCAAGTCAAGTTGAGAAACTAAAAGCAAAAACTAGAATCAATAAAATTATTCCAGCAAACGATGGTTTAAAACTTAAGGTTAAAAATCTATTAAAGTTCTAATAAGTCAATTCCATGGTTTATGAGAGATTTTATATTATTTTAAGAAATTTTTAAGGAAAATAAAGATTTATTTGCAATTTTTAATTTTGTGAATATATATTCATTTGGATAATTATCCATAATCTGAAAAACTAAATATAAATGAAAAGAGGATTTGATTATAGGAATGAAGAGTTATACCGAACTTATTAAGGATGATAAATTCGACTTGGAAGATAAATATAGGGTTGATACAGACATTAAAAAGTGTTGTTGGGGCTGTGAGAAGGGCTGTAAAACCGGCTATATGGTGTGGGATACCACCAAAACTCGAAGAATCTTTTTCTGCCAAGATTGTCTTGATAACTTATAATAAAATTTTCCCCGTTTTGAAACTCCTCAAAAAACTTTTATTTTTCTGATAGACGGACTACTTTTTTTTCCATATTTTGCATGTTCATCAAAAGAACATCGATATTTAACTAAATATGACTTTTAGATAAAAAGGTATAAAGACCAAATCGGGCTGCTTCTCTAGATTAGTTCCAAGATTTTTCACAAGTCTGTTTTTGCATTATAATTCACTAATTTCGGATTACATAAAGACCCATTTCCAGAATTGAAGGATTTTTGTTTGTAACATCGTCACATAATTGGTCTCTAAAGTCATACTTTTAATATAGTAAAGCATCTATTATGAATTAAGTAAAAATACGGGAAACGAAATGTTGGTCTCAAACGAACATTGGATTTCGCCCTCAAAACTTTCCGAATAGGAAAGTTTTACTCTCTCCCTCTCATAATGTTTGAGGCCAGTTTCGTCAACCCATTCTCTTTTTTTACAATTATCATTCATAAGATACATAGAGATGAGATCAAAACAAAAAAAAGTGCTTCATAAAGAAGGTTGAAATACAGACCATAATAGAATTCGGGATGAGATTTTAGCTGCGTAGCAGAAAATAGCTCCAACAAGAAGATTGAGATCCTTTAATTAAAAGAGAGTGAAAATGACCTTTATAAAATCATGAATATTATCTAAATCTTGCTTCACATACTTTAAAACTTTTATATTATCTACGTGAGCATAACTATGAACTAATAAATTTCTAAATCTTGCCATATCTGATAAATCATTGCTCAAATCTTTATTTAATAATTTATTTTTTCCTAAAACATCAAAAAATTCTGCATATGTCTCGGGCCGCTGGAAATTATAAACGGATACCAAATGAGAAGCAATATCGATGCATGCTTCAATAATTTCAAGCAATTAATATTTTACTGCTTGAATATCTTTAAAACTTTTAATAAATTATTCTGGTTCTACTTCTTTATAGTTACTTAAAAATTATAAATTCCTTTCAATGAGATCAATCTTCCCTTGAATTAACTGTTCATCGATTTGCATATCTTAATTTTCTCATTTTATCATAATATTCATATAAAGGTTTTATATCTAAATAATGAGTAATTACCTTGGATTCAAATTTTGCGCGCTTTATGGTATTCTTACAATATATCAACTTCGACTTACCTAGAATTGAATAGAGAAACCTTAATTCTTGATGATTTAATAACGTTATATGAATTGGTATATACTCATCAAATGTGTTAAAAATCTTTTCTTCGACTTTCTTCTGTAGTCTGACTTCATATAAATGGTGTGAGGTAAATGATTCATCCAGTAAAAGTCCTATATCAACATCTTCATATCTTTCAAAGTGCAAGAACGATCCAAAAATGTAGACTGCAATTACCTCCTTTCTTTCTGAAATAGATTCCTTTATTATGGGGACTATCTCGTCTAACTGCATTTTTTTGATTTAATATAAACGATAATTAAATACTTCTTTAAATATATTATATGTTTTAGTTCCTTTTATTTTTATAAGAATAAAAGAAGTTAAAAGAGAATATTAAAGTAATGAAAATATTTGGGGGCATAATCCCATTCTTTTCTTAAACTTTTAAACCCTTTCTTAGTGAACAACCGTGGGAAATTCTCTCGACCGGGAATATACCCTGGATATTGTTAATTTTTCTTCTTTTCTGGAAATATTCATAGATCTCATCATAATCTTGGGTCGGGGTTAGTCTAATATCTCCGCCAAACTCCTTGTCGATCAGAAAATCGTGTTGGAACTCTTCCACCAGCATCTTACCGATATCAAAGAGGTATCCTTGAAGAACCGGGAAAAAATGCCATGGCTCCGATATCGAAGGAGGCTGATCTCTATAGACTTCCATAAGGTCTTCACTGTTCGGAAAGATCTCATTTTTGTGAAACAAAGGCAGCAGAGTTTCGATTTTTAGGGTGTCCACCTCGATATCGATTTCTGACGTTTCAACCAAAACGGATTCAATCAAAGTTAAGAGGGAAAGAGATCATCTTCGTCAACATCCTCTGGGAAGTCTTCATCGAGGTCAAAGTATTGCTTAATGTAAGTCCATTCGTAAGGTCCTACCATCTTTCCTTATCGACGATTGACGATTGGTCCTCAAGAAAAACAACGTAATCTAACATTCCCTATTACCTAATTTTTTTTCCATTCTTTCTTTTTTATTATCGAGATTTTACTTTAAGGACAGTTTTACCATTTTTACTCGGGACGAGTTCTTTTACATCTAAAATCTCTTCGGAAAACCACGATTCTGTAGAAAGTCTTTTTTTTGGTTTTTCAAACTTCCTAATGAAGAAAGTATGAGAGATGCAGCGTTTTTTTGAAGATTTGAGACCCATTTTTCCTTACACGAGGTCGAGCAGAAATAATGAATCCACTGTTCTTGACAGATATTTTCGTGTGTTGCGATCTACCCTTCAAGATTAATTTTTTAATTTCAAAGAATCTTTAATTTATGAAAAGAGAAGTAGTAAAGGGATGACATAATTAAGCCTTTTTATGAGGAAGAGAAACTAACTCGGTGAGAGTTAATAGAGGGCGAAATCCAATGTTGGCTCTTATTATGTCGTATTTCCCTTTCTAGTATGTAAATAATGGGGTTTTAACTTTATAAAGGGTGGGATTAAAACAGTTTTTAGTTCTATCATCAAGAACAAATTATTTCTTTATAAGAAAGAGATATTTAAACTACTAAAATCTTAAAAGGAAAATTTAATTTCTTATTTTCGAAATAATCCCTTTTGCGGCAATTATTCCTGTAACAGCGGCACCGATAATTCCTCTAGAAACTCCAGCGCCATCTCCCGCAAAGTAAAGATTTTTTATTATTTTAGATTCAAAATATTCAGTGGTATCAATACTCTTAGCACTTCTCTTAAATTCAGGAGCATAGATAAGCGTGCTTGCGTTATTTACACCTGGAATAACTTTATCAAGGATTTCTAATCCTTCTAAAATATCCGTTACAAATCGATAAGGATACGCCATCGCAATATCACCGGGAGTTGCATCTTTCAAGGTCGGCTGAACCGGATTTTTCTCAATTAAAGATTCTCTCGAACGATGACCTCTCTTCAAATCTCCCAGAGTTTGAACGATAGGTTTGTATCCTCCCAGAATAGAAGTTTGCAACGAAACGGATCGGCCATACTTTGTAGTATCTTCTAAAGGACTTGTTAGCTTTTGTCTGATTAAAAAAGCAAAATTACTGTTATCCGAATCTCCATTCATCGTAATTTGATGTCCATTTACTCCAACAATATTTTCTTCATAATTCTCTTTCACTACATAACCCTTATGATTTACGCAAAACGTTCTAATAAAGTCACGATATTTGGGAGTAAGAATATGAAATTTAGGATCTCGTTGAACTTTTTCGCAGATATCTTCCATTATTATTGACGGAACCTCAACTCTCACGCCAATATCCAATGGCTCATAGAAGGTTTTTATACCCAACTTCTCACACAGTTCAGAGAGCCAAATCATACCCCAGCGTCCTGGAGCAACAAGCATATAGTCAAACTCCTCTTTCGATCCATCTTCAAAATACAGGGTCTTATTCTTATCAAATCGTTCGACCTTCGTATTAGGATGAATTTCCAAATTATATTTTGAAGTCAAGTGGTCTGTTATAGATTTTATGACTTTGGGGGTGTTTTTTGAGCCCAGAAGTCTTTGTTTTATTGGAATAAAACGGATATCTACGGATGCCGCCTTTTTCTTCAAGTCTTTTAACTTCTTAGGGTTTTTATAGGGATCAAAAATTTCGTTAGGTGCTCCATGCTCTACAAAAAATTGATCTATATACTTAATTAGTTCATCAGCGTCAATATTAGCACGATTGCATAATTTTCCCAATTCTCCGCCAATATTTTTATTTAGATTTAATATTCCCGAAGACCATGCTCCCGCACCTCCTACACCGCTCATTATTCTACAAGGATCGCATTGTGCGCATTCATATTCGTTCATTTGCGGACATATTCTCTTATCTATATCCGGTCCGGCATCAAAAAGCTTAATTTCTATATTATTTAAATTTGTTTTTCCGATTTCATTTGCGGCAAATAATCCCGCACTTCCCGCACCTACAATACCAACTTTAATTTTCTCCATTTCTAATTTAATCCTATTTTTGCTTTAACTTATATTTATCTGATAAAATGTCGGTCCCTTCCTGTTTCTGAACAATTCCTCTCTCTCTCAAGTCATTTAGATGATGAAATATCTTACCTCCATCCCATAGGAGATAGAGATCGCGAATTGGTTCATAAATTCTCTCCTTGGGAGTTATGATATGTTCTCTGACAAGTTCAGTAATTGTTTTAAATCTCGTTTCCTCTAAAGCGTTAATAACTTTCTCTTCATTATTATTAATTTTATTTCGAATTCTATTAAAAAAGTTCTCTTCTTTCTCAATATAGAAATTCCCGTGAGCGGGGACTAAGATGTACCGGTCAGAGAGATAAATCAACTCCAGCTTGTCAATGGATTCCTTGTATTGATTAAGGTCACTATTTAAATCACCATAATAGGGATGACTGCCTATATCTGCTACGTATAGAATCTTCCCATTTTTAATTGAATCATTTTGTTCGGTATTTCCATTATCATTTTTAGAAACTTTTGGAGTTTTGGTTTCTATAATAAATGCTGTTTGTCCAGGAGAGTGCCCGGGGATATGAATAGTTTTGATTTTTACAGAACCCACCTCAAATACATCATTACCGGGAGTATAAACATTGACATCATTTGGTTCTTTGAAATTTACTCTTTTTCTCGCAAATTTTTTATACTCTTCTTTTAACCCTAAAATGTTAAATCCCACTCTTTCCATCAAAGAATCTAAGGAGGTTAAGTAATCCTTTTCTTGAACTGGACAATAAATGGGAGTTTTATATTTTTTTAGATGATAAAACACATGACCGGTGTGATCTAAATGACAGTGGGAGAGAATTAATTTCAAATTTTTAGATGCATCAATCCTCTTGTATAGTTCATCTAAACAACTAAATGGATAATTTGCATCTATCATAAACTCAACCTCTTGACCTTGATTTTTTATAAGTAATGAGTTCAGTCGATTCGTACGTGTTGACTTCTCTCGGGCGATTGAACAAGAGGAATTGAGGTCAATAAAATTTAGCAAGATATGATCACTTAAAATCTACTTAAAATAATAATTAAGCCTAGAATATAAGACTAAGATATTATTCATAATTGAAGGATTTTTAAAAAAAAGATTGACTTTACTCAAGAGAAATCCAATGTCTACAAATTTTACATTGAAGTATTTCTATTTTTTCAACTGAGCCATTTTCTCTTTTTGTTATCTTTCGTTTACGCATCTGACTTCCACATTTAGAGCAAGAATCATATTGCTGGTGAGTGTTTGATTTATTAGTCGCCATTCTTAAATTCTCTTAATAGATCTCAAATAAATTTTTATTGGATAAGAATAGAATATATTCTTATAATTGAAATGTTTATTTAAATATTTAAAATTTTGTTTAAGTAAAAATAAGTGGTATTTTAAGTCCGACTAAAAATTAAGAATTAAGAATTTCTCCGATTTGGACTTAAGCTTGAATATTTTTAATTATACCCATTTCTATATTTAAGAAATCTTATTATTTTTAATCTTAGACTAAAATAAATATAAAATTGTTTTAAAAAGGAAGATTATTAATTATTAATTATCAGTACTTGACTAAATAAGAATACACCTCTTTGTTTTTATTTCTTTTGT
>CAZZIC010000191.1:4395-7633 GCA_964653985.1 uncultured archaeon | reverse complement strand
TCGAAAATTCAATTGAATATTGACAGGGCAGAGTTGAATCTGAAAGCAAATCTTATTCTCAGTAATTTAACACCAATCCCAACAACTTTATGGAACCCTGGGATTATGGGTTTTTTATCTTATGTGCCCTTTTTACAAACATATCATGGGATTGTTAGTATGGATCACACAATTCAAGGAGAGATGGAAATTAACAATCGTACAGTAACCTTTTCGGAAAAATCGAAAGGATATACGGAAAAAGATTGGGGACGATCATTTCCTTCTGCATGGATTTGGATGCAAACAAACCACTTTAAAAGGGAGGGTACTTCATTTATGTGCTCAATTGCGAATGTACCTCTTTTTAATCAAACTTTTATTGGATTTCTTTGTGTATTTTGGCATAAAGGAAAATTTTATCGTTTTACATCCTATAATCTTTCTAAAATCCGCTATTTGAAAGGGTATAAAGATAAAGCTGTAATTTTTTTAGAAAGCAATGAATATTTTTTAATTATTAAAGCATTCTTGGGGGAAACGGTCGATATGAAAGCACCTCAACTCGGTTCTATGGACGCACATAGCTATGAAAGTATGAATTCACGAATAGAAGTAAAACTTTTCAAGAAGGATAAATCGATATATCAAATTAAAGATTCTGAGCTAATCTTCCAAGGAACTGGAACAAAAGCGGGTTTGGAATTAATGAATGTCGACAAATTGGAAGTCTATGGAAATTAAATTCCTTAAGTATATGTTCATATATCCAAAAGTCTCAAAAATCAATTTTTATTCCCGAATCCTATCTGTATTCTCTCTCAATTTCAGCTTTTAGTTTTCATCCTTTTCTAACTTGATCTTTTAAATGTGTTATATATGTGACAATAACACGAAATGAGTCAATTATAGGATTATTTAAAAAGGGTATAAATTTAAAAGTAATTGAGGTATTTTGAATAAATATAGGTCAAGAATACGTCATATTTGACATAGATCCTAATATCAGCTAATAGGTCTTAAAATTGGATAAGAAGAGTTTTGAGAGAGGATTTCAAGTATCTTCGGAATTTCGGAAATTTTTTTGGGACCTACCGATTGCTTCATTAATCTGGAAATATCAAAAAGGAGATTTCAAATTAATAACCTTTAACCACCAAGCTTTAAATTTGACTCGGAATGAAATAAAAAACTATAAAGGGGTTTTAGCCTCTGAATTCTATAAGGAAACCCCTAAAGTCCGTGATAATTTAGAGAAATGTTTTACTGAACATAAGACCATTAAGGAGCAAGGGTTTTTTAAACTGAGATCCACAGGCGAAATTCGATATCTTAATGCAACATACTCCTATGTTCCTCCAGATCGAGTTTTTATTCACATAAAAGACATTAGTGAATACAAATCAATTGAAAAAAAGTTAAAAGAGAAGAAGGAGAATTTTGAAATATTATATGAACATATCCCTGGAGGAATCTTATTAGTTAATGAGGATTATCAAATTGTTGATGTAAATGAGCGAGCATGCGAAATAAGTGGATTTTCAAAGGAGGAATTAATAGGAGGGTTGTGTGATCTCCTATGTCCCAAGGGTTCAAAATCTAAAGAGTGTCCAATTTGGGAAAAGAATATTGATTCTTTTAAAAATATGGATACCATGATAAAATGTAAAGATGATTCCTTGAACCCTATTATCAAAAATGCTAACAAAATAGAGATTGACGATGTGCCTTATATTTTAGAAAGTTTCCAAGATATTTCTGAACAAAAAAACCTCGAGGAGGAACTTATGGAGTCTAAGAAAAAATTAGAACAAATAAATAATAAACTGAAGTTTTTAATCTCCAAAAAATCAAAAAAACTTAAAAAAACAGAAGAGAGATTTAACCAACTATTTGATAAGTGTCCATTTTACATATGCATTTTAGATTTTGAAGGAAAAATCATCGATTGTAATGATTCAATAGAAAATTTCTTCTTAAATCTAAAACGAAAAGAGTTAATTGAAAGAAATATTGAAGATGTTTTTTCCCACGACCCAAATCTTAAAAAGATTTCATTTAAATTCCAAGAGCTTGCTCAAACTTTCTTAAAAGGAGAACGAAAGGAACATTCAGGGGAATTCTTTATTAAAAAAGACTCTAAAAAGATTTGGATACAATTTTTTTCATCTATAATCTCCATTGGAGGAAAAGATTTTATTCAGTTTATTATGAATGACATAACTGAGAAAATAAACGCCTTAGAAGAGCTTCAGAAGTCAGAAAAAGCCTATAAGGAAGCATACAATAAGGCGGAATTTTACAAAAACCTTTTTATCCATGATATTAACAGTATCTTCCAAAATATAAAATCCTCAATTCAATTGTCAAAACTTTTTTTAAAAAGCAATGAGATTGACAAAATTTCAGAGAATTATGAAATTATTGAAAACCAATTTGCGAGAATTGACAAGTTGGTTTCAAACGTAAGAAATTTATACAAGCTTGAATCTGAATCTTTTGAAATTTACCCGATTGACGTATACAAAATTTTAAAGAGATCAGTAGAGTTTGTAAAAACTAGTTTTTATAACAGAAAAATGGAAATTGAAGTTGATATTGATGATGTCCTTCGTGAAAATAAGTCTGCACCCCTAAAAATCGAAGTTCGAGCTAATGATCTATTGGTTGATGTTTGTGAAAATATTTTAATGAACGCTGTGAAATACAATGATAATGAAATAGTTAAGGTCAGAGTTAAAATATCCAAATTTAACGACGATGGAAGGTCTCATATTAAGTTGGAATTTAAAGACAACGGAATTGGCATTAGAGAAGCGAGAAGGGAAGAGATTTTCCAAGAAAGCTGGGATATTCACGATACTTCTAAAAAAGGGTTGGGATTTGGATTAACATTAATTAAAAAAGTAATTGAAAGTTATAACGGAAAAATTTGGGTAGAAAATCGAATCCCAGAAGATTTTACCAAAGGAGCCAATTTTGTGGTACTTATCCCCCATGTGTAATCATTTTATCACTGATTTCTGACGTATTTGAAAGGAAATATCCCATCTTCATTTTTTAATTAAGGAAATTAAGAAAATAGTATCATTAAAGATTTCTATTTTTCCATGAAGAGTATAATATCATATACCTCTGATCCTACAAGGTAAGAAAACAATTATATTTAAACTGGTAGAATTTATGAAATTCAAGAAAGCGCTTTTGGATAGAATTTAATTTAGAAAAATAGAAAAAACTTCTAAATAATTTTAGTTCT
>CAZZIC010000191.1:0-4295 GCA_964653985.1 uncultured archaeon | reverse complement strand
TCTTCTTTTCATCATTTAGTAGCTTTTCTACTCTTCGACGTACTGCATCGATTATAAATTCCGAATGAGACCTATACCCCAATTCTTTTCTTTCCTCGATGATCCCCTTAATCGTGGTGACCAGCGAATCGGGAATCCTAACTGTTCTGTAGTTGACCATGATCTAATAAAATTATATTAATTTTCTATAAAATAATTAGTAAATTAATTGTATTAATATTTAATAAAACATTCGTGTACTAAATATGACATAAAATCAATTAAAAATTCATACTAACTTCTCGTCCATTGGGTTTTAATTTTTCTTATTTCATCAAGGAATCTAATTTTAAGATCATAATCTAAAGAAAGTAATCTCAAAGAGGGTAAATGATATAAGAAAAAAGGAAACTCTCTAAGAAGATTACCACTTAAAATTAATTCGTTAAAAAAAGTAAGCTTTTGCTATGATTCAGATAGCCTTTTAAGTTTATTGGCACCCAAGTTGAGAAATTCGAGTCTCGTCAAATTTCTCATCGATTTCCCCTTATTAGCAGATCAATCTCCAATCTTAAAATTGATTTTTTCTTATTTTACATGCTAAAGATAAACCATTTCTCTTGTGTGCTCATAAAAATCTAATAAGTCTTTTGAGGTAACTTTATTATATTTTTTTAATCCCGTATCTCTAGTGAGATCCATTTTATCCAAGAATTTTATATTACAAAGTAAACTAATAGCTTGATATTCTTTTATGTTATTAATGTCTTCGTTCGCTTAATGTTTATAAACCATTTAATAGAACATTCATGTCTTTTTTAATAGATTTATCAAGTAGCACTTAAATCCCTAAAATTTACCAATTTTATTGAATTGAAATGGCTTTGATCTTTATTGTTAAGTCTAAAATATGCTAAAATATGTTAAATTCTAATTCCACGAGCCATTAGTTTTTTTATTTCATCTGGGAATCTTCTTTTAAGGGCATGATCCAAGGAAAGCAATTTCAAGGAAGGCATTTTTTTGAGAAAAGAAGGAAATTCTTCGAGAGGATTACCTCCTAATATTAATTCATCAATATAAATGAGGTTAATTAAGGACTCTGGAAGGATCTTGAGATTATTTCCCCCTAAATTAAGATAATTTAGCATTTTAAGCTCCCCTATTGTTTTAGGAAGACTCTCTAATCGATTATCTGCTAAATTTAATTCTTTAAGTCTTGTAAGATTTCCTATTGATCTGGGAAGGGTTTTTAAATAATTACTCATAACAAAAAGACTTTCCAAATTGACAAGATTACCAATTTCATTAGGTAAAGCTATAATTCTATTATAATCTATTGTTAGATCAACCAGATCATTTAAATTTCCAATAAAGGAGGGTATGAACGATAATTTATTTTCATATATAGCTAAATCTTTCAATGAAGTAAAGTTTTGAAAAAATTCAGGGATTTCCATAATGTCATTCTTAAATAAATTCAAACTTTGAAGTGTCCTACTTATTTTACTTAAGATAATGGGAATTTCCTTAAGATCACATCTAGTTAATCCTAATCCTATAATGTGTCCATCAGAGCAAGAAAACTGAAAATCTGAAAGTGTCTCTGCCTCGACATAAATAAATTTTTTTTTAGTTGTCTTCTCAAGTTCCTTGAGAACTTCTACATCACTTCTAAAAAGATTTGCTCCTTGGAATATTATTTTTTTATGATCCATTTTAACTTCTGATATCTTTTAGATGTATAATAATATAAAAATTAATATTTATAAAAACATAGTCTGAAGTTTTTTTAAGAATCTATCATATCACGATATTTATTTATTAATTCTCTTGATACTAAATTTTCAAAAGGAATATCAAAACCACTACCTTTAACTTTCTTAAGGAAAGCAATGTAAGCGGCGAGTGCGTTTTTTGGATTGGTAACAATATAATCGTCCCTGTTATATGTGACACACAGAATTTTAAGATTGGGATTAGATTTAAGATCTTCCTGAATATTCTTACCCAAAAGCACTCCGTACCCTCCTATTTGTGGAATTGTATCTGCAAAAATGTCTGATGCATGCCCAGGATTAAGGCTAAAATCAACTTCTGGTTTATAATCAAATACGACAATTGTATCGCCACTACGGACAATAAAGTCAATCAGTTTTAATAGTTAATGAAACATATATGCTTTAGATATGACAAAAAATGGTAATTTCTTACCCCGTTAATAATTCATATTAAAATAGAAAGTTAAAGTTGTGTTTTTTGATTTATTAGTCATTTACAATACTGTCAAACTAATAATTAAAAATTTTCACTTAAATATTTTTACACATCGTAAAAAACTTTAAATAACTCTAAATAAAAAAATAGGTAGAAATTTAAAGAAAAATAAAAATTAAAATAACCATCTATACTTATTCTTTAATAACATTTTTTAGAGATTCTATTAATCCAATCTTTTCCAGAAAAACCTCTGTCTCATAACACACTAATTCAAAAAACTCATCAAAGGCGATATCTATCAATTTGGAAATTTTCACACCCAATTTTTCGCTTAATCTTTCCAATTTAGAATATACGTCCCCCCTAATTTCGATCTTATAAGGATCTTCCATGATCATTCCTCTTTTTTAATCATCCTAGATTTTTTTACCCAATGATTCAATTTTTTTGATTTAAAAATGAACTTTGCTTTAATTCATCTATATAGTCTCAGAGGTTCTATAAAAATTTTCGCTCTGTTTAAGAAATGGATGAAAAATATTTGATTGTAATTAAAAAAGATTTAAACGATTTTTTATACCGACATAAATATCTCTGAAAACGATTTCAAGTATTGGGTTTTTATCTATAATTAATCAATAATACACCCAATAAAACAATTATTCCTCCTACAATATTCCAAAGAACGATTGTTTGCTCCAATTGAAGAAAAATTGAGGCTAAAAGTGTTATAAAGGGTTCAATGTATAAAAAGGAAGCTACTTTAGAGGACTTTAATTGCTTCTGAGAATGTTGCCAAATGAAATATCCGAGGATATAACAAACGACGCCGACATAAAGGGCTAATGTAATTAAAAGTATATTGAAAAGACTTTCTAATAATATCCATAACTGATTATCAAGCAGTACAAAGATAAAAAGCTCAAATGTGCCGAGATAGGCAACAATCTTAAGCATTTGAAGAGTTGGAATCTTTTGGATAATTTTTTTGGTGATTATAGAATAAATTGCCCATAAAATCGGAGTTAAAAGCGCAAGGAAATACCCAACGAAGTTTGGAGAATCAGGCAACAAATTTCCAATATCTCCACCCGTGACTAAAAAGTATCCTCCAATAGTTGCGATTATGAAACCAATTATTTTTATTTTTGTCAACCGTTCCTTGAAGAATACAAGAGCCATTAAAGAAATTAAAAGAGGTGCCAATAAACATACGAATAATGCGGGTAAGGAAGGACCAATTAATTTTATTGAGGTATATTGCGCAAGAAAGAAGAGGGATATACCAGAAAAACTTGCTAAGATTAGAGAAAGCCATTGTTTTGTCGAAAGGCGAGGTATTAATCTCATTCCAATTGTGAGGTTTTTATCCGCTTCCATTGATGTAGATAATTCTTCGGACTCAGGAATCTCGAGGTGTTTTTCCCCCTTTATAGCATTTGTGCTCCATTTCCTTCTTATATAAACAGCGAAGTCAATTATAAGGAAACTGAGAGACGCAATAAGAAAGCGATACAATGCAAAGGAGAGAGGAGGTATATAATCTACGGCGATATCGACTGCTATAAAAGAAAATGCCCAAACAACTATCATGAGAGTTAAACCGAGATAAAGAAAAAACCTTTTTGTCATTTTATAATCTTACCATAGTAGAGCGTAATTTTAATTTAGTAATGTCATTATTAATATTAGATTATAATTTTAAATTATTCTTTTGGAATATAAGATTGAAGCGTATAACCGTAAGTTTCCAAATTGGAATTATTAATTCAGATAAAGACTTATTCAATCCATTTCTTAAATATGTAGAAGAAAAATCACTGTCAAAAGAGAAAAATCAAGAAAACTCGAGGCATGAGGATTATAATGAGTATCTTATAATTTACAAGAATATTCCCATCAAGCTTAAGATAAATATACTTGAAAACTTTAATGATTTGATAAATAACTATGAAAAAACAAAAGGAATTGATGTGATAATCCTTTTAACAGAACAAGATAAAGAATCTATCTCGAGCTTATCTAAAAAAAAATTGAAAGAAGTTGATGAGCTATTATTATCCTCAGTCTCCTTTATCCTTGTTCATATGGAAACA
>CAZZIC010000190.1:0-7721 GCA_964653985.1 uncultured archaeon | reverse complement strand
CGGAATCTTAAATAAGAACTTTTTTTCTATTTTATCGTGTTTATCTTGATATATTACTAAAGAATCGTTTTATCGGAAATAGAGCATTTTTACTTAAGGCATGCAATTTTATAAACTATATAAATTAATTTTATTATGAGTAAAAATAAATCTATCTTATTTATAATCTATTTGAGGAAAAAATAATGGATTCAAATGAAGATCAAGACAAGGATAAAATTATAGTTGAAAACGAAGGGTATCTAAAAAAATATAAAAAAAAAGAGTTCTCTTTGGAGAAGGCTCTTAAAAAATTTATTGATCCGGCTGACAGAATTTTCATAGACTCGGGCTGTTCGGAACCGTTAGATCTCACGAAACAATTAATTGAACTTAGTCCCGAACTTCCAGATATAGAAATCATTCACTTTTTAAGCTTGTCAGATCTTGAATACTATGAAATCGTTGGTGGTATTGAAGATCTCTTTAGACACGATGCATTTTTTATCGGGAAAAGTTTGCGAGATGCAGTAAAAAAAGGTCAAGCAGATTATACTCCTATGCCTTTATCAGAGATTCCCGACCTATTTTTAAAAGGGCAAATGCATTTAGATACTGCACTAATACAAGTAAGTCCGCCAGGTCAGTATGGATTTTGTAGTTTTGGGATAAATGTGGATATAGTAAAGCCTCTTGCTGAAGCAGCGGATCACGTTATAGCGGAAATTAATCCGAATATGCCTAGAACCTTGGGAGATTCTTTTATTCACATGGATGATATCGATGGATGGGTGCTTTCAGATCATGATGTAATAGAATTCACATATGATGAACCCGATGAACATGCTAAAAAAATTGCTAAATATGTAGCTTCCTTGATTGAAGATGAATCTACAATTCAAATGGGGATTGGTCAGATCCCTAATGCCGTTACGGAAGCCTTGATGGATAAAAAGGACTTAGGAGTTCACAGTGAGGTTTTCTCAGATGGAGTTATTGATTTAGTCGAGGAAGGAGTAGTAACATGTAAAAAGAAAACTCTTCATAAAGGAAAAATAATTTGCTCTTTTGTGATGGGTTCAAAACGGCTTTATAATTTTGTTGATAACAATCCCTTCATTGAATTCCATCCCGTTCAATATACAAATGATCCATATGTAATTAGCCAAAATAAGAAACAGGTCGCAGTTAATGCTGCCCTATCTGTAGATTTAACGGGACAAGTTAATTCTGATTCGATTGGTCATGAATTCTATAGTGGTATAGGAGGACAAGCGGATTTTGTTCGAGGAGCAGGAAGGGCTCCAGAGGGAAAACCAATCATGGTTCTTCCATCAACTGCTACTTTACCTGACGGAGAGGTGGTTTCACGAATTAGACCATATTTGCAGCCCGGTTCTGGTGTGGTTGTTCCTAGGCACGAAGTCCATTATGTTATTACAGAGTGGGGTATTGCGTATCTCTACGGAAAAAATGTAAGAGAAAGAGTTCTTCAGATGATTAATATCGCACATCCCGATTTTCGGGAGGAATTATTGGAGCAAGCGAAGGAATGGAATTATGTCTATTCGGATCAAAAATTACCGAGATCTGTCGAAGGAAGGATATCAATTTATCCGGAGAAATACGAAACAACGTTAGAACTCGATAATGGCGAAACTCTTCTTATAAGACCCGTTAAATCTACAGACGAGCGAATGCTTCAAGAATTGCTCTATGATCTTGGCCAAAAAGATAGGTATTATCGATTCTTCCAACCTGTTAAACAGTTTCGTCATAAAAAAGTTCAACCGATGGTTAACATAGATTATAGTACAAATATGATTCTGGTTGGGATAAATGAAGAAAATGGTTCTAAAGAAATAGCCGCGGAAGGAGGATTTTTTAGTACCAACCATCCTTCAACAGCAGAAATAGCGTTTGCGGTCCATCCCGATTGGAGAAACTTGGGAATTACGAAATTTTTCTTAGACTATTTGGTTCAAATAGCTCGTGAAATGAACTATAAGTATTTCGCTGGAACGATATTGTTAGAAAATAAAGCGATGCTTCATATCATTGACAGCGCTGATTATCCTTTAACTGTAAGGCGAATCGAAAGTGGAACCACAGAATTTAAGATGGATATCACAAAAAAACAAGAATAGAAAAGAACGGTATCTTAACAACTCCCCTTTTCTTTTAGATTTTTTATTATCTATAGAAAAAGATCACATTATTTTATACTCTTAATCTCATAAATCTTTTTTTTGTGTTTCTCAAGTCTATTAACGTATTTGATTTAGCGCAACTTTAATTTTTTAAAAATATAGCTCCTGCTTTCTATTCTAAGGTTTAAACCAAATTTAATAAAAATAACCATATGTAAAGATTTTTAATTATTAAGTTCATTGAGTATTTGGGAAAAAATTATTAGAATTGGGCATGTATAGAATTAAAAAATACTTGCGCTTCTAATTGAGTTAAGGAAAGAAGTGAATTTTGAATATCAAATTTAAGTTATAGGCCCCCATTTAATTAAACTTTAAAATGACTCCGATAAAACAGAGAGTTAGAAATCAATTTAAGGGATTGTTTCAACATTCATTGGAACTAATTGGTGTATTTGATTTAGATGGTAATTTCATAGACGCTAACAAGATTGCTTTTAAGAAATTAGGATATGAACCAGATGAGCTTTCAGAAATCCATCTAAAAGATTTGATGGAAAAAAATCAATTTGAAAGAATAAAAAATGCTAAAAAGAAAGTTCTTAAGAACAAGGCTAGAGGTAAACCTTCATTTTATAAATTAAAGAAAAAGAATAATGCCCCTCTTTATATCAAGGCAAATTTTGTTCCCATTGAGAATTCAGATAAAAAAATTATTGCTATATTAGTTATTGGAAAGGATATAACAAGAAGAAAAAAATTAGAAGACAAGCTCAAAAATCAAATTCAATCGAGAGATAGAGAACTAAAAACCAAGGAATTATACTTTCAAAATATTTTTGAAAATGCTAATGATTTAATCGCAATTTTAGATGATAATTTTACGCACGAATATATTAACAAGCATTACACAGATGTTTTAGGGTATACTCGAGAAGAATTAATCAACAAACATCCTTTTGAATATGTCCATCCAGAGGATCTAAAAGAGGCTCATAGAACTACCTTAAAAGGGATAAACGAAGGAGAAGCAAAAACAGAACTAAGGTATATTGCAAAAAATGGAGATTCTTACTGGTTTGAACTGAAAGGGAAATTTTTTAAAACTCTTGATGGAAAAGAAAAATCTGTTATTATATCAAGAGATGTAACAGATCGTAAAAAGGCGGAGAAAATCTTAAGGAATTCAGAACAGAAATATAGAAATCTGTTTAAAAAAATTCCTGATGGTTTCGCCTTTCACAAGATGCTTTATGATGATAAAAAAACTCCCGTAGATTATATCTTTTTAGATTTAAATTCTGCTTTTGAAGACTTTATTGGTCTGAAAAAAGATAAAATCATTGGAAAAAGAGTTACAGAGGTACTACCAGGTATTGAAAATGACCCTGTGAACTGGATTGAGAAATTTGGGAAAGTTGCATCAAATGGAACCACAAAACGTTTTGAAGATTATTCTCAACCTCTAAAAAAACACTATAGTGTAATCGCATATTCTCCAATGAAAGATTATTTTCTCACCATCTTCCAGGATATTACCCAAAAAAAAGAAGCAGAAAATAATTTAAAAAAATCAGAGGAAAAATATCGTCTTTTAGTTGAGAATTCCCCTTATGCTATTTTATTATTAAACGAGGAAGGTATTGTAGTAGATTGTAATCCTGCTACTTTTCAAATAACAAAATATAAGAGAGAGGAAATTACTGGGAAGAATATCTTTGAATTAGATATTTTCTCAAATCAGACTTCGATCAATGAATTTTATAACAAATTCCCCCGATCCTCAGAAAAAAGCAAAGAAAAACTCTTAGAATTTCAAATATGTAGAAAAGACGGAAAAGCTATCTGGATTGAAATTACCTCTATAACATTTCAAAAGGATAATCAAACTTTTTTCCAAACAATCTTAAACGATATTTCCGAACAAAAGAAAAGGGAAAAGCTACAAAAAGAATTCAGTAATGAATTAGAAAAGAAAGTTAAAAAGAGAACGGAGAAACTGGAAAAAATTTTATCAAAACAAAAATTATATATGAAAGAAATTGAGAAAGCCTCACAATTTAAATCGCATTTAATGGCAACGATGTCGCATGAGCTTCGAACCCCTTTGAATGTAATTATTGGATTTTCGGACTTGTTATTGGCCGGTGATGTAGGAGAGTTAGAACCGATTCATAAAGAATATCAACAAGATATTTTATCTAGTGCCGAACATCTATTGAACATGATAAATGAGATTCTAGATATCTCCAAGATTGAAGCCGGCATAATGAATTTACAGTTAAAAAGGTTTTCCTTAGATAAAGTCCTTCATCAAATAATATCAGAATTTAAACCTTTAATAAATGAAAAATCTCTTGAAATTTGTCTTTTAGGGGTAAAGGAACAATATATTTATGCAGATCCAATTAAATTAAAATCTATCTTATATAATTTAATCAGTAATGCTATTAAATACACTAAAAAAGGAAAAATTGAAATTGAGATAAAGGAAACTAAAAAGAAATGGATATTTAAGATCTATGATACAGGGATAGGAATTGATGAGGATGAAAAAGCTATAATTTTTAAAGAATTTAAGAGATCGGAAGTAGAATACGTAAGAAATACATCTGGAACAGGCTTAGGATTACCTTTGGCGAAAAAGTTAGTCAATCTTCATAAGGGCGCTATTTGGTTTGAGAGTAAGCTTGGGAAAGGTAGCGTGTTTAGTTTTACTATCCCGAAAGAATTTAATGAAAACTGGAAGAATATTGAAAATTTTCTCAAGAGCCTTTAGAATCAGTTAACCTTCTCTTTTAGATTAAAATCAGTACATTCTTTATGTTAATTTAATTAATGAATTCAAATTGATAAGACTGAGTGATGTACGTGACTCCACAAAATGAGGTTATTTTGATTGATGATTTCCATAAGTTATACAAAAAAGATGGATTATCTAAAATTGTTATTGAATCATTTAGAAAGATAATTTATTCTTATTATAAAAGCCATAAAAGAGATTTTATCTTTCGAGATAAAGAATTCATAACTCCCTATCATGTTCTAGTTTCCGAAGTAATGTTACAACAAACACAAACATCTCGTGTTTCTGGGAAGTTTAAAAATTTCATAAAATTATTCCCTGATTTTGAGACTCTTTCGAAAGCCCCTTTAAAGGATGTTCTTAAGGCTTGGCAAGGGTTAGGTTATAATAGAAGAGGAAAAGCATTAAATAAAATAGCTGACATCGTGCTTGAGAAATATAACGGCAAGCTCCCTAAATCTAGAGAGGAATTAAAATCACTTCCACAAATTGGAGAAGCTACCTCGGGGTCTATAATGGCATTTGCGTTTAATGAACCAACAATCTTTGTTGAAACAAATATTAGACGAGTATATATCTATTTCTTTTTTCCTGGAAAAAATAATGTAAGTGATGATGAAATTGAACAATATTTAAAAAAGACAATCGATAAAACAAATCCAAGAGAATGGTATTATGCCTTAATGGATTATGGGGTAATGCTAAAAAAAACACATCCAGAATTAAATAAACGATCAAAGAAATATAGAAAACAAAAGAAATTTAAAGGGTCAAATAGGCAGATTCGCGGCCAAGTTCTGAAGTTATTTGTTGAAAAAGCTGAACTTACAGAAAAAAATGTTATTAGTGCCTTAAATTTCAAAACGGAAAGAATTAAAAAGGTTTTAGAAGATCTCCAAAAAGAAGGTTTCTTAAAAAAAGAAAATAATAGGATTTACGTACCGAAATAATAATTTGTTTAACTGTTTCTTAGATATTTTGATATTTTTTTCGAAAATTTTTCTTGAGTACGCCAATTTCCATAAAGATGACCTCTATGATTTAGATCGATTACAAATTTTTTCATTCTTTTATCGATTTTAGCCGGAATTTTCTTCTCGAAAGGGGTTTGTGGTAATGGTATGAATGAATGAGCATGTATTCTTGCCCCTTTTTTAACTAATTTCTTCATCAAGTCCATTGTTTTCTCAATATCATCTTTATTTACATCGGGTAAACCTAAAATAAAATCCACATTCGCTTTGAGCCCTGAATTTATAGTCAATTCGACTGCATTGAATATATCTTCCGTTGAATGACCTCTATGTGTTTTATCAAGAATTCTTTGGCTTCCTGATTGGGCTCCGATTACTATATTATCATTTGAAGAATATTTTTTAACCAATCCAATAGTTTCATTAGTTATATGTTCTGGGCGTACCTCTGAGGGAAAGGATCCAAAAAATATCCTTCCTTTGGGTTGAATAATATCTCTAATACTCAATAATAATTCTTCTAATTTAGGAATATTTAACTTCTTTCCATCCACGGAACCATAGGAAAATGCATTAGGTGTAATGAACCTTATATCTGTCAAGTCTTCTTTTTCCATTATTCTGATGAATTTGAGTATATTTTCTATACCTCTATGACGGGGTTTTTTACCGCACATAAAAGAAACTTGGCAGAAATAACACATAAAGGGACAACCTCTTGTTATTTCTAATGATCCATAATTAGTATGGATTAAAGGAAATAAAGGATAGTCGTCTAAAACAATTAAAGGTCGATGTTCCGTTTTTTGAATTTCGTTTAAGCTGTTTAGAAAAGCAATACCTTTCACCTTATGGAATGAATTCCCGTTCAATAGAGCTCTTACTATTTCTATTAGAGTTTTTTCTCCCTCTCCAAGTACTACTAGATCGAAACCCATATTTAATGTACCTTCTGGATCTCCGGTTGGATGAGGGCCTCCAGCTACAAGTATAACGTTTTTAGGAAATTGATGCCTTAATTTTTTCATTAAAGACATTGTTTCCCAAAGCTGAGTTGTAAAAAATGAAATAGCAACTAAAACCTTCTCATATTTCTTCGCTATTATTCCAATTTTATGAAATAACTTTGATTCTTCCTCAACAAAATAAACATCGATGGGTCTTGTTTCAGGATCGCTTTCAATTGCAGCAACTAGAGCATTAAAAGAAAATTTATTTTCATTCGTATAGTATGTAACCAAAGCAAGATCCTTTGTCATGAGAATTCACTTTTTCTTATTTAATTTAGAGAAGTGTATACTAGCAAGTTTTCTACTCTAAAAGAATTTAATTTATATTTCTAAAAAGAAAAACAAAGATAAAGATTAAAATTTAAAAATAGGTGTGATCAGCAATCAAAAAATGTCACGAAATCAGCAATGCAGCGACAAAATAGACGATTGCTGCTCATAGAACAGCGCTTCAATTTGACACAAATCTGATGAAATTTTTATACGTATTTGTCTTCTTCTTTTTTGCCACCCATCCTTACATCAGTACTCTCTTTGTCATTTTTCATTTTTCATTGAGGGGGAAGTAAAAAGAGGGGATTTCATAAATCATTTGCTGTCACCCGTTTAGTAAAATACTTTATAAAACTGTCCCAATTCTTTTTTTCATGCTAAATTATAGCATAAAAGGTGAATGTAAAATTGTAATAATGAAAAACGATAAACTTGCACTCCATGAAAGAGTGAAAGAAATGTATTATAATCAAGAGCTTTCCATAGAAGATATTGCCTTAGAAATGAATAAATCCACGAGGACTATCTA
>CAZZIC010000189.1:0-7761 GCA_964653985.1 uncultured archaeon | reverse complement strand
ATGTTACTCTCATATTACATTCTTTTTTTTGTTATTAAAGACACAAGATATTTGTTCAAATTATTACTGAATAATCTCCAAGTTTTTAACAATTAATTTCTAATATATTTGAAACTCCATGATAAGAGACATACTGGTAATAAAAGATGGGTTACCATTATTTACCAAGAATTATAGTGACTCAAGAAATTTTTTTTCTGATAGAGATGAGTTAATTTTAATTTCAGGATTCTTATCAGCATTAAATTCCTTTTCAGATCAATTTGAAGATTTAGGAACCATACAAGAATTAAAGCTTTCAAATACTGAATTGAGACTATCTTTCTTAAAAGAAACTAGCATTCCAAATCTTATTTTTCTAGCCTCCTACGATAAAAATTCAGAGAGTCTCAATGTTGAAAAATTCCTTCGAAAGATTTCAAAAACATTTCTTCAAAAATTTAACCTAAATAAAATTTCAAATTGGAGTGGTAAAATGGAAGATTTCGAAACCTTTGAAGAGGATGTACACAATTACATTAAAGAAGAAATAAATCAAGAGAAAAAGGAAATAAAAAGCACCATTGTTGATGAAAGAGCTAACATTCAAGATCAAATTGAGGATAATCTTAGGATTACTCCAAATTCGGTAAATATGGATAAAGAAAAGCCGAAATACACCAATAATATTCCCTCTCTGAAAATCTCAAAAAATATTGATCCTAAACATTATCTCACGGGGAGAGATTCTGTGAGTATATTCAATGAAATTGATGGAAAGAAAACAATTGAGGAAATAGCAAGAAGTGTAAATTTACCAATTCAAAATGTATATAATACCTGTAAGAATCTTATAAAATTGGGATTTGTCTCGTTTAAAACTGCTACTCCTAACATCTTCTGAATAAAATTCGCTTCGTGCAAGTTTGATTCGATCAACTTGCCGTTTCTTTATTTTTAAACAAAAGTTTAAATTTAATTAGTTTATTATGTGGTAAAGGAAACCTTGGAAAATAGAACTATGGGGTGTAAAAGATAGGTATTTCTGCCTTATCAGAAAATTCTGTTGACGAATTAATTGAGATACTGAGAGATCTCACGGGTATTAAGTTAGAATATTATAAAAGAGATTTTTTGATAAAGAGAATTAATTTAAGAATGGCCAAACTCCAGCTTGATAATTACCAACAGTACCTCGACTATCTCTTAAATAATCCCGTTGAAACAGATCTATTTTTAGATAAATTTACGATAAACTATACTTATTTTTTTCGAAATAAGGATATCTATGAAGAATTAGGAGATATTCTTACCGGTCTAACTAAATCCAAGAAAAGAAGGATAACGATTTGGTCTGCCCCATGTGCTACAGGAGAGGAACCTTACTCCATCGCTATATATCTAAGAGAAATGAAGGAAAAAAGTTCTACCTTCCCTGATTTTAAAGTAATTGCCTCAGATATAGATAATAAAGCGCTTTCAATAGCCAAAAAAGGAATTTATGGAGACTATTCTCTTCATGCAGTAGCTGAAGAGATTAAAGAAAAATATTTTGAAAAAATGGAAAATAATAATTTTCCTCAATATCTTCTTTCAGAGAGTATAAAGGAAAAAGTTGAATTTGTAAATGAAGACATAATTGAAGGTCATAGTCGAGATACAAAATATGATATTATTTTCTGTCGAAACTTCTTCATCTATTTAAACAGAAATGCTCGAGACAATTTTATACAAATCTTAAATAATCATCTTATCGACGGAGGATTGTTAATAATAGGAAAGACGGAGACATTGTCACAAAACTCAAGCGACTTTGAATTAATTGACGCTAAAACCAATTTTTATGTAAAAAAAGAAGAATATATTAACAACATCATGAATTTGGGGCAACAAAGGCACCATAAGGAGAAGATATCAAGAGAAGAAAAGGGCATAATAATAAAAGAAAAACTAAAGGATAGAAAAAAAAAGCGTTCATTAGAGCGAAAAAAAACATACAAATCTATTGGTATCAATAATGATTTTAAATCAATTAAGAGAAACAAAAAAAGTGAAGAAGAGAAAAGACAAGTTGAGGAAATTAATCAGAAAATAACGGAGTTTAGGGAAAGTAAAACTAAAGAGGATGAAATTATAGCCCCAAAAAACAATCAAATAGTTTCCGATATTGAGGACTTCCAAGAGAGTTCAAATCAAGAGAAGAAAAAACCCTCATCAGAGAATGAAATAGAATTTTTAAGCCCAAATATTGCAAAATCAAAAGAGATTGATCTTGATTTTAAGGAAGAAGAAAAATGGATAAAAGAACAAAAAGAAGAATTGTATTTACAAGAGCAGGACTTAGAAGAAAGGAAAAGAAAAATTAAATTTCGAGAAAAATTAATCGAAATCCGAGAGAAAAATCTTAAGAAGCGAATTAAATCATTAAATCGGAAAGAAAATAGATTAAAATTAAAATTGAGACAGTTAGATGAACTTTATAAACCTTTGGAGAAGCGAGCAAGAGAGTTAAATCGCAGAGAGGAGCAACTGATGAAAAGAGAAGAATCTATTAAGAAACTCATAAAAGAAAATAAACCCAGAGAAAATTTTGACCTTGAATCAGATCTAGTCGAATTTCCTAACTTCAAAAACGAATTAGAAATACAGGAAGGTCATTATAGTATTATTGACATCAAGAATTCTGATAATGAATCGCAGATTTTTTCAATAGAAGAGTTAGGTTCAGGAATAGTATTAATTCTTAGAGACCTTGAAAAACACTTATATTCAATATCCCATACTCCTTATCCAGATCCAATAAATCTTAAGGAAATAAATAAAATTGAGTTTCCACATTTTTTTATTGATACTTCTGTTGAAGTCTTAATCAATGAGATGCTTGAAAAGGGAGCTAAAAAAGAAAATATCGATGCAATTGTAATTGGGGGAGCCAAATTGCGATTTGAAAAGGAAAACCTCTCACAAAAGAATATCCGAAAAATTAGCGAGGAATTGGAAGTTTTTGAAATTCCCGTAATTTACGAAGAACTTGGAGGGATAAGTAGGAGATCTATTAAATTTGAAATCCCTAAAAATGCCTTACATATAAAGAAGGTTTGGGAACAAATATTCAGAAAAATTAACTTGTAAGGTATATGTTTAGTTAAAACAAAATTCAGAGAATTATTTTGATTTTAGTTTTTGTCGTTTTTTGACGTCTTCTTTCACTTCTTCCTCTAATTGAATTAACTCATCCTTATCTTTTGCTTGAAATTTAAAGAGGCCCGCAATTTTGCTTTCTTCTTTCTCTCCCGTTTTAGAAATTTTTTCAAAAGAAACCTTTACCTTGTTATCTTGGTTCAACGCTAAGTTAATGAAATTTATAAACCCAATATGTTGACTTGGGGCAATATTGAATTTAATTGTCACGTCATTTCCCTTGTTGGTGGTTTGTTTTAAGACTAAACGTAATTTCATATTGATTCACATCAAGGACTTTCTTTAACTATTTATATTATTTAAATCACCAAGTTAAAAAAATTATAGTATTTTGTATGAAAGTTAGTAGTTATTCTTATTTAAAAAAGAAATTATAAATTGAAACAAATATAATCTAATTTAGTATGGCATCAAAACTGAGATTAAGATACATATTTAAACCAATTGTTAAATTGATTGCCAAAGGAATGAGTAAAATTGGTATTTCAGCAAATTTAGCTACTATCTTTATGCTCTGCTTTTCCATATTTAGTTTTATGTGTTTGTTGATTTTTCAGAATTTACTTATCTTTTCTATTCTGGTTTTTTTAACAGGAATTTTAGATGGAGTAGATGGAACAATAGCCAGAATCAAGGGGAGAGCCTCCTCCTGGGGTGGTTTTTTTGATTCCGTCATGGATAGAATCTCCGAATTTATAATATTTCTTGCACTGCTATTTTACAGTTGGAATCAATTTTTGTGGAATTTCATTGATATGAAATTAATACTTATAATCGGATTTATTTTTTCGTTCATGATATCTTATAGTAGAGCTCGAGCAGAAATCATTCATAAGGGAGATTTTGATGTCGGTCTAATGGCTCGTTCTGAAAGATTATTTTATATTTTTTTAAGTGGTATATTTGCTTTCTTTTTTAATTTTCTCAATGAACTTTTATTTCTGTTCATGATTCTCGTTATAGCTACAGCTTTCTTTCGGTTCTTTAAAATTAAGAAAGAAATTGATGAATTTAGAGAAGAAGATAGAAAGGAAGAATAAAAAATTCTTAATTTTAACCTTTAATTAAATCCCAAAGGGAGTTTTGAGAAAAGAGAACTACATTATTTTCTATTATTCTTTAGCTTGATAAGGAGTTTTTCTCCATTTTTTAAATTGAAATGGTCTCTTAAATATTGTTCGGCTAAAATCTCTACAATATTTTTTTTATGGTGAGTACGCTTAATATCTAAAATTGCTGCTTCAACTGTTTTATCTCTATTTTTCATCGGAGTTATCTCTACTTCATAACAAAATACTGGACCGTATTCCCTTTCTTGATTTTTAAATCCATGAATTCTTACAGGATCAACTTGAGACATGATTTCTCTTAAAATCGAGATATCGGTATCATTGAGTTTTAAGTTTAAGGTCCCCTTATAGGGTTCAAATCCTAATTTGCTTTTAAATTGCTGATAGTAGCCCTTTATTGAAACATAATAGGCTCCTTCACCAATTCCTTCTGTAACCTCACCAACTAATAGGAGGTTTTCTAACGCAGTTTTCAAGTTTTCATAAATTTGGAATAGGGCATTACACCCCACTTCAGTGATAGTAATATTTTGAGTTTTCCCTTCTATTTCCCTCTCAATCCATCCTTTTTGTTCTAAATCTTGTATTCTTCTTGAGGCAGTTTGCTGACTTACATTGAGTAGCTCCCCGAACTGAACGCTGCTAATTCTTATTGAAAATCTATTTTTAGCAAACTTACAGAGCTTATACAAGGAAAACCAATCAACATAATTATCATAATCTAAATCACGATTTTTCATAATAGATCTATTCTAATTTATCACATTTTTCGCATACTTTCTTCTTTATTTTCGAAGAACTATGCAATTTAAATTTATTATAATACTTATCTAAACGTTGTACTTTAATATGATTCAATCCTTTACCATCTAAACCTTTTCTGAGAACGTTTACATCATATTCTTGATCTGGACCTAAAAGGACAAGGTCGGGATTTATTTCTTCGACAATTTTTAAAGTGTCATTATCCTTTCTTCCCAACATTGCGGTATGAACATTTTTGATGTTTTTAATTACTTCCAACCTTTGTTCTTCCGGAACAATAGGTTTCTCTCCTTTAAATCTCTTGGCATTAACATCAGTAGACACCACTACGTATACATCTCCAAATTTAGATGCCTCATTTATGAAGAATATATGTCCTGGATGTATTATATCAAAAGTTCCCGCAATCATTACCTTTTTATTCACCAATTTTACCACCTTCAAGAATTGTTGATGATATTAAAAGAAAGTCCAATAAAAACGGGACCTCTTATATCGATTTTTTTTTGATTTGAATGTATGAATTCCAAAATAACATCATCTATCTCTAAATTAATTTCTGAAGCACGATAACACATTTTTACACGATGACCCATAGAATCTATTTTTTGATCTAAAGATGATTCGATTTTATAAGCCATTTCTGAAGCAATCCCTTCTAAATAGGTTTTACCTGTAAATGTACCTTCTTCTAAGACCTCTGAAGGGGGGAGACCTAATATATTTCCATCTTTTACCCAAATTTTATTTAAAGATGCAGGACCTAAAAGTTTGACACCATCATCATTCTCAAATAGGTTTACTTCAATTAATTTTCCTTTAATCTTCCCTTCCCACACCTTAATTTTAAGAGGAGAATCTTTATCTTTATTTTCGAGAGCTTTATCGATAACAGCATCTCGAATCTCCAAACCCGCTTTTGTAGTAGGAATGTAATTATATTTAATTCCTTTCTTTATCTCTTTATCGCTGAATGAAATATCTTCATAAAAGTAAGGATATACAAGTTTTCTAATATCTTCTTTAAAAGTTCTTATCATACAAATACGTTCTATCCCAAATCCAATATTAAATACCGGATATTCGATATCATAATTGGCTAAGCTTACGGGACTATAAAAGCCTCCATCTCCAATCTCAATCCATTCTTTTGTTTTCGGATGTTCAACAAAAATCTCGAATTCCGTTTGTGGAGCATAATATTTTGAGGTAGCCTTCTTAATCTCTGTTTTATTATTTGAAAAACCCAATTTATCGCATATGAGAGAGGCAATCCCTTGAGCATCTTGAAGAGAAATTTCTTTGGCCATTATTACCAAAGAAAGAGTATTAGAATCATAAAGATGGGTCGCATCGATTTTTTGTTCTCTCCTAAATTTAGTTGCTACAGTAAAGTACTGTAAGGGAAATTTTTTCTTTTTTTGCAATTCTGCCAAAACTTTAAACCATAATGCGGTCGTATGACTCCTCAGAGTAGTTTTAGTTGGTATCGGTTTTAATTCTTTTAATTCGGGAAATATTTTTTCAATTAACATCGAAGCTTGACTCTCTTTAACGGAAAGTTCGTCCATAAAAACTTCGATCAAATCATCAGATTCAAGGACGCCTTTTTTATAATCCCTAAATATACCCTTTAATTTATCCACATTTTTAAAATCCGGGATAATTTGCTTGATTTTTTGAATTTTATCATTAGATATCCCGATATCTGGACGAGGTAAACCTGCTAAATAAAATAGTCTGTCCAGAATTAGAACTGCTTCAGGACCGTATTGCTTATAAATCTCATCCTCCTCTACAAACATCGGTAGGACTAATTCTTCAAATCCTAATTGGATCATAATTTTTCGGGCTTGAGCAATGAAATCATATATTGGATGGGATTTTCCTTTGTTTTTTAATTGAAACCGATCTCCTTTTTGTTTGAGAAGATTTCTGGTTTCCAACCAAGCCTTTTCATAATCCTGTTTAGCTGAGCGCTTTATTCTCTCTATATCAAAGGGCATAATTTACTCTATTAGCCTTTCATTTATTCTAGATTATTTTTTATCTTCTTCTTGAGATTATCCATCTGTATTGAAAGGGATATATCTCCCCTCGTCTTTTCAATTAACGTTCTTGCAACATCTGTTTTATGTCGTAAATCAAATGTTAATCCACTAGGGTAATCTAATGAAAAAAGATGAGTTTGTAAATCATCCATCTTCTCTAAAGTAAGATTTAAATCTTCAACTCTTGAGTTTCTAATGTTATCCAAAACATATCTTCTCAACTCTCCAACAACATCTGCAATACCGATCGCATAATTAATTGGATTTATCTTTAAGTCCGATGGGGAAGGAAGCTTATTTTCCTTGATTAAAGAGAAAAAACAGACTGCTTCTGCATATTCTTGCTGAGGAGTTTTTAAATATTTAAAGAAGAGTCCCCGCTCAATATTAACCAATTGATTCAATTCTTCGAATTGAGTCTTGATTTCTCCTATTTTTTCTTCATAAGTCTCAAATTCCCCCCTATGCACAGACTTTATTGCCACGCTGCAGTTCCTAATAATTTTCCTTTGTATTTTTAAAATTTGTTCCCTTGTTTCATCTAATTCGTCAATAGATTTGGTAATATCGGAAAATACTTCTTCATATCTCATAATAATATTGTTAAGTCTTTTCTTTACTTATTTATAGGAAATAATGAAAAGCTTTTTTAATGGACGCTCAGCCAAACAACATCAACCGCATAGCGGTATCAG
>CAZZIC010000188.1:0-7818 GCA_964653985.1 uncultured archaeon | reverse complement strand
GAAGCAGAAAGGGCAGAAAAAAGGGGAGACCTAGGAAAAGCAGCAGAACTAACTTATGGTGTACTTAATGATTTAAAGAAAGATTTAGAAAAATACAACGCTAAACTCAGAGAAATTCAAGAAGATGGCACAATGTTAAAACAAGAGGTGGACGCCGAAGATATAGCCGAGGTTGTTTCTCAATGGACGGGAATCCCTGTTTCGAAAATGATGGAAAGTGAGCGTGAAAAATTACTTCAGATGGAAGAACGCCTAAAGAAAAGAGTTGTGGGACAAGATCAAGCCTTAAAGATTGTTTCAGATGCAATTAGACGTTCAAGAGCGGGTATTCAAGATCCTGATAGGCCGGTTGGCGTATTCATTTTTATGGGTCCTACGGGAGTTGGAAAAACAGAAACAGCAAAAGCCTTGGCAGAATTCTTATTTGATGATGAAGATGCGATGGTACGTATAGATATGAGTGAATTTATGGAAAAACACAGTGTAGCAAGACTTATCGGTGCTCCTCCTGGTTATGTAGGTTTTGAACAAGGGGGTGTTTTAACAGAAGCGGTCAGACGGAGGCCCTATTCGGTTATTCTCTTTGATGAGATTGAAAAAGCCCATCCCGAAGTATTTAATATTTTACTTCAGATTATGGATGATGGAAGACTTACCGATGGTCATGGACGTACTGTGAGCTTTAAAAATACCATAATCATCATGACCAGTAATGTTGGAAGCGATTATATCTTAGAATCTCGTGAAAAGGAAGGTGATAGCTTATCCCAAGAAAAAGTTATGAAAATCCTCAGGAATTATTTTAAACCGGAGTTCTTAAACCGTGTAGATGATATAGTTGTATATAATTTCTTAGATCAAGAACAAATAAAAGATATCGTAGAGATCCAGATAAGAAGACTAAATGAAACGCTTTCAGAACATAACATTCAATTAGAACTGACAGAAGAAGCGAAAGAATTCCTCGCGGAAAAAGGATTTGATCCTAACTTCGGAGCAAGACCGCTCAATAGAGCCATACAAAAATTTATTCAAAATCCACTTTCATTAAAGATTCTCGAAGGTGATTTTATGGATGAAGATCTTATTCGCGTAGACGCCGATAGTAGCAAATTAAATTTTGAAAAAATTGGAAAAATCACAGTTTCATAAATTTTTGTTTTTTTAATATTGGTATTTTTTTTAAGTTTAAAATAATTTAAGATAATGGGGGTAAAAATATGAACGCAATATCTGACAGTAATGACCAGACCGAGGAATGTCCAGAGTGCGGTGGAAAATTAGTTCCAGTGCATAGATCGGGAGATGTGGTTTGTGGTCAGTGTGGATTAATAATAAAAGAAAAAACATTAGATTACCTCCATTCGGGAAAGAGAGCTTTTACCAAGGAAGAACGAGAAAAAAGAGAGCGGACAGGGAGTCCAATATCTCCCTTAACTCCAGATATTGGTTTAAGCACAGTACTAAATAGAAGCGAAATTAAAAACCAAGATCTCAAACGTGCTGCCAAATGGGATACACGAATCCCTTGGAATAAGCGAAACCTATTAATTGCTTCTACTGAATTGAAAAGAATTAGCAGTAATTTAAATATTCCTAATTATGTGAGAAATGAGGCTTTTAAATATTATAAAGCTGCGTTTAAAAAGAAATTACTGAAAGGACGTTCCATAAATGGGATGGTTGCAGCGGCGCTCTACTATGCACTAAGGAAGAAGAGAATTCCGAGAACCTTACAAGAGGTCACGGATGAATCTAACGAATCCCCCAAAGAAGTCAGAAGATGTTATCGGGCTTTAGTTAAGGAATTGAATCTTAAAGTTCCAAGAACCGAACCGAGTTCTTTAATCCCGAGATATATTGCAGAGCTTGGTTGGTCAGGAGAGCTTGAAAGTGCAGCAATAAAGATTGTGAAAGCGTTTACTTCTAATTTCCCTACCAGTGGGAAAGACCCAAAGGGAATCTGTGCTGGAGCACTATATATGGTTGGGAAACTAAAAAAGGTCGAGGATGCTACCCAAAAAGACATAGCTGGGCTTGTTGGTGTCACAGAAGTAACATTGCGCTCACGCTATAAAGAATTAAAGAATAAACTAAATATTAAATTGAAAAAATCATAGTTTTATTTTTCTTAATTGAATTTTTGATTCAATTTTATCCACAAGACTTTTATTTCCTGGTTGTGTTCCTTCCAACGCTATACTTGCAGCGGCACATGCAGCTGCTTTTTTTAGTATTCTTAATAACGGTAAATTCTTGGAAAGCGCGTAAACAAATCCTCCCAACATGGCATCTCCCGCACCTGTTGTACTTTTAACATTAATATCTACGGTTCCAATAAAATAAGCAGTATCTTTTTCAACGTAGTAAGCACCCTTAGAACCCATTGTAAGTAAGACCGCCTTAGGTCCATTCTTGAGAACTTTTTTAATGCCCTTTTTGATGTCCTCTGTATTATTTAATTCTTTTCCAATTACACGTTCAAGCTCGAAAATGTTGGGTTTTATAAGATATGGTTTACTCTTTATACTTTCTTCCAGTAATTCTCCATCAGTATCTACTAATACTTTTACATCTTTCGGTAATAAATCCATTAAGTTTCGATAAATATCTGGAGCCAAATTTCGTGGAGTACTTCCAGAAATAACTAAGAGATCATCATTTTGAATTAGATCTTTTAAAATTCTTTTAAGAGTTTCTAATTCTTTTTCTCTAATTAACGGTCCACTTTCATTTAATTCTGTGATTTTTTTAGTGAACTTATCAAAAACTTTAATATTCATTCTCGTTTCTCCTTTTATTGTAATGAAATTCGTTTTTATCCCCCGTTCTTTTAACTTTTTTTTAATGAATAGACCATTTTCTCCACCTAAAAAGCCTAAAGCCATAGAATTCCCCCCCAAAGAATGAACCACCTTTGAAACATTTATTCCCTTTCCGCTTGCATCTTTTCGACTATCTCTAATACGATTTAGGGTTCCTATTTGGAATCTATCGACTTTAACAGTTTTATCAATTGCAGGATTCAAGGTTAGTGTATATATCATCTAGCATCTCCCAAATCTTACATACGTACAGAAATTTTTTGAGCTTGAATTTAATATCATTGGAAAGCCTTATTTATAATAATAGTTCATTTTAAAGTTTAAAAAACTAAATAAATGCATATCTTCAAAAGATCACTGATTCAGTGTGATGATGTAAAGAAAAAATTAGATACTAATTGAAAAAAATTTAAAATTACTAATTTTTATAGGTTTATTCCTCTTCCGTTGGTTGTTCTTTTAATGCTGTTTTACTGAACAACCGCTTTTTAAGTTTTAGCATGGATGTGTCTTCATCGTAATCAACTATGTCAATTTTGTCTAATTCATGAACCGCTCTTAAGACCATTGCCCCGGAGATACCTGTTGTTGTTTTTACTTCCTCCCTTGACATTTGCTCTTTATCTCCGTGCAAGGTTAAAAGTATTCTAAAATGAGGGGTTCCTTGCCAAATCTCTTCTAAGAGGACGTTATATATGGATAATAATGCTTTAATTCTCTCAACATTAAATTCCTCTTCTTCTTGCTCTTGAGCGATCTTGGCAAACTTTTTCAGTTCTCCTTTCAGTTTTCGGTATTCCTCCAAGAGTTTCATTTGTTCCGCAGTTAAGTTTCCAATTTTTTCATCTTTTTCTTGTTTTTCTTTTTCTAACCGTTTTGTTGCTTCTTCGAGTTTCTCTTTTTCATGTTCTAATTTCGTTTTTGCTTGCTCTAATTGATTCTTGTCCTGTTCTAATTTATCCTTCTCTTCCTCGAGTTGCGATTTTTCTTTTTCAAGTAATTTAGTTTCATTACTGAGTTTTTCTTTATCCCGTTCTAATTTCTTAACTTCTTCCTTTGCAGTATTTAAAACGCTGGTTATATTTTCTACAGCTAAAATGGTTTCATCTAATATGGCTAGTGTTTTTTCCTCTGTCATGGATTATTTCACAAACATAAGTTACGTTTTGATAATATAAATATATATTTTACGCTATTAATATTAATTCCCCTAAGCTGATAAAAAAGTAAAAGGATAAATTTTGAAATAGTCTAAGAATTATTGAAATATATTCTCTGCTGAATAGAAAATTTAAACTAATTATGGCTCATTAAAATTATTAGAGAAACAATTTTTTAAGGATGAAAATAATAAATAACTGAAAATGTCATCAGTCTTTAGCGAAAGAGAATTGCATCGAATTAAAGTTCTTATATTTTTGATATTTATTATTAGCTTTTCTCTCGCTTTTCTGCAGATAAACAAAAGTCAGAGCTATGAAAAATATGACAGAATAAGATTCGAATCTGCGGGAGCTACATTATATGCGAATCTTTATTATCCAAGTAATTCAATTGAGTTTCAAGAAAAAAACCCTCTGCTAATTTATTCTCACGGAATTGGCGGACAACGTGATTTTGATTTAAGAATTCCCGTAGAATTTACCAAAAGGGGATTTTATGTTGCGGCTCTTGATTATCAAGGACATGGGGAAAGCGGAGGAAATATTAACAACTTCAATCAAGAAAAGAATATCCCTGGCTTAGCATTGGATTGTTCAAACCTATTAGATGAAATTGAAAAGCATCCTATTTATGAGAAAGATATTAACCCTAATCAGATTGGTCTGATCGGACATTCATTAGGAGGTATGGTTGTTCTCATGAATCAAGCTTTAGATCCTCGTTTCAATGTAACCGTGGCATGGGCTCCCTTAGTTGATCCGAGCAGCATTGGTTTTGAATTGCAAGAAGGGTTTGAACAATATTTTCCAAATAACCTCCTTACCCCCGAAAATACAGAAAACTTGCTAATTATTGCTCATAGAGAGGATGAAATACTACCATTTGAAGAAAATGCATTGATAGCTAAAAACATTACAAATTGTGAATTGATTGTCGTTGATGGGCTTTCTTTAGGTGGATCTCATAATTTAGGACAAAATGAGGTCTTAGAAGAGTCAATAAATTGGTTTGAGTTAAAATTTTTTGGGTCTGAGTCAATAAACGGACCTGTGGTCATAAGTTATTGGATTAATTATCTTTTAATTTTCATAAATATGCTTCTTCTCTTGGTCATAGTTTTATATATTATCGCTTATTCTTCGGAATTCTTTCAAATTGAAGAGATCTCAAGAATGGAAGAAATTAGTGAGGAAGAGGAGGGCCAATATACTGGCCATCAAAAGATGATAAAAGTTTTAAAGATTATAATATACATTTTAATATTTCTTAATATTTGGGAGTGGTTCTTCCAGATTTTCGGCCTAATTGGAATTTTCATCTCATCTTTCGTTATGCTCAGCTCCTATTTCATCGTTAAGTTTTACATTCATTATAGAAAAGAAAAGAAAGAAAAACCCCTCCGTTATATGAAAAAATATATAGAAGATTATCTTAGAACATATTTTAAATTAAAAATCTTTATTTATTCTCTGTTATGTACCGTTTATTTTTTAGCTATTTATGTGATTTTCTCCTACTTTTATCCTTTTATGTTTACATGGCCTTCAAATTTTATTGATTTTCTTTTTGGTCTTACCGTTTTACCTGTTTTTCTTTCAATGGAGATTTTACATAAAAAAATCATATATCCGAATCTCCAATTTATTAAATCGAGAAAATGGAGAATTAGGATCATGATAGGATGTATTTTGGTGATTCAAGCGAGCTTAATGGTATTTACGTGGACTTTATCTTTCATTCCCACAGTAATCGTGACGTATATGATTTTTTTGGTCGTATCTATTCAGAATACCTTTATTTATGAAAACACCAGAAATTTTTTTTCAATTGTTTCAAATTCCTTTATTATTATCCAACTTTTCTTTGGTGCAGTAATCTCAACGCTCATTGGTATTCAACCCGTCTTTAATCCATTGATTGAGATATTCCAGTAAAAAGGATTTTTAATTAACATAAGATATATCTTCTATAGGTAATATTGATCAAAATAGTAAGTTGGCTTATTTTTATTTTAATATTAGAATTCCAAAAATTCCTAACACGTTTTAATACATTAAATTTCTTTAATAACCGATGGGTTTAATAAATCTATCTCCAAATATTGAATTTTATATATACAATGGATAGTGAGTTGCGGACCATCTCGATAATACAGGTATAGAAAAAAAATGAGGATGGATTAGTTTAAATCCAACCTAAGAGAATAAATGTGAAAAAAGATCCGAGTCCAATAGCGTATAATAGTCCCACTGCTTTTATCTGCTTTTCTTTGGTTTTCATATCATGTACAAAAAATGCCCCTACAAAGAAATGGAAGTATCCGATAAGAAAAATCAAAATTGGGTTATACCAGTGCCACCAAGGATATTCCCAGATAAGATAATTTCCCCAATTTAATAAGATTTCTACAAAAACACAAAACGCAGCAAAAAATGCGGCATTGAACCATCGATTAGGAATTTTTCCGAACAGTTTTTCCTCCTTATCCTCAGATAGGAACTTTGCAAAAACGATTCCAGCAATTGAAAACATGAAAAAGATCTCAATGTTCCATCCTATCAAGATAATATAGGCACTTGCCCCAGGGGTTGTCCAAAACGCCGAATAATTTGAAAAATGAAAAACTAAGGCATTCCAGACCTCGTTTATGAGATCTAATCCTAGAACTGTCAATCCAGCGAAAATTGTTGACCAATCTCCGCTTTTTCTGGCTTTTTCAAGTTCAACTCCGTAAATATAGAGTATTATAGCAAGTAAGGTTATGATATACCAACCGAACTCGGGGTTTAAGATACGTAATTTAGAAAGTGCTTCTAATGAAGCGTCTGTTGGAGCCATTTTTAAAAATTTCTTTAATATTTTTGTGTTATTGATTGTGAAATAAAGAATGAGTATATTTTAAGATTTAGAAATAAAATTAAAATTTGGATAAAATAATTGAGCCGATTGAAAAATAAATTAAAAAACTATTTAGCCATCTTATTAGCTATGAGACCAGCAGATGCTCCAGCACCGAAGCCATTATCAATATTTACAACGAGTAAACCAGGAGAACAAGATTGAAGCATAGTAGTTAACGCGCCTTTTCCTTCTTTTCCTAAACCATAACCGGAGGAAACAGGAACCCCTATGACAGGGATGTCTACAAGAGCAGACACTACGCCTGGTAATGTCCCTTCCATTCCTGCGCAGACAATAATCACATGTACTCGTTCTTTAATCATTTCACTCAATGGTTCAAAGATCCTATGCAGCCCAGCAATACCAACGTCGTAACTGGTTGAAGTCTTACATCCCATTAAAAAGGCGATGATTTTCGCCTCTTCAGCAACTGGTATATCGGAGCTTCCCGCGGTGATGATTCCAACCTTTCCGGTCTTTTTTGGAAATTCATAAGATCTCTCCTTAACGATAATCGTTTTACCAAGTTCATTTATATCTATATCATAATCCGGAGAATCTTTAAACTCATTTAAGATACTTTCTTTTTGAAGATCAGTGTATCGAGAAATAATGGCAAATTGTTTAGTCTCAAGAAATCCTTTTGTTATTTCTAAAACCATTCGTGGAGATTTATTTTTAGCATAAATAACTTCTGGAACGCCCGTTCTCGTCCTTCGAAAAATATCGAGCTTGGCTAAGTTCCCAACATCCTTAATCAAATTTGCTTTTATTAGAGCTTGAGCATCATCTATGGAGATTTCTTTATTGACTAGTTTCTTTAATATCTCTTCAATATCTTGTTCCATTTTCTTAATCATCCAAAAGGTTTTAGTATTTTAATCAATAATGGGATAAAAGGTCTGATGATATATTTAACTAAGTATTT
>CAZZIC010000187.1:0-7918 GCA_964653985.1 uncultured archaeon | reverse complement strand
ATGACCGGATAGTTCGCTATAAAATAATAAATTCCGATTCTGAAAGCGATCCACTCCATTTATCTTCCTAATGATTACTTGGAATTATACTTAGAGAACAATCAAAATAAAAGGAATTAGAGAAGAATTTTGGGGGAATGTATTTCCTATTTTCAAGCGATGAAAGATCAATCCAAAATGATACAAAAAACACTTCTTTCTTATTGAAAAAGATAATATATGTCATAAAACAAAAATAGACTAAAAATTTTCTTCTTCTTTTTAAGTATGGTATATTATCTAAAATTAGATTACCTAAAATTACCTAAATTGCTATTAAAAACTATAAGAAGGATTAGATTTGCATCTATAATTATTCTTAATTTCAGAGAAATCGAATTTTGTTTTAAATAAATCAGTATTGCCCAAAAATTCCTTTAAGAAAAGAGAATGAATATTTAAAATATAACTTACATAATTTCTATAAGAAAAGGAAAATAAATTCTATGAATTTAACAATTATTTGATTTCAATTTGTTAAGATAAAAAGGTACCTCGTCCAAATTATGAATAAAAAGCAATATATGGAAAGGATTTTTTTATAAATCCATCAATTTTGGGACGAATTTCATTCAAATCAAACATTCCATTGATTTCCTCTAATAATTCTGGAGGTAAGGTAAGAGTAAATCTGAGGATTGATTTCTTAAAGAGGGCAGTTTCTCCTCTCGAAATCACTATGAAAACACCCTTGTTTTCTGGAAGAGAAGTCAGTGTAATGATGAAATCATCAGCATCTATATAACGTACGTTCGCTCCCGCACCAAGAACTTCTCTTAGCATGGTCGAAATTGCATTCAATGCACCCGCCATTAAATGTTCTACATCTTTTTTCAGTTGAATTTCATCCACGGTCTTCACTTTTCTAAAATAACAAGAAATTCCCCCTTCATTAAAAATCATAAAACTGAATATCGGAAAAGGTATTGAATAGAGATAATCAGGATGGATAATGTAATTGGAAATTATTAAAAGCAGACCAATTAAAGAGAATACTAAAGCAATCGATGTCAAAATTTCATAAGCACTTTCATAGAAAAGCATATCCCTAATTAGGTATAACGAGCCATATATGATTAAGAACATCAAACCGATTGATTCAATGAGGATAGCTTTAATCCTAATTATTTTAAGTTCTTTGATCATTGTAAAAAAGGCCAATAGAAACACAATAAAGATTGTTAATGATTGTAATAAATTTGAAATACGAAGGAGAGTGGATATGAACACATCTTGAACATCTTGATGTAATCTTAAATCTATGTAATCAATATTTAAAGATATACCATTTATTGCCATATAGAGTGGTATTAAAAGTTTGGAGAATAATATAAGGACAAAAAATCCTAACAGGATAATTGTTAGATTTAGTCTAGGTCTTGGATGAGAGATTTCTTCATAGTGAAAAAATAAAAATAAGATTCCCAAAGGTAAAAAATTTGTCATTATTGTCATAAGAATCAGATTTCCCAAGTTTAGTCCTACGGCGGTATTAGCAATAGCAATGCTTACTAAACTTAAGATGAGATATTTAATGTCTGTTTGAAATTTTCTGCTCTTTTGAAAGATAATTCCCACAAGGATAAATAAGGTTATAGAAATGGATAAAATCAAAATACTTGAAATCATAATAAAATAATTTCAGAAGGGTTTTTTAAATGTATGCACAACTTTTTTTATTCCTTGAGAAATATGGAGATTAAATTGATCGAACCATTGTAGGATTTTCTTACTCATTACTATTAATACAAAGGATTTATTGATGAATTTCAAATTCCCGCCCGCAAAATTCACAAAAGTTCGCGTTTCTCCGTATTTTCTTACCGCAATAGGGGCAATGCCAATTGGGAGAAGGGTTTAGACTCCGAGAATTTCTTCTAGATATAGAGGTATTGGAGTGCTTCTTATATACTTCTGCCGTTTTATTTCCAAACGGTTCATAAGCTAAATTTTTTTCCGAAAGCTCATTGCGGCACCGCGGACAATATTTTTTAGGTTGTAGAAGATAATAAATTACATACGGATTTAACAGTATAATAAACATAAGCAAGAGCACGCTAAAATCGAGAAAAAGCACCGATAAAATCCCTATAATAATTATCATTACAATAATTGAAATTATAGCAGTTATGACAAAAAGTACGGTATTAAACTCGGGTCTTGCGGGAAAGGCATTCATCCCGCAATCATCGCAGAATCCCATATCTTCTTTATTTTGCCACATGTAAATCCTCTTAAATATGTAAAGCACTATATTATATATTAATTAATTATAAAAAAGATCTTTATAAAAATTAATTTCATTATAACAACAAAAAAATTAAATTTCATAGTTCGATTTTTTCTATATATTGAAATAATAAAACAAAAATATTTAAGTGATTACATGAGTAAAAAAGTCGAGGAAAAAGGATTTGTTTTCAAGATCACTGTAATAGGAGATGGAGCAGTTGGTAAGACCAGTTTAATTAAAAAATATACACAAGGGAGTTTTCAAAAGGATTATATCAAAACAATCGGGGCACAATTTTCGAAATATAATGAAGAGATTAATGGAAATAATAATCTGGATATAACTTATCTTATTCGATCTTTAATTCCTTGGTTCTTGATCTCGTAGGCAAATTTTTCTTGCTGATAGTCATCTAAATGTAAATATTTTAATCTTTTGAGCTCGTGTAAAAATGGTGGAAAAGTTTCAAGCGGGTTATTAAATAGGTTTAACTCTTTAAGTTTTTTAAGATTTCTGAGAGTATCGGGAACTTCTGTTAGGTTATTCCCTCCTAAGTTTAGGTAATCCAATTTTTTTAAATTCCCTATGGTCTCCGGGATCTCTATCAACTGGTTGATAACTAAATTCAATTTTTTTAGGTTCGTTAGATTTCCTATGGATTTAGGAAGCTCTTTGAGTCTGTTTCTTATAAACGATAATTTCTCTAAAGTATGGAGATTCCCTATTTCACTGGGAAGAGATAAGATAGAGTTATCGTTAAGATTTAAAAGTTTTAATTTCTTAAAATAACCCACCAAAGAACTAAGACTAGTTAATTGATTTTTACCTATAGAAAGATCTTTAAGATTCGGTAAAATTACAAGAGGACTTGGAATTTCTTTTAGACCACTCCGAGAAAAGAGAGCACGTCTCAGATAGGTCAAATTTTTGATGCTAGAGGGAATTTTGGGAATTTTCAAACTGAATACTTCTAAGGCTGAAACATGACCCTTTTGAGTGAAAAATGTCATGTAGTTTTCTGAAGAGGGTCTTTCGGAGTTGTCAAATGTTGTTTCCATTATCTCTTCAAATTCCCTCAGAATAAGAATTTCTTGCTCATATAAATCTGCACCTCTAAAATTCTTTATCTCATCTTTCATTTTGGATTAACTTTTATATTTTAATTTGTTTTTACCTATTTTAATATAGAAAAATATCTATTTAAATATAAAACTTTAATGCTTATGGCTTCCAGTAAGTCTTATATTGCTCTAATACCCACTTCCAAGGGGGAAGTGGTGCGGTTGCCCTTGATATTTAGTGATTAAATTTTTGGGAATTTTGCTATATGAAGGATCAGCGATATTCATAATCTCCTTAAGAATATCGTTGTCTGGGCTCTCTTTAACCTTAAATATTTGTTCTTTCCCGGCTTTTATCTTGGGATAGAGATCTTCTTTATAATATTGATGATCAATATTAGTGGTAAATGGTCCTTCGCTGAGTTTGGAACCGCGGTAATATTCCTTGACGGTTTCTTTTAAATCGTAAACAAGTTGTTCGAAGTATCCGTTTCTTATACTCGTTCTTTCCATAAGATCTTTAAATTTATTAAAATTTTTTGGTATTTCATTGACTTTATAATTGAATTGATCGGCGAATATACCTTCTGCTTGTGTAGAATGTATAGAACGGAATTTACTAAAGATATTAAGATGACCCAAAAATTTTAAGCGCTCCTCAGTTTTCTCAGCTAAAGTTATCATCCACTTTAATCTTTTTATGGATAGCGGATCTCCTCCTGATTCTTCGGTATTTATTAAAGAATTAACTAAATCTTTTTTAATATATCGCATAGTTTTTCTTATATCATCAATATATTCTTTCTTTAAAAGTAAATCTCGCATAAAACCCGAAAATTCTGACTTTGGAGGTCTAATTGAAAATTCACCCCTAAGAGGTGAATTTCAAATAGAAAAATAATTCGGTTGAGTGCTTTTCATTCGGTTTTTCTAATTTACGAATAAATTTTCTTTACCACCTTCTAGGCATTAATTATATTTTTTCCGATTTGTTTCTCTACTTCTTGTTTCTTATTTTATCCAATAGGTCTGAGTAGAGAAATTTTTTTTCAATCAATAACCAACCAAAATAAGTTTAAATAATTACATTGATAAAACTTAATTTATATGAGTCGATTCTTTTTTATATTATATAACGAAAATAAAAATTAAATGATAAATTCATACTTAAAGTGATTACATGAGTAATAATATGGAAAGAAATGCGGGTGATAAGGGATTTGTTTTTAAAATTACAGTTATAGGTAATGGAGCCGTGGGAAAGACCAGTTTGATTAAAAAGTATACGCAAGGGAGTTTCCAAAAAGATTACATTAAAACAATCGGGGCGCAGTTTTCGAAGTATAATGAAGAGATAGAAGGCAATAACATTAAACTCTTCTTCTGGGATATTGCTGGCCAGTCCGAATTTCACTTTATGAGACCGACCTTCTATAAAGGTAGCAGAGCTTGTATCATTGTCTTTTCACTCACTGATCCACAAAGTTTCGAACATATTACAGATTGGGAGCAAGAAATTAAAAAATATACTAATAATCCTGATTTACCTATAGTTTTATTCGCAAATAAGCTTGATTTAGTCGATGACGATGACGTAGAAGAGGAAAAGCTTGAAAACTTTGCTTCAGAAAGGGATTATCTTGGATGGTATAAAACAAGCGCGAAAACAGGAACGGGGGTATATAAAGGTTTCCAAGCTATTATAAAAGAATTATATGAGAGATACAAGGACACTTAATTTATAAAATAAAAATAAGAATGACGGGAGAAAGCTACAGAGAAGGCTATCCGAAGATATTGTTTTTTTCATCAAAGCATTGCGGCCCATGTGAAGGCGTAGAGGCTCAGCTTAGAAGAATAAACATAAGCATGTTCGGAAAACGGCTCAATATTGATAAGATAAACATTGATATTAAAGAAAATCGGGAACTCATGCAACGTTATAAAATTTCCTCCGTTCCTACCTTAATTATCGGGGAACAGAGGCTCTCTGTAGATATCCAAGAAGAAGATATTATTGATGCCATTTTACAAGCATTTATCGATTCAGTACAAATTTGAGGGAGATTAAGTCGGCGTTTTGATTTCTCTGACTTAATTCCTTTTAGATAATGATTAAATAATTATAATTAAAAATAAAAAAGGATGAAGAATAAGTTTATATTTAGCTATAAAAGCGATAAATTAAAGTTTAAGATAAAATCAGGCTTTTTTCATTCTTTTTATAATTAAATCTTGAATCATGTGATTTTTAAATAAAATTAAACACAAGAATAGATTTGAATTATTTTCTGAAAGAAAAAGAAGAATGAGTCTGTATAGAATAAATTTCTATATAGAGAAATAATAAAACTTTTGTAAAGAAATGGGATTAGGGGGTTTATCAGAATTCTCTCCCAAAAAGCATCTTTTCAGGTATATCTCCTAGTTCGTAAATCGCTTGATCTTCAACTTTAAAGTTGTATTTTAATTCATCTTTCATTTCTTCCTCAATTAGTGGATCATTTGATTTTAGAGTTGTTATATATTGAAAATTTCGTAAATTTGATTCCTTATAAATATAATTTAAAACATTCACTTTTGTTCTTGTATCCATCTTTGAAAATATTCCGTCGTGAATAAGAAAATAATTTACTTATGTTTATTCTTTTAAGCTGAATCTATTTTTGATTGTATTTCTCAATAGTATAGTAAAATCATAAAGAAATAACTTTAATCTTGTTTTTCGAAGTGAATCTTCTTTAGGGATCTGAATTCCATTTTATATTTTAATATTTTTAAACCAATAATTTAAAACAGGATCCTCTTTGTAGTAATTTTCACCATTTAGATATAAAATATAGAAGAAAACTGAAATTACCTCAAAATCTCGACCTTTTTAAATGTTTTCACTTAAATTAAGATTAAGGTGTTTTAGATGGTAATAAATTCTTATCTAGAGGAAGTAAGAGAATTTTTACAAAGAAATGGGATTAAGGAAGAGGAAATTGCCTCAAAATGGTCTTGGTTAATAGATTATATAGAGGCTGCCTTTCTATCAATTTTAGGACCATATTTTTTAACTGAACCGAAATTAAAATTATCTAAACTGGACGATTTAGGATTCGGAGGTTTAAAAGCGGCTTATAAGAGATTGGGATATTCAATTACAAAATTATTGAGGAAATATCCTATAACTAAGGAAAATATATTAAATTTTTTGGATGAAGGATCTTTTAACAGCTCTATTAGAAGAGCTGAAGAAAAGATCGCTGAATTAGGAGATACTGCTAAACGCTCTCGAAAAATTAAATTAAAAAATGAGGGATATAACAACAATGAAGATGAATTCTTTCGAGATATGGAAAGAGAATTAGGAGAGTTATTACTTACAAGAGAAAAAGTTAAAACAATCATCTTAGAAAGAAAAAATTCGGAAGGTCGAATGACTTGGAATTATTTAGAACTAGTGGAAGAAGTAAAAAGACAAGGTATTATAAAGACTGGAATTCCAGCAAAATTAATATCACCTTCCAATGAAATTGAGTGGGAAAAGCTTCATAATCAAAGTTCACGAGTAAGTCAAGAAAAAGTGAAAATTAAATGTGGTCGATGTAAGAAAGAATTTAATATTACAATAAATGATTTAGTAAGATTTGGTCGAGGCTTCTGTAAAAGCAGAACATGTAGGATTATTGGGAATTTTTTAATAGAAATATTCCATGGTATATCATTTAAATCACTTAAAAGACGGGTAGAAGAAGTTAGCCTTAAACAAACTGGAGTTATGGGTGAATTAATTGTTCCTTCAAATGAAGTTGAATATCTTTATATGAGAATTAAGACTCGGAAACCTCCCTCTAAATATCACATAAAAGTTAAATGCAATAAATGTGGTAAAATTTGGTGTCCAACAATTATATCGATTGATCATTTTGAAAACTGGTGTGGTAGATGTACTGACAAAAGAGTTCATAGTTTCGAAGGAATAGAGGAATTAGTTAAAAAATCTGGTTTATACAACACAGGAGAAGAAGGAGAATTGTTATCATCAAGTAAAGAAGAATTCTTAGAATTAGCAAACTCATATCTACCCAGTGAGATCCCTATAAAAGTTAAATGTGGGTTATGTGAGACAGAATGGGAATCATATCCTAAGTATTTTGTAAATTATCGATTTCCATGTCCCCAATGTTCTACTAACCTATATGAGAACATATGCAGATTTTATTTCGAAAAAATTCTTTCTCAAATCTTGAAAACTCAAATTAAGATGCCTACAACTCCTATATCTTCTCTCTATGATAATATTAATGAGATTGATACATCATTCTTTTCTAATCAAGAAGGGCTTTTTGATATGCTGATGAGATCTCATTTTGATGGATATACAGTTTTAACTATAAATAAACAAGAAATAATAAAATTAGCATTTGAATATAATGGTCCTCAACATTATGAATTTTCTCCTAATATACATACTTCAATGGATGAATTTAACCACCAAAAGGATAAAGATAATATAAAAAAGGAAATAGCAGAGTATTTCGATATTAGTCTAATAGAATTTCCTTATTATGAAGCACCTTATATGGAAGATCCAGAA
>CAZZIC010000186.1:0-7932 GCA_964653985.1 uncultured archaeon | reverse complement strand
ATAGCTCACTTATAATAGCTCACTTATAATAGCAAGTGGAATTCTTCTTGCTATATTTTCTATTTTCTTAAATTCCTTGCATTCTTCTATTTCTTATTCTAGATAAAATTGAGTAATTCAATAATAGAAGCTTTCAAAAAGTCTTTCATGAAGGATATTTTGATTTTAAAAAAAGTTCTTTATCCTATTGGATCTTAAGAATTTAGATTAAATATGTAATAGATAAAAATATGTAGCATTGATTCTTACATTTCTAGCAAATATTCTAAAAATTAGCAATTATCACATTATACTTATTTAAGTGAAAGGAGAACAAAAATGAAAAAAGTATTAACTATAGCTGGGAGTGATTCTGGAGGAGGAGCTGGAATTCAAGCAGACTTAAAGACCTTTACAGCTCTGGGTACCTTTGGAATGTCTGCCATCACAGCCTTGACTGCTCAGAACACCCTTGGAGTCCAAGGAATTTTCGAGATATCCCCTGAATTTGTTGCCGCACAAATCGATTCAATAATGAAAGATATGGGGGCAGACGCATGGAAAACGGGAATGCTTTCCAATTCTAAAATAGTACATACGGTAGCAGAAAAATGTAAGGAATATAAAATTGAAATATTGGTTGTTGATCCCGTAATGATTGCAAAAAGTGGAGATGCACTTTTGAAACCAGAAGCACAAGATTCTTTGATTTCAGAACTTATTCCTCTTTCCTATGTATTAACCCCTAATCACTATGAAGCTGAAGAGATTTCAGGAATTGAAATAGAGTCTTTAAAATCAGCTAGAGAAGCTGCAAAAGCAATCTTTGATTTAGGCGCTAAGAATGTGATTGTTAAAGGTGGCCATTTTCTTAAATCAAAAGAAGCTATAGATGTATTATATGACGGGAAAAATTTCCATGAAATCAGCGCTCCTCGTATCAACACAAAAAATACTCATGGAACAGGATGTACATATGCTTCTGCTATAGCTGCAGAACTCGCCAAAGAAAGGAATATCATAGAAGCGCTAAAGATTGCTAAAACTTATTTGACCGAAGCAATTAAATTGGCAGATAAAATGAATGTTGGCAGAGGTCACGGTCCTCTCAATCATATGTTAGGTGGTAAAGTGGACTTTTAGCTATACATTATCTCTTTAGATTGTGAATAATTATTCATAAAATATAAATATGAAATTTCATATATTAATTTAGATGAAGGAAACAATTGAGGATTATGTTAAAGCAATCTATATTATATCCAAACGGAATAAAGGTGGCTGGGTTTCGAACTCAGAATTAGCCAAATTCTTAGAAGTAAAACCTTCTTCAGTTTCCAGTATGCTCCATAAACTTAAAGAGCAAGGATTAATACAATGGAAACCCCGAAGTTCTATACGTTTACAAGAAAAAGGAAAAAAAATTGCAAAGCAGGTTTTACGCAATTATGAACATTTTTATAAATTTTGCGTAGATATCCTTGAGATTGATGACAATAGGACTATCGAGGATCTTTGCTGCAAAGTTGAGCATCATTTATCTTCTGAAATTAGCAATAAGATTCACGAACTACTAATTTCTGGAAATTAAATTAGGTTCTTAATTCTAAATACCATTCATTTGTATGATAATTCAATTTTTAAATCATAAGCTAAAAATATTAAAATTGATAAAAACAAATCTTATTTATGTCTAATATTGAATTAGAGATAAATGAAAAAGAATTACCTTTAAACGATCTTATGGAAGATATGTTAAAAAACTTGATTCAAGGATATTTAAAGTCAGCAAAAGGGATTCCGGACGAAATAAAAACCATCACCATTAAGATCAAATTATAATTAATTCTTTTTTTTCCTTTAACCTTTTTATTCATAAGATTTACAAATCTTCCGAAAAACAATATACTAATAAGTAAGCTTTTTTATAAAACCTAATTTTACTTTAACATTAATTAATTAAAACCTAAAAAAAATAAAAAAAAATAAGATTGAAAAAATGTCAGATCAAACTCAAGACAAACTAAATATTAAACTGACTTTTTATATTGGATTAGCTTTTTTCACAACTGGAATTTCTTGGAGCCTTTACAACACACAGGTTAACCAACAACTAGAAGCATATCTGGGCTCTCTTGCATTAGTAGGTATCCTTATGGCGATGGATAATCTTCTTGGAGTTATAATTCAACCAATAATGGGTTCCGTTTCAGATACTACAAGAACGCGATTAGGGAGAAGGATGCCTTACATCATCATTGGTACGATATCTGCTGCGATATTTTTTGCCCTCATACCAACAGGATTTGGAACATCAATATGGATTTTATTAATTTGGATGTTCTTTTTTAGCTTATCGATGGGTTTTTATCGTTCTCAAGCGGTGTCATTAATGCCAGATTTTGTAAAACCTCAACATAGAAGTAAAGCGAATGCGATTATTAATTTAATGGGTGGAATTGGTGCTGTGATAGCATATACATTAGGTCTTGCCTCCGATTATATAGGATTTCAAATTGTTTTCATCATAGGTTCTATTTCAATGGTTATTGCGTTAATTGTATTGCTAATGAAGGTTAGAGAAAGAGAAGCATATTCTTATCAGATGATTCTAAAAGCCGAACAAGCAGGAAAGGGAAAAATAATGGATATTCAACCGAGAATTAAAAAACCAGGTTTAATCGCAAGTTTAAAAGATATCTTAAAAGAAGAAGACAAAAGCACGCTCTTTATTCTTCTTGCTATACTTGCTTGGTTTATTGGTTATCAGGGACTTGAATCACTTTTTAGTATTTATGCTGGACCTCAAGGTTTAGCTATCGTAGGAACTCGTGGTCAAGCAGGATTTCTGTTTAATTTTGTTGCGATTCCTTTTATTTTATTTGCTTTTCCGGCGGGAATTATGGCAACAAAAATAGGAAGACGATTGACTATAAAAATTGGGTTAATTATCATTATCGCATCTTTAATATTTGGATTCATAATACAAACAGGTCTCATAATGTTAGTTTTAGCACTCGTTTTCGTTGGAATAGGTTGGGCTATGGTAAATGTGAATTCGATTGTTATCGTTTGGGAATTGGCTCCTTCTGCTGAAAAAATAGGTACTTACACTGGCGCGTATTACTTTTTCAGTGTCTTAGCGGCAATCGTTGGTCCTTATATAGTAGGGGCTCTCACGGATCTTTTCGGCATATTCTCGATGCTCTTAATGGGAGGGATATTTTTCTTAATAGCCTTTATATTTATGTTTGGGGTAAAGCGTGGAGAAGCAGGACTTACAGAAGAACAAAAGGCAGCCAAGAAGAAAGCAATTCGCGAGATGTAAACATATCTCTAATTCTTATCTTTTTCTTTTTTCTATTCTTTACATTTTCCATTCCAACTGTTAATTAGCTTATTTTTATTAATTTGATTTCATATCAATTTATGGTGATACATGCATAATTGTTCCCATATGTCAAGACTTAAATATGAAAATAATGATCTAATCTATATAGATTTCCATATCAAAATCTAAGAATATATTTTTCAATTTAAAATAAAATTGAAGTAGATGTATTAAGGTGGAAAACCAAGAGTTTAAAACCTTAGGGTTAGCGCTAACCTTACTTAGCGCTTTTTTTTTTATTAAGTTTTAATTTCTTATCTGAAGAATTTGCCAATAAATAAAATGAATATACTTATGAATTGAAAGTTTCAGATACTTCCTACCCTAAATTCTGTACTCATGATATAACCGATCCAAAAAAAATCGCAGCAATTTCTAAGCTCAGAGCTTGATAATCAAACTATATTTGGTTTTATTTTTATATTACGTAATACCTAATTTTCAGTATTACTATTTCAGAATAAAATTTTTCTTTCAAATCTAAGATTAGAATTTTTAACTTTGAACTATTTTCATATGTAAAATCGAATTTTAATTATGAGAATAGAACCCGAATGTATCGGTTGTTTACTAAACCAAATTCTTAGCGCCTTTAAAACGTTAAAACCAAATGTAGATAAAGAATTAATTTTAAAAACTCAAAAGCAACTAATGGAATATATGCTGGAGATAGATTTAAATGAATTTACTGCTCCTCTTATTGGAAAATATCTCTATAATTTGGTGGGCAAAGCCTTAGAGAAGGAAGATCCATACAGAAACTTAAAACGGAAATATAATAACCTGGCTTTAAAATATTATGATGAAGTAAAAGAAATTGTAGCTAATTCCAATGATCCTCTCTTTGAGGCGATTGGAGCCTCTGCTCTAGGAAATACCGTTGATTTTGCCAGTCAACATAAAATTGAGTTAATCAAAGATTTAAGAGGATTTACTCCCGATAATTTTAAAATCAATGATTATAAATCTTTTAAACATGATCTTGAACAAACAGAAAAGCTGGTAATAATAGGGGATAATACAGGCGAGATCGTTTTTGACAAGGTCTTGATTGAAACTATAAAGAAATCATATCCCAATAAGGAGATCGTATATGCCGTACGATCAACTCCTATTATTAATGATGCGACCTTTCAAGATGCCAAATATATTGGATTGACCGATATTGTAAAAGTGATTGAGTCTAGTCCAGCACCCGGAATCGATTTCTCGAATATTTCTAAGGAGTTAGAAATATATTTAAATAAAAACAAATGCTTAGTTCTTTCAAAAGGGCAAGGAAATTTTGAGACGCTTCATTCTGTCCGATTGAGAAATAAGAGAATTTATTATCTCCTAAAAGCAAAATGTAATTTAATGGAACGTATTTTTAACGTTAAATTAGGTAGCCTAATATTTAAGAAAAAAACAAATGGATTTTAAGATCTTACATTTCTTATTGTTTAAGCACCTTGAAATAAAATTGAATAAAAATATACCTCTGAAAAAATTATGATTTATTATGAAAGAAAAAAGTGATCTAAATTTACCGAATAATCCCATAGAAGCACAAGGTTTGTTAATTAAGGCATTTTATGAAAAATTCGGGCAAGAAGCACTTCCTATAATCAAAAATGTGTGTGGTAAACAAGGAAAGGCACTTGGGTTAAAAATCTTGAAAAAAGTACCAAACAATAAGTTGTCAACAATTGCTAAAGCCTTTAGCAAAAGTTATGATTCCAATGATGTAGAAGTGATTACTCTTTCGGATAATGTTTTCCAAATTCAAGGTACCAAATGCCCTTTTGGGTTGGAGAATACCTCTAAGGAATTATGTAAAGCTGTAATGGAAATTGACCATGAATATTTTCGTACCGCTGTAGGTGAGCGGATTAAACTAACAATAAATAGTACGGTGGCAGCTGGTGATTCTTACTGTGATACTATTTATGAATATAATGATCTTGAATAGAAATACAAAAATTTAAGCTAATAACTCAGTTTCTATTAATAAGAACGATAAAAAGGAGTTAATTCTTAAGATCTCTCATTCTTTTAATTGCATCAGTAAAGAATCCGAAATCATCTACATCCTCGAAGTTTTCTTTCATTTCCAATTCTTTAAAGTATTCTTTGATCTGATCAAGTAAGACACTTTTAAAAGATTCAAATCTTTCAACATCCATACAATTGTCAAATTGGTCTTGATAGAACAGGTAAAAATTATCCAAGGCTTTTTCTGCTTGCTTTCTTATGTTATGTTTTACAAAATCCTTATCCAGAATAGTAATAAGGACTAAATCATATTTATTTACAATTATCATTTCTACATTTAAGCCTTTAATAATAATTTCTTCAATTTTCCCTAAGTTGTCTTTCCCGAATAAAGAGAGAGCACCAACAAATGAACTTAATAAAACCGGATCAATTTCTGAATCCAAAATAAGATCAAGTAAATATTCTCCTGATTGTTTACATATGATAATACCCTTTAGAAGGGAGATATCATATTCATTCTTTTGTTTACTCAATGTTATATCCCAAAATCCTTAAGATTTTTCCTAATTACATAGTTCAATTAAAATAAATATTAAAATCTTTTTCAAATTTGCTAAACTTTATGAAAAATCTTTCTTCAGAATTATTCTATAAACTTAAAATAAATGATGATTACAATTTTATTAATTAAAAAATAGGTGCTAAATTTAAATTGTTGAAGGATTCTATTAACTTTGTATATCAAGAGGAAAATTGGTATATAAGTGCGTTTCTTAATACTGATAAAATAAATGGAGAGAAAATTGCTCAGGAATTAAATAGGTTTGTTAAAAAAAGTGTCTCGAATATTAAAGAGTCTGATATATATCGTAAAGATTTAAAAGCTGAAGTTTATGAAATGATTCAGAATTTCTCATATAAATGTACTTGGGTTGAATATATTGATAACTTTCCTTTTACAGATGAGAATACAAACCTTCAATATGATTCCTTAGGGTATTTCAAATTTAAAGTAGAATATTTCAAGGATAATCATAAAGAAAAAAGTAAGATTAAGCCTATTCTAATCCAGCAGATTCCCTTTATTCTTCTAAGGGATCTTAAAAAAGAAGCGAAATTCTTTGGAGAGGGAGTTTACTTTGATACAGAAAGTCCAATTTATGTATTTGTAGCTTCTAAGGGTACCGAACCATCTAATATTGAATGGACTCAAGAAAATATTCTCAAATATAAAAAATCTTTAGCCTATTGGACTGTGATCTATTCTGGTCAATGGGATGATTATTCTCCCTCCTTATATGAAAAAAGAATTGAAGGAAATCTATCCAATCGACTTTCTGAATTACATTATATCAACAGAAACTCTGGTTTCGTGTATATGGCTGAGAAGAACTTTCAGGATTTCTTTGATTCGTATATGAAGCGATTTGTATTAGAACCAACACCAAAAATGAGAGCAATTCTATTCGCCTTAAGAGAAATAAATGAGTCATTAGATCTTATCTTTCTAAATACACACTCACAATCAATCATAAATATTCAAGTCTTAGAAGAAAAAATTAAGAATTTACGATTATTGAGAGGAATAATTCAAACTTCCATGAGTCTAATATATAATGAACTTGATTATAACCGAAGACAACATTACGTTAAAGTTCTGGAGCATTTAATTGATAAGTTCGATATAGAACAAGTAAAAATGAGGATTAATGAAAAATTTGATGTAATTTATGATGCTATGCAAGAACTATATCTCAGAAAATCCGAAGAAAATCAAAAAAGAACAGAAAAAGGGCTAAGTCTGCTTAATTTGTTATTTGGAGCGGGTATCTTAGCTGATTTAGGTCAAGTTATAATGATAGCATTGAGTATTAACGAAGGTAATATAATAGCAACTCTGTATCATAGTATTATTGCATTTATAATTTCAGCAGTACTAATCGCTACAATTGGATATTATTTCTTTATCCAATTTAAGATTAAGCGGGAGAATATAATAAAAGCTGTTGATGGTGTCATAATAGATGAGGAAAAAAATATTGTTCTTATCAGACGTAGATATCCCCCATATCAAGGATTTTATGCCCTTCCTGGCGGTTTTATCGAATCGGGAGAGAATGAAAAAATGGCTCTACTTCGAGAAATAAAAGAAGAAACGAATTTAAATGTCAATATAATTAGGCGGATTGGAAAATATGATAACCCCGAAAGAGATCCACGCGGGAAAATTGAATCTACAGCTTTTTTATGCAAAATTACAGGCAACAAAGATGACTTTAAAACAGGTAAAGAATCAAAAGAGATTAAGTTTGTTAATCCTAATCAAATACAAAAACTTAAAGTTGCCTTCGATCATAGAAAAATAATAAAAGATTCAGAAATTCAAAAATAATCCATTAAGTAACTTCTAGTATTTAAATTTAGAACTTACTTTCACTTGAATAAGGGAATCTAAAATAAAAGAGAAAAATAAATATTTATTCTTCTAATTCTGTTCTAATTTTCTTTACAATATCTTTAAACGCTTTGGAAATCTCGAGATGAGGATACAAAACTCGTTAAAAGTGAAGTTATGCCTTGCAACT
>CAZZIC010000185.1:0-7934 GCA_964653985.1 uncultured archaeon | reverse complement strand
GGGTAAAATTCCTGCACAGCAAAGATAAATGAGAGCGCTACAAGCGTTTTCTCGCCTCCGCTGAGGACTTCAATCGAACTTACTTTTTTTCCTCGCGGTCGAGCTTCTATACTAATTCCTCCTTCAAACGGCTTATCTGGACGGTCGAGTATCATCTTAGCTGAACCTCCCGGGGAAAGCTTTTGAAAGATCGATGAGAACTCCCTGTTAATTTCATGATATGATTTCATAAAAGTGGAAGTTTTTTCCAGTTCGATTTTATCAATTGAGTCAAGAATGGCTTTCCGTTCGCGCTGAATGGTCTGCCTTCGCATATCAATTTCATCAAACCGCTCCTTTACGACATTATATTGGTCGATAGCTTTCAAATTAATCGGCTCGAGTGATTCTTGTTTCTTTTCAGCTTTCTTGATGTCGTTTTCCAAGCTTTCCACCGAAAGCTCATCTGTCACAGGCGGTAAGGAGCCATAATCTTTAGATCTTTGATAGAGAGTATCGATTTGATCATTATAGAAGATTTTATTTTGTTCAAGATTGGTTAATTTGGAATTTTCCATGGATAAATCAGATTTCAAGTCTGAGACGATATTTTGGAGTTCTTTTTGCTTTTCCCAAGATTTCTCTTTCTTTTGGGTAAGTTCATCAATTTCTTTCTGAATTTCCCCACGTTCTTTTGATAATTCTTCTAGTTTTCCCTTAACATTTGAGATTTCTTTATTAATCGATTCAATTTTTTGTGTTGTTTCTTCAATCTCTATTTTCAGGGACGCAATCTTTTCCTCTCGTTCTTTATTTTTCTTAAGCTCATTAAGTCTTTTTTGATCTTTTTGCAAATCTTTGTTTAAAGCTTTTAAATTGTCTTGAGCTTCCTTTTGAGCTTTAAGTTCATCGGATTTTTCCGATTTCAAGGAATTTATTTTTTCTTGTTTTTCATCAATTTTTTCTTGGATTTGAGAAACTTGATTTTCTAGTTCTTTTATATTCTTTTTAGCCTCATCAATGTTATTTTCTGCTTCTTCACTTTCCTTAGTTAAATCCTCAATTGATGAGATAATTCGCGAAATATTTTCCAAAGATCGGAGCTGATCCATAGTTTTTTCCAGCTCTTTGTTTTTTTCATCAATTTCCTTACGGATGGATTCGGTTTTTCCCCAATATTTTTCTTTTTCTTCGATCAAGTCATTTATTTGGGACTGAAGATCAGTTTTTTGATTTTTAATGTCTTCAATTTTCTCATTTAGGTTTTTGATTTCTTTTTTCTTTTCTACGATTTTATTTTCTAGGGTCGAAATGGTTTCTTCTATCTCTTCAATTGTTTCAAGGTAAGACTGAATTTCTCTTACTTCTTGTAGTTTGTTTTGTACCTCGTCAATTTTTCCTTGTTTTTGATCAATTTTTTCTTTCAGTTTTGAGATATTATTCCAATGATTTTCTTTAGATTCTTTAAGCTCATCAATCTGTGGGGAGATCTCTCCAATATCTTTTTCTGTACTTTTTATGTTCTCGCGTCGTTTTTTTTCCTCCTGGTTTAGGGTTTCAATTTTTTCATTTAATTCTTTAATTTTGCTATTTACGGTTTCAAGATTATTTTCTTTTTTGTTTATTTCGTTTGAAACGTGTTTTTTCTCTAAGTTAATTTCTGCCAGTCGTTTTTCTACCTTATTGAGGTCATCTTCTTGAGATTTTACATTTTGGGTAACTTCTTCAAGCTGTTTATACAAGTTTTTACTTTTCGACATCGTAAGTTTCCTAAGAGATATATGGATATTCTCCAGAATTTCCATTAAATCTTGGACAAAATTATCGAAATTAGAAGTGGAGTCTTGAACAGCGATATCAGCAGATTCCTTTACTTTATTGACTAGTTGTCCAATGGTTGAGTCCACATTATCTTCGAACATAGAAAGTGTTTGAAGCATAGAATTAATGGTTTCATTCATTTCAGAAACATCTTCCGCATCACAGCTTACCTCCTCTAGGGTTCTCATCATATCGACGACATCCAAAACAAATTTCTTTAAATTATCCCCAGAACTTTCAATTGCTTCTGCGTTAGATTGTTGGATATTTGCTTTGATTGATTCTACAGAAATATTGATATTTTGCGTAAGCATATTAAGGATTTGTAAGATTCCCGTGACATCATCTTTATCCCGCTCATATTCCTCTTCAGAGCGTTCTATTCTTTTTGAGAGTCGTTCTCTTTCCGAAAGCAACTCATTAAGCCGTCGCTGTACATTTTCTTTTTTTATTTCTAAAGTCTCTGATTCTTCTTCAAGATCGGTTAACCTTTCACGAAGAGAGCTTAGATCCAAGGTTAAATTGTGCTTTTCTCGTTCTAAATTTTTTAGTTCTCTTTTATGAATGCTTAGTTTAGTATCAATATTATTGATTTTCGCGTGATTATCATTCAGTTGTGATTCAAGCGAATTTTGTTTTAATTTCAATAATTCCAAACTTTTATCGCTTTTACGATAATCAAATTCTTCATCTTTAAGTTGTTTTTTCAGTTCTTCTAGCTCTTGTGTATGATCTTTCTTTTTTTTCATGAATTCCTTGATAACTGCTTCTGTATCTTTTCCTTTACTCAATTTTTGAATCTTATTTTTAAGAGTCGCTTTTTTACTTTTATTTTCTGTGATTTGATCTTTATACATTTTAATCTCTGTGTTAATTGAAGATAATGCAGATTGTATATCCGTAAGCTTCGTATTTAGGTTGTTTTTATCGTCTTGGATTTTTGAAATTTGATTTTCCAAGTTCTTTTGATTCTGATTCTCCTCTTTCACCTTATTTTTTAAGTCATCTATTTGAGAGCGGATTTGAGTCTCTTCTTTTTTAACCTTCTCGATAGCTTCAGAAACACTCTCCGCATCTCCTTTCAATTCTTGAAGTTCTTTTTCTAATTTTTGTTTCTTTTCACGGTTTTTAGAGATATTTTCCTTTAATACGTTAATTTGGGCTCTATGTGAAGAAATATTTTGCTTTATTTCTGAGATTTCGGATTTTAATGTTGATTTTTCTTGTTCAATTTCATTTATATTTTTTTCAAGTTCAGATTGGGTCACTTGTCTTTTTTCGATTTCCTTGTTATTTTCCTCAATTTCTTTTTCATAAGATTGTATCGTTTCAGAAACTTCTGTAATGAGTTTATCGAAAGATTCATCCTCTTTTAATTCCATTAAGGATTCTTCAAGTTGAGATTTCTCTGTTTTTAGCTTTTCTAATGTTTCTTTTGAATGTTTTAATGTTGTCTCATTTGAGGATAATTCTGTTTTAATTTTAGTGATTTTTTCATTAATCTCTTCTTTTTCCTCTTCCTTTTTATTAATAGATCTCCGTAAATTCTCTGTTATAAGGGATTCTTGCTCAAGCTTTTCTTCTTGATGAGTAATTTTTTCATTCAATTCTTCAATGATTTTTTCTGATTCCTCAATCTTCTTTTCGACCTTATCTTCCTTTTCTTGAAGGTTCGAAATTTTTAAGGCGATTAATTTTGCATTTAAATTATTTATTTCTTCCTCCAATTCCTTCCAAGCTAAGGCATCATTTCGTTCTTTCTCTACCTTCTTTAACTGTGCGGATACTTCTTTAAATATCGCTTCAAATTGTCCCAAATCACGCTCTGCCTTCTCCAGCTCTTTCATAGTTTCTTCTTTCATTTCATCGTATTTCTGAAGTCCGATTAATTCCTCAATGAATTCTCGACGTTCGATTGTATTCATATGCGTTAATTCTACAATTTTTCCTTGTAGTACGAATTGATTTGATCCATCAGGATCTATATTTGCAGTGGCCAAAGTGTCAAGAATGCTTTGTCTTGTTGCGTTTTTTCCGTTCATCTTATATTTGTTTCCCTTGTTTCTTCTAACCACCCTTGTAATTTGAAACGTATCACCACCTTCAGGGAAAATTCCTTCTGAATTATCAAAATATAAGGTAACAGCGGCTCTATTAGCTGCTTTTTGGGATTTTGTTCCAGCAAAGATAAGATCTTCTAACTTATCCGCTCTCATCGTTTTTTTACTAAGACGGCCTAAAGCAAAAGTAATCGCATCAATAATATTTGATTTACCCGCCCCATTCGGCCCTACAATACAAGTAAAGCCCGGTGATAACTCAATAGAAACAGTACGATCACCGAAACTCTTAAAACCAGTCATACTAATTTTTGTAATATGTGTCAAATGTCTCTCCCTCGAAAATTTTCTCCCTTCTTAATTAAAAACATACTCTATAAGTAATAGTAGAAAATATAGTTTTAAATATTAACTTATTATATCTTGATTGTTCATTCTTTATCATTTCTTAATTGTTTGATTGTTAATATTGGAATAATTCCATTCTTTCGGAAAATGAATTACATCGGGGATAAGGGTGTTTGATCCGCAAAAATAGTATTGTTCGGGGCGTTCCATAGATTCGATCTTTTTATTACATTCTGAGCAAATATAATGGTGTTGCTCTAATCTCCGTTTGATAAGCATTATCTTAATCTCGGTATTTTCAAGTTCTTTTTTAGCAGACTCTAAAAGGATTTGGGAAATCTTCTCGGTGTCGGGAATACTAACAAATTGTAATCCATAAATTAAAATCTCTGAAAGGTAGGGGTAAAGAAGGTATCGGAACAAAATATTACAACGCCCGTGGTTTATATAAATCAAAAAAATATGGATATATCCATCCCGATGTAAACGGTGCGTTTAATATAGGCAGAAAGCTCCTTCCGAGTTTCTTTCCCAACCTTCCTACAAAAGATATGAAATTGTCCCCCTTAGGAAAGTTCAAGTTTGATAAGTCTTAATATGCAGCAACATAATCCCGCCCAATAGCCCGTAAGGGTTTGTAGGTGCAGCAGAGAAGTACCACTCTTTAGAATGGCATTAACTTATTAATAATAAAATAAAGAAATAAAGGAAGGAAAATATGTATAATTTCATGCGATTTTACCAAATACTGCATCGACCATAGCTTTAATCCTTGACGGATTGATTCCTAAAAAAAAATTAGCTTGTGTTAGAGTACTATTAGTTCTAATTAAATTTTTAACTTTTGTTTTATTTGAATGAATGAGAATACCCAAACTTTCTAAAACCTTTATCATATTAATACATTCATTTTCATCTTTTTTGTATTGTAATAACTCACAACTCAAATCATATAACTCTTTTAAGCTCTCAAAGGAAAGATAATATTGAGAAGGATTATTTAAGAAAATATCTGCCAAATTGTCCAAGAATATAATTGTAAGCGGATTTTCTTCAGAGACATAATTGAAAAGGGAAAATTCATCAGATGTTTGGAAATGATCAAAGTGTGAATGGCAAAGTTCAGTAATCTCTGAATTATAAAGCATCGATTGTTTCTTTAAAATCGGATACATATCTCTCAATATATCAATACCTTTTCCGGGAGATGGGATATAATATTCAAAAATCAGATCAGTTAGATAATCAATAAATTCTTTATATATTTCATGGGAAAAGCTTAATTTTACACGCTGTGATAAAATAGAAAAGAGTTGGTTATAATCATAGAGTTTCAAGTTCTTTTTATAGTCAAAATCGGGAAGTAAATCTAAAGATGAATTCCTCAATCTTTTATTAACTGTTGAGATTAAATTCAATTTAACTTCTTTACTAAACGTTAACAATTTTTTAAAAAAGGTTTTTTCCAAATGTTCAGCATTGGTAAAAATTAAGATTTTCTGAGTTTCTGATTTTTTAAATAAAAACTTGATATAGCCCCAAAGGGAAGAGAGTTTAGAATTCAAAAGTAAGTTAAGATCAAGGTTAATTTGGGTTTTCTTGTCAAAAGCCATTATAATGGATAATAATAATTCTTCAGTTGTTTTTTCTCTACAATCTATAGTAAGTTTCATACTATCTATGAAGTTTTTATCATAGAGAATGTTTTGAACTACTTTATTTATAATCACTTTTTTGCCTATCCCTTGGTTTCCTTGAAAAAGTACATTAAGAGAGAAACGATCTTCCAGGGAATCTTGAAGAAGGGAGAGAAGTGAAGTCTCTTCATCTTTTCTGAATAAAATTTTAGGAGGGATGAAATATGGGTCAAATAAAGCTTTTGGTCCAATATAACTAACTTTATTTTTTGCGATCATTACTTTATTTTTTCATGATCCTATTTAAAGCCCACGGAGAGAGGGGTGATTGGAAGTAAAAGTAGAAAATAAGTCATAGCTTTTCAACTTTGATTTGTGTTTTTTCTATTTTCTCATCCAATCTGATTTTTCTCAATTCTTGTGGAAAAACAAGATCAATATCCTCAAAAATATATCCGGCCTCATTAATTGGACCCTCTTTAATCTTCAGCTTGGAGGGACTATAATGTTCTTTTTCAAATGAGATAATTTGACTATTTCCTAGAAATTTTCTTTTATAGATACTTCCAAGAGCATTGCAAGCAATAACAGGTATTCGATTTTCTAAAGCTCTTGCTTGCAAGTAGATTTTCCAATTTTGCATACCTTCTTCTCGGATCTGCGTAGGAGAAACTAGGAAGTCTGCTCCACTTTCTGCTGCAAGTCGTGGAGTTTCAAAAAATGCCATATCAAAGCATATAAGTATAGAAAAATGATGATCTTTAAATTTAAATATTTTTAATCTTTTTCCGGGATGAAAATTCTGTTTTTCATAAGAATATAAGTGTAATTTATCTTGTCTGCCTATTTCTTTACCTTTTTCATTGAAAAAATAGCATGAGATAAAATTTTCACCAGATTTCCTTTTTTCCCATATTGCACCGGAGAGAATGTTTACGCTATATCTTTCAGCAATACCTTTTATGAATGAATAGTCGTCTCCTCGTTCCTTTTGTAGATTTTCCTTAAAAACTCTATGAAAAGGAACCCATCTTTCGGGCAGAGTGAATAAGTCTATATCGTCTTGTTCTTTTAAAAGTTTTTCAAGCAAATCCTCCATTAAATTATAAGATTCATTCCTAGTTTTATGAAATCTTGGTTGGATACATGCAATTTTCATAATAACTCGCAATTAATTTTTTTTATTTAATTTATCGATTATTGGTAATAACTGATCCAAATTAGAAATCTCATACTGTGGTTTCCATTTCTCAGGAATAGAAGATTTTTCCACATTTAGATCATATTTTCCACCGCGATGTATAAGAATAGCATGAATATTATTCTCGATAGCGGGTCTAATATCATTTTCCAAACGATCTCCAATATAAACGGTTTCCTTGCCCTTTAATCCAAATTTATTGAGGAAATATTCAAAAAGCTTTGGATTAGGTTTTCTAATCCCAATTTCATCAGAGATCGCCACAAAATCAATTAAATCGTTTATTTCAAGTCGCAATATTTTTTCATATTGTTTAATGGGAAGACCATCAGTGGCAATAGCGGTTTTAATACCCCTTTTTCTCAATTTTTTTAAACAGGGTCTTACATCCTTATATAACTTAATTTTATCAATTTTTTCCTTATGGTATGCCATAACTGCCGCAGCAATATAACGGTATTGATCATTATAGGGAATGGTTTCTATTGAGGATTCAAGATGGTTTATTCTTCTAAAAAAAACATTATAATGCTCAGAATAGTTGGATCCGTATTCTTGGACAATCTCTTCTAATATTTGTATCCCTTTTTCCCATTCAATATTTAAACCTAAATTGATCATTGCATCGATACCTTTAATTCTCGCTCTATGAGATAATCCCGTAGAATCGAACAAACAATCATCTAGATCAAATCCAACTAAATTGATCATAATAATTTAATAAAATAAGTGTATATTTTTAAAATCTCTATTTTTATTTAAAAAGTTTATCTTTGGTCAATAATCTCAAACTTCATGGAATAAATTCAAATTTTTAAGAGCTAATCTACATTATGTTGTTTAAGACTTCAATTTTCAATCTAAAAACTTTAATATTTGAATAATTAT
>CAZZIC010000184.1:6221-8006 GCA_964653985.1 uncultured archaeon | reverse complement strand
AACCAAGAATCTAAAAATTTATACTTTTCTCGATCGTTTATATATCCTTTTTTATCTATAGATTTTTTGGGAGCTCTTTCTTTCTAAAAATAAAATCAATTATTGATGGAATACAAATATAAATTTAAAAAATCATATAAATTTTAGAGAATAATGAATGAAGAGAAAAAAAAATCCAGAGCACCGATAAATATCTCTGCATCAGATGTCAATAGGGCTTTTAAAAAAGTCAAGGAATATAGGAAGTTAATTAAAAAAGGAAAAACACCAGAACAAATATTTGAAGATTTACTTAAATTGATTGAGGTTGAAGATTAAGGTGTTAGAGGAATTCTTTAAGGTAACTTCCAAAATAAATATACCATCCGTTTTAATTGGCGGTTTGGCACTTCCTGCATATGATGTAGTTAGAACAACATTAGATATAGATCTTTCTATCTATGTTAAGAAACAAAAAAAATTGAATGAATTAGTGGAGCAATTATTTAAAAAGCATATAGAAACTAAACAAAATCCCAAAATAGAGCATGATTTATTTACAATATTCAGCAAAAAGAATGAAGCGGAGGTTTGGTTAAAACCTTGTGATGCATTTGATTGGGACCAAGAAATGCTAAAGCGAATAGAAAAATTTAACAATAATTTTCAAGTATTGGCTATAGAAGATTTCATTATGACTAAATTAGCGAGATCAGATAGAACTTTAATAGATCTCCAAGATATCCTTCAGTTACTTGTGGCTAATCTTAATGAAATTGATTGGAATTATTTACATTATAGGTTAGAGAAGATCGATATCAGGGATGAATTTGAAAAAATTCTAGAAGCCTTTACTTTAGACCTCGAATCTGAATTTAAAGATAAAGCAAGAAGAATCTTACAAAATTATGAGGATTCAAAAAGAGATTATTAATTTAAGATAATTTTATATATAGAAACCAGATAAAAGATTATAGTTTATAATCACTCAAGAAGAACATCCCAGTCTAACTTATCTTCCAAAAGATCTAATGCTAAATCTATCTCATCCTCTTGAATGCCTGCGCGGACTCGTTCAACATTCCTAATCGTTGTGTAAGTATCCGAAGGGCTCAAAATCAAAGGAACATTCTTTTTGTTCGCTGCGGTTATCACACTTGTGTCCGGTTTTATAAATCCCGTTAGTATGATAGTTGACACATCTTGCTCCAAAGCTGCGAGAACTAAATCGGTTCTATCCCCACCTGTAACAACTGCAGCTTTCTTAATCTGTCTTAAGTATTTAAGAGCAGCTTGAGTATTCATAGCTCCGATAACATAGGTTTCAACACGGTCATCTAAACCTTCAGAAGCGGAGTCATTAACCAATTCTCCCCCAATTGAAGCCATTATTTCGGAAACCCTTGGAGACATTAAATCTGTGCTTCTTTCGACGATTCCGATTACCGGTATATTATATTTCTTAATGTGTCCTTCTTTTAATTCCTGTATCCGAGCGAAATAATCGTGATCAATCTTATTAAAGATAACTCCCTTGAATTTTGTATCTCTATATTCAAAGTATTTCTTAGTAAAGAAGAGATTATCAATACAGAGATCTGAAGAGGAAGTTTCGATGAAAATGAGTTTACTTATTCCTAACTCTTGAGCAATAGTTACATCATCCAGACCTACCCGAATATATTTTTTTATACTCGGAGCACCTTCGATTATTAAATAATCAAGATCATCCGAAAATTTCTCGTAGGCATCTTTAATTTGTTTTAGGTATTCCTCCTTCCTATTGGCATCTATGAGGTCTATGTA
>CAZZIC010000184.1:0-6121 GCA_964653985.1 uncultured archaeon | reverse complement strand
TTTTTTTATATTAACTTCTTGAAATTGTAATCTTAATGTCTACAGCGCTATATCCTTGAACAAAACTTAAGAGAGGATTAATATCTAACTCAACAATATCAGAAAAATCGTTTACTAATTGAGATAATCTTAATAATACTTCTATTACTGCGTCAATATCAGAAGGAGGTTCCCCTCTTACCCCTTGAAGGAGTCTGTAAATTTTTGTTTGTTCCAACATTTTCTGAGCATCCTTTTCTGTAAATTTATAAGCTAAGGAAAAAGAAACATCTTTCAGAAAATTGGCATATATACCTCCAGAACCCACCATTAGCATCGGTCCAAATTGATCATCTCTTGACATACCCATTATCAGTTCATTTACCTTTTTTTCTTTTTCAGTTTCTATCATTTCTTGAATCTCAACGCCATATACTTTAACATTTTGAGGTCCATATTTTTTGGCATTATCAACAATTTGGATATATGCCTCAAAAGCCTCCTCAGGAGATTCTATTCCTATTAATATTCCTCCTACATCGGTCTTATGAATTATTTGAGGGCTAACTATTTTCATTACACATTTTCCAATTTCCTTTTGTAAATCCATTGCTTCCCGCGGAGTTTTTGCCAACCGTGATGTTGGATTTTTAATCCCATAACATTCAAAAATTTCACTAGTTTCATGACTTAAGAGAACGGTTCGATGGTCTTTACGCCCTTCTTTTATAATTTCCGCTACGCGATCTTTATTCACATCAAATTGAGGTACTTCTCGTTTCTCTAATGGAGTTGTTTCAAGAAATCTACTTCTCTCTAACATAGTTTTTAAAGTATTAGCCGACTTATCGGGAAAATTATAACATGGAATATGATGATCCTTCAAATATTTCTGCCCTTCTGTTATTGATTTTTCTCCAATGAAAGAGCAGACGATAGTTTTTTGGTCCAAATACCTTGAACTAATATTTTGAATAAGTTTTGCTACATCTGTTGGTTTTGTTTGAGCTTGAGGGGTAAGAAGAATTAACGCTCCTGCAGTGTTTACATCTTTATCATTTATTTCTTTTTCCCTTCTATCATCTTCGATACCAAAAATTGTCTTTAAAGTATATTCATATCTTTCTGGAGTTGCATCTCCAATAATATCTACCGGATTAAAGATTGCAGCCTCAGCTGGCAGATTATCTCTTAAAGCATGTAAAACAGATTCAGAAAATTCAGTCAATTTTAGCTTTGCTTCGGAAAATGCGTCTGTGGCGACAATACCTGGACCCCCTGCATTTGTAATGATTGCAAAAGAATTATTTTCTGGGATTGGTTGAAATAGAAAAATCTCTCCGTAATCGAATAGATTTTCTATGGTTTTGGCTCTTATTACTCCACATTTATTGAATGTAAGATCATACGCCCGATCAGACCCTGCTAATGCCCCCGTATGACTAGATGCGGCTCTAGCTCCGGCAGCACTTACTCCAGATTTAAGAATTACAATTGGCTTTTTCCTTGCCGCTTTCGGTACAACTTCTAAAAATCTATCCCCATCTTTTATACTTTCTAAATAACAGAGTACTACTTTTGTATCTTGGTCATCAGCTAAATATTCTATGAAATCTACCGCTCCTAAATCTGCTTTATTACCTAAACTAATATTTACAGAAAATCCGTAACTTTGATTCATTGAATAGTCCATCATTCCCGTTAACATCGCTCCAGATTGTGATATCATCGCTATATGTCCTTTCTTTGGTGTTTCTACTGCAAATGATCCATTATAATTCAGACCAATGAATCCCAAGCAATTTGGTCCTAAAACCCTCATATCATATTCATTGGCCAAATCTTTTAATTTTTCTTCCCGTTCGACACCTTCTCCTCCTACTTCTTTAAATCCAGCAGAAATAATGATAAGCCCTTTTACTCCTTTTTCACCACATTCTTTTACTACAGGGTTAATAAATTTGGCGGGAATCACAAATATCGCAATTTCAATATCTTCCAGCACATCTAAAACACTTCCATAAGCTTTATGATCCAAAATCTCCTCATAATTAGGATTGATTGGAAAAACCTTCCCTTCATATCCGGAATCAAGGATATTTTTTAAAACTGTATGTCCTACCTTACCTTCAGTTTTGCTAGCCCCAATGACTGCAATACTTTCAGGATTAAAGAAATAAGACAGACTACTCGTTTTTTGAGACATAGTGGACGATTAAATGAATATTTATAAAAATATATGTGTATGTTTCATTTATTTAAAACCTACATTTAATAAAAACTTTTAAACTAAAAATTATTAAAAGATTGTCTGAAGCAAAATGGGTAATCTTTTTCTCATAATTCATAAATACTTGTAGAATTTTATAGGTTAAAGTATTTTCAATTATCTATTTAAAATTATTAGTAATATCTCTAAAACTTAATATCCCAAATATTAAATAATTTTTAAGGGAAAATATTAATAGATTTTTTGCTTTTATTTTAGATACTATGACTAAGGTTGTTTTAAAAACTGAGAAAGGAGATATTAACCTCCAATTATTTGATGATGAAGCTCCAATGACGGTTGCTTCATTTTTATACTTAGCAAACCAAGGATTCTATGAAGGTGTTAAATTTCATAGAGTAATCGACGATTTTATGATCCAAGGAGGAGATCCAACAGGAACTGGAAGAGGAGGTCCTAAAAATGAAGGAATAAATTCATTTCCTTATAAAGGAGAACAAATTTCTTACCCCTTTCCGGATGAATTCGATAATAGTGATAGAACATTTGATAAACCAGGCATCTTAGCAATGGCAAACGCAGGTCCTGATACTAATGGAAGTCAATTCTTCATTACTCACGTACCAACGCCTCATTTAAACAATAAACACACTATTTTTGGAGAAGTTATGAATGATGAGGATCAACAAGTTGTCGATTCCATAGAGCAAGGAGATAAAATTAAAGAAGTCAAGATCTTATAAAACCTAAAATTGCATATTAGTATTTTTTTATTTTTATTCATACTCGTTTAGTTAAAATATTTTTTAAATCCGGAGTTTTATATAACTAATTAAGAATAGGTAACTTTATCCGAATTTTGGGAAAATGAGTGAAGAATTAAAAAATTTAATAGACTCAATTGAGAAAAGAAATCAAACTGATGCTCAATTAGAGAAAAAGATCAAATTTCTCAGGGAAGAGATTAAGAGACTTAAATTTACAATAAAAGAACAAAGATTAATCATACAAGATCAAGAAGAACGATTAAAAAGTAAAGATAATGTGCCCGAAGATATTCAAATCTTAAAAGATTTAGTTTTAGCTCAAAGGAAGGAATTAAAAAACAAAGATAAAACAATTGAAGAACTAAATGGAAAAAATATTGAGTTAAAAGAAAAATTTGGGCATATTAAAGATTTTAATGAAGATAAGGATTCAGAACTGTCTGAAGCTAAAACTCAAATCGAGGAACTAAGTATTCAGAACAAGAATTACATAGAAAAACTTAATTCTTTACAAAATGAGCTCAAAGAAAAAAGACAGGATTTAGAGCAAAATGATTTTACTAAAGACCTTGAAGATGCCGAAGAAAAGATAAATCAATTAACGAAAAGAAATAAGGATTTATTAGAACATCATAAACTTTTACAGCAGAGAGTTAATAATCTACAAGAAGAATTAGTAAATAAGAAAAAGAAAACGGGGAGATTAGGAAATCTCGAAAGTCAAGTTCTTAATTTGGAAGAAGAAAATTCTCGTTTAATAAACCAAATAATGAATTTTAAAAAAGAAATTTCCTATAAGAATAACCGAAATGAAAAGCAATCAGAAAAGATTGAACAACTGAAACAGAATATCAAGACATTAAAAAATTGTTATCTTAAATTGGAAAACAAGTTTAAATCAAATGTTGTATCGGTAGAAAATGGAAGCGGGAAAAGGAAAAGAAAAACAGAGAAAAAAGTAGAGTTTTCTAGTTTAAATGAGAAAATTGAGATTTTAGAACAAGAAAATGAAAAATTGAACAAGAATTTATATCAATTAAAACAGCAAGAAATGGATAAAAGAGATCCCTCCATTAAGTTTGTTTTCGATGATAATTTAACAAAGAAGAAACAAACTATTGCTATATTAGAAGAAATGTTTCATATAATGGGAGATCATAATCGAGATATTATTATTGAATTATTAATAGACAACTTGGACAAATCAAATCTAAGTGATAAACGATCTATAATTAAGATTTTAGGGAGGATAAAAAGTAAAAATGTTTTTGAGACATTACTAAACTTAACCGATGATGAAAATTGGTTGATAAGATATGATTGCTTAACTGCTTTAGAAAGATATATTGGGTATGATGGTCTTAGGGAAAAGTTAAAAACACTTCTCCAAGATGAAGACGTTGATGTAAGAGAAAAAGCGGAAGAAGTTTTAAGTAAAATTGAACAAATATCCTAAAATCCATTTGAAATATATATATTCAAGATTTTTATGAGAAGAAAACATGAATTAAATCGCTGGAATTACTCGCAAAAAAGTGGAAAATGGGTATATGTAGAATTATCAGAGGGAAAAAGGAAATATACATATCAAACGGAACCACCTGAAAAATTTATTGAACTGACCAGACAAATTGAGAAATTAAATAAGAAATTAATGAAAACTCAAGATCCCGAAGAAAATAAAAAAATTTATGAAAAACTCATGAAAGTATCTAAAGAATTACAGAAAATGGGACATCCCAAATAGAATATTGTGCCCTTATCTTCTCTTTTTCTAAAAAAGTTAAAATAAAGGAAAAGGTTTTAAGATTCTTCACTCCATTTTCAAAAAAATATATCTTATTTCATTAATACTATATAAATCTAAATATAATTTGCTTATCAAAATTAAACTCTTTTAGAAGCTCCATTTAGATTATTAAGTAAAGATTTAACTTATTTGATTTAATAACATAATCAACAGAGAATTGTATTTAACTAATCTTAATAATTTATCTTGTGATATTCCAATGAAAATAGCTGTAAGTGGGAAAGGAGGAGTTGGGAAAACTCTTATTGCGGGTACCTTAGCTAGATTATTTGCTAAAGATAATTATAATGTTCTAGCGATTGATAATGATTCAGCAATGAATTTAAGTTATACTTTAGGAATCAAGCCAGAAGTGAAAGAAAAGATTGTTCCAATTTCTGAAATGACTGAACTTGTAGAAGAAAGAACTAAGGTTGAAGGGGCAGGAGCAGGTGTTTATAACATAACTCCAAAAGTCTCTGATATACCCGATAGATTTAAAGTTTCTGGCCCTGACGGTCTGGAATTACTCGTTTTGGGAGGGATCGAGGAACCCTCAACTGGATGTCTATGTCCCCAGAATGCTTTAATAAGAACAATACTGTATAATTTATTTGTTAAAAGAGATGAAGTTGTCGTTGTCGATTTTGAGGCTGGTTTGGAGCATTTAGGAAGAGGGACCGCAAAAGGTATAGACGTGATGCTTGTCATAGCCGAACCATCCCAGAAGTCTTTAGATCTTTGTTCTAAAATAATAAAACTATCTAAGAAATTAGGGATTATTAATATCTATTTAGTTGCAAATAAAGTAATGGATGATTCCCAAATTGACATAATTAATGAGAGAGTAAAAGATTGGGAAATACCATTATATCATTCAATTCCATTTGATCCTGAAATAGGTGAAGCAGATTTGAAAGGAATCTCTCCAATCGATCATAATCCGGATTCAAAAGGAATGAAGGCATTAAAAAACCTTTATCAAAAGTTAAAACGGTTAAAAATCGAATTATTTGATTATTAATTTATTCCTTTTGTTTATATTACATCTTTAAGTTCAAGATTCTGATCTTCAGCAATCTCTTTCCATTGGTTAATAGCTTCAAGAGCTTCCTCTTCATTCACCATCTCTATCGCATAACCCGCATGAATTATGACATACTTTCCAACTTGAGGATTTTGTAGTAACGCAATAATTACTTTTTGTTGGATGCCATCAAAATCAACAAGGGCACTATTTCCATCTTCAAAAATCTTCTCGATTTTTCCTGGGATTGCTAAACACATTTGTTATAAACCTATAGTGAAATTATTTTGATTCAATGGTGTAAAATTTACAAAATCAAATAAATTTTT
>CAZZIC010000183.1:0-8067 GCA_964653985.1 uncultured archaeon | reverse complement strand
AATTACTAAAATAATTGTTTAATTAATTCAATAGAAATAAATAGTTTGGTTTAATTTTTTGTTCCCCCATCTCATATCGAGTGGGAAAGTTATTTTTTATTTAGATTCTGTATGAAATTTTTTTGACAATGGTCAATTAAGGAATTTGTATAATCCTTCATCTTTTTGGCTAACTCGGGGTGAGAAAGCAATTGAACTTCAATTTTATCTCCGCGATCCCAGAGGGTATAGGGAGTTTCTTCAAAAGGGACTTTTTCCTTTACTTCTTTAATCCACCTATCGGGTAATTGGTTTTCTAGTTCCACATTTAGCATCCTTGCCAGGAAGAGGGCCCATGCTCTTGGTACTACGTTCATTAAATATCCTCCCCCTCCAATGGCGACCCATTTGTTATTACAATATTTCTCAGCTATATCCTCGATCTCTTTCGCTAAATTCTTATATAACTCAATAGAAAGCCCTAGTTGAGTCAAGGGATCATTAAAGTGAGTATCTACCCCCAGTTGGGTAAAGAGCACATCTGGATTATAAGCTTTTAAGATTTCCGGGATACATGTTTTGAATAAATTCAAATACATTTTATTACTAGTTCCAGGAAGAAGCGGAAAGTTTATAGAATAGCCTTCTCCTTTTCCCTTGCCTGTTTCCTCTAGATTTCCTGTGCCCGGAAATAGGAACTTTCCGTTTTCATGAAGTGAAATGGTCAATACATTGGGATCATCGTAGAAAATCCATTGGACTCCGTCACCATGATGACAATCAATATCAAGATAAGCAATTCTTATATCCTCATCGAGTTTTTTTAAATGTTTAATCGCGACTGCGATATCATTGAAAATACAGAATCCTGAAGCCTTATTTTTTCTTGCATGATGAAGTCCACCCGCAGGATTAAATACAACATTAAAATCGTTATCTTCCCAAACGTTCTCTGCAGCAGTTATACTTGCGCCGCAAACTAAGGAAGATGCGTCATACATTCCCTTAAATATTGGATTATCGCCGGGTCCCAATCCATACAACCTCGGATTAACTGAAGGATCCTCAGGATCCTTGCTTAATTTTTTTACCGCTTCAATATAATCAGGAGAATGAACCATTTTCAATTCATCTTCAGAACAAAATCGGGGCTTTAGTTGAATTAATCGTTCTTTCTCTAATAACCCCAATTTTTCAAAAAGGCTATAACTTAACTCAAGTCTCAAAGGACGTAATGGGTGATTTGATCCAAAATTATACATGTTAAACTTATCTGTATAAATGAGTCCTACTTTTTTTGAATCCATGGTCATAACGTATTTAAGTTTAATTAATCTAATCTCTTGCTAATTAAATATTTACAAACTTTAAATTAATGCATAGAAATATATTGGAGAGAAGTAAAAGTTTACTTCTAAAATCAATAAATTGAAATTTTTTAATTCACTCTATGATAGTGTAAATATCAATAAAACCATAATTAAAGTAATCTCTGTTCAAATTTTCCCTCCTCACGTGATTCGGATCGGATTCAATTGGGATCGAATTGAGCTTAAAATTAGGATTCCCAATATTAAAACGTGATTTTTAGCATTAAGAGGAGAGAATTTAGAACTAGAATTAAATAAGAAGACTTATATTATGAAAATATTACATTAAAAATTATAGGTATAAAAAATATACCCTTTAGAATAAATCATCCATTGATACTATGAGTATAAGATTTAAAAATTTCGTGAAACGCGTTGGACGGGAATCAGATTTCCTCCCTTTAAAGAACCAGTTACTTAACTATCTTAAAGAAGATGCCGAAAATAAGTATAAAAATTATCCGCGCTTGTTAAATAAATTAAAAGAGTACTGGCCCGAATATAAAGCCCGTTCCAGAATCTCGCATCTTCTTAAGGACCATCATGAAGAGATTTTCTATTTTTACCTCAATACGATATTTCCTTTCAGAAAAAGAGGGTTAGAATTTGAAGATCCTGAGGCTCCGACACCTGTAGATTTTAAATTAGTGTTTGTATATCAATACAATCAAGGTGAAATTGAAGCGGTTGAGCAAGTTATGGAAGAACTTGATATTGAGGGAAATACTCAGAGTGTTTTGAAGCGTTTATTGATCTTTGCGGTAAGTTCTTTTGCACCAATGGTAGAAGAAATTTTTGAGAGACCTTTTGCCTTTCAATTTTCAAGTATTGATGCAGAGGAAAAAGAAAATGGAGAATTTGAAGTCGTCGCAGTCATTTCGGCCAGAGAACAATAAATATGTTTAAATTTTAAAAATTGCTTAGAAGCCAGTTTTAACGCTTCAAGAATAAGTTTTTTATAACTTAACCCGAATTTTTTAATCTTTATCCTTAGTGAGATACGATCCTAAATCCATTATATCATCGCCACGTTTTACTTTGATCCTACTTTTAATCCCCTTTATTTGACGTTCAAGGTAAACTATTACATCTTTAGGGATTTTTCGTGGAACTCCACCTCTCCTCTGAATCATGTACACAAGATAATCAATATTTTGAACCACATCTTGGCTAATTAATTCATTGTAAATTCGCTGATACACATTCGGATCCGATTCTTCTAATTTTTTTAAGTATTCATAGGCATCTGGAGCTAACACAACTCTTAACACAAAGTCAATCTTATCTTGGAGAGATGACGATTGCTTTTGTGTTTCTTCTTTTTGTTTTTGAGCGTCCATCATGGCTTGGAGTTTTTTCATCCTAATCTTATTTAACTCGTGTTGGTCATCCTTTTCTTTCTCATCATTCATAGTTTTATTCCTTTATCTTCTTTAATTATTGATTTACGATTTTTAAGGCAATTTCTAAAGCCCTTATTCCATCTTCTAAAGTGACTTCAAGTTCATCATCATAGAGAAAATTCATTATTTCTCTCTTTAATGGTTCATCTGATCTGAGGGGAGTTAAAATTTGTTCCTTAGTCATAGGCCATTCATCATTCAAATTAACTCCTGTCCTTATGTTAATCTGTTGAGAAATAAAATCAATTATAATTCCCCCATCAACTCCATTTACATACATTTTCCTAAATTTGGATGGAGTTAACCAATTTGATTCAATATGACCAATAGCTGATCCAAAATCCAAAATAATAAAGGCAGCATCCGTATGATTATGCCCGCTTATTGACTTTTTAAAACCTTTTGCATCGATTAGATTTTCTTTACCCAAAATTTTTTCTTGAAGATAAATGTCATGAATCGACAGATCCAAGATTACTCCCATATTCCATTCTCTTTTTGGGTACAGTCCTATTCTTTTAGAAGCGATTGAGATAATATCTCCAATTTTTGATAGGTTATTCATCAATTTGTCAAATACCGGATTAAAAAGTTCTATAAATCCGGGCATTATTCGGACGGAATCTTTATATTTTCTAAATTCCTTGAGTTCTTCTAAATTCAAAGCCATTGGTTTTTCCATTAACACATCGATTCCCGCTTTAGCGCATTTTTCTGTTATCTCGGGAATATAAAGAGGGGGAATAACTATACTAACAGCTTCTATATCCTCATTTTTAATTAGTTCATCTACATTAGTATATGTATTGACACGATCATATTGATTTTTAATCAAGTTTAATTTTGAAGGGTCTTTATCGCACACGGCTTGAAGTTGGGAATGCTCCGAAAAGTTTCTAATGTGGGCACGTCCAAACCAACCCGCTCCAACAACTGCTGTTTTCTTCTTTTTCATTGTACTCATGGAAAAGTATTCTGATCATATATAATGGATATTTTAATAATAATTTTTTCACTAAAACCCCTAACATTGAAAATTAGATTCAAAAGCCGAATTAAATACATACTTTAAAAGGAGCTTTTATTAAAAGAGAAATAATGGTCCCCTCTGCCAGTCTTGATCTGGCGACATCTCGGTTTCTTTTTCGGCTGACGTATTTTCATTGACGTGTAGCCTCAATACGCGATTTGATCTACAGCCGAGCACTTTTAGCTAACCTCGCAATAAGTTGTACGAGATTATCTACCAACTGAGTTAAGAGGGGTTATTTTAATTTTATAATTGTGAAAATAATATAATTTTTACGATTCTTCCTATTAAAACTTAGGAAGAATAATTTTCCATTGTTTTTAAACCATCATATACACTTAATTTTGGATGATTAATGATGTTGCTAAGGAAAACTGTAATCACCCAGAATTAAAATCTAAAAGAAAACTAATATGAATTCCTATCTAAATCAAATTTATCTTTATCCAAAAATTAACATTTATTAACTATTAATTTTTTTACTTTTGTAATATTATAAAATTCAATATTATTGGTGATTACAAATTCGGGAAGAAACCGACTACGCAGAGGCAATAGAAGCTTATAAGGATGATCCTAATGTGACTTTGGAGCCTTGGGGTCGAAGTATCGACCATTTACGCTTGACAATTAAAGGAAAAGAAGATACCCCATACGAAGATGGAAAGTTTGTCTTTGAAATTAAATTTCCTGACAATTATCCGTTCGCGCCACCTTACGCTTATGCTGTCACGCTTATGTGGCATCCGAACATCGATTCTTCTATCCCCCCTGGCAAATTAAATATATGTTTAGATCTAATTAATCCTGATCTAGTGGGTAAAGTAGATGCCTCAACCGGGGCTTCTGGATGGACTCCTTCGAAAACATTAACAAATATCATCGAAGCTTTGAAGGGTATGATGCATGTAGAATTAATGCAAATCTCTTGCATTAATGCATAAAGCCGCCCTTCTTTAATCCGGGAGATCCATTAAACCATGAAGCGGGAGAACAGTATTTTAGAAGCTTAAAGAAGTTTGAACAGAAAGCGAAGAAATGGACCAAGAAATACGCGATGGACTAATTTTTTATTCTTTTTCTACTCTTTTTTTAATTTCAACTTAGATTTATTCTTAATGTCAATTAGAATTAAATTCTAAAACTTAAATGTTAATCATTTAATTTTCTTTTCATTTATTTTTCTGATTCCTTTTATAATACTACTATTTTCTATAGTGAATATTATTTTAAAGCAATAGAGAAAGAGTAGAATTTTGTCGTCATATTTTACACACAAAAAACATCATAGGTGTAAGTTAGCACCTAAATACGTATCACTATCACACGACATTTAGTTTATGATAAATTTAAATAATTTGAATGTATTCATATAAGAGAGGCAATATAGAATATAAGTTTGTAATTTTAATGTAATTTTGTATGCCACAGTAATTTAAAAATAACAGGAAGGAATTTTTCGAGGAAATAGTGAAATTAACATATGGTCTATTTTGAAGTTAGTAATGTGGGAATAAATTGTGGATATGATAAAAATGAGTGTCCGAGTTATCCAGAATCTTGCAATAAGTGTATAAAAGATAAGCTAAAGCAAGTAGGTTTAGAGATTCATTCTAATATACGAATCAGTGAAATAGATTCGGAAGAAAAACGTCTACAGATGCATCGTGAGTTAATATGGCAAAAATTCCTGAATCTCTTAAATATTAAACATATTGTGCTTATGGCTCGAAGCTCCGGGCTTTCCATAGTAGATTATCCGTTATCGGGTTCTGGAATCGATGTCGGGTTGTTAACCGGGTTTATTCAAGCTAATATTACCTTTTCTGAGTCGGGAGAAGGTTCAGAAGGAGACAAGCAAATTGTAGATGAGCAACACTTTTATGAATTAAATTATAAAAATTTCAATATTTTACTGAAAGAAGGGAAATATGTACGAGTATGTTTAATTTTAGACCATAAAGCTTCGGATAGTTTAAAATCCTTAGTACAAGACTTTCTGAGAGAATATGAGATTCGATATCAAGAGAAATTAATTAAATTAGAAAAAACCGGGAGTACGGATTTTGAAGAAACTATAGACTACATTATCGACCACTTTAATATAAAGTTAGTTTTTCCAATGACGTTATCGCATACTATCCCTCCTCACGTGACTGAATCGATAAAAGAAAATTACATTCAAACCGCTGTATTTAATTTCGCCAAGGAATTTTTGCTCTCAAAACCCTTTTTCTTTATTAATAATCTCTTAAATAAGGTCACAGAAATAGTAGATATTGAGGCAGATGCCATTCTCTATGAGGTCTATAAATTAATTGAGATGGATATTTTTATTCCTACATCATTAGAAAAAGCAGAATCTCATTTTAGTACTTTTAAAGAAAGCAGAGCACGGAAATTAGCTTCAAATCAACCACTTTCATCCCTCATTGATGATTCGAACGAATTAGATGCACTTAAAGAACAAGCCAAAAATATGAGTGAAGAAGAAGCAGAAAAAAGGATGAAATCTTTCATTAGAAAAGGTGAAAGTGCGGAAGAAGCCCTTTTATATCAAGCTGCCATTGAAGAATATGAAAAAGCATTTTATTTAGCCACGGGATTTAATTTGGAACCTTATATCGGGAAGATCTCATACTTAATTGTTGAACTTCAACAGAAAGTAAATCAAATGGAAATAGAATACGCCCAAAAAGCAGCAGAAAACGCCGAAAAACAAAAAGATTACATAAATAGCATTCGACACTACCAACAAGCTATAAAATTATTAGAAAAGGATCTTCTTCTCAACGGAAATGAGTCTAAAATTAAGAAATTGGAGAAAAAAATTGCCAAGCTTCAAAAAAAGAAATTATAACTTTTTTAATAATTAGACTCAAATTTTTAACCCTGAAAAGATTCTTAGAATTAAGAGATATTTATCATACATATCAGTTTTATATATATAGAAGCTTATATGATGAACATTAAATTGACTGCTGGTAAAAAATTTAATAGTTTAATAAATAATTTTAAATGATATAAATTGAAATTAAGCATAATTATACCTTGTTTTAATGAAGAACATACGATTAAAGATTTATTAAGTGCGCTTTTTGATGTTAATTTTCCTATTGAAAGGGAAATTTTAGTTGTTGATGATGGATCTACAATAAATCATAAAGAAATATTACAAAAGGAAATTAATTCTAAGAAATTAAAGTTTATAAGAATTCCTAATAATCAAGGTAAAGGAGTAGCTATCAGGATCGGCTTGAAATACGCGACTGGAGATATTTTTATAATACAAGACGCTGATTTTGAGTATTTTCCTGAAGATATACCTCAACTGTTAGAACCTATATTAAATGAGCAATCAGAAGTAGTATATGGTAGCAGATTTTTTGAAATTCCCGAAGATATGGCAAAAACTCATTATTTAGCAAATAAATTTCTTACATTTTTGACTAATCTACTATATCGAACCGATCTAACAGATATGGAAACAGGTTATAAATTATTTACTAAAAACGTTTTGAATCATTTAACTCTTAAAACTAGAGAATTTGAATTTGAACCAGAACTCACCTCAAAAATCATTTTAAATGGCTTTAAAATAAAAGAATTACCTATAAGATATCATTACAGAAAATATGGAAATGCTAAAATAAATTGGATGGATGGTTTGGAGGGATTAATGATTCTTATACAAAATAGATTCTGTCCTAGTTCTCCATCGTTTCAGTTTTTTTATAATATTTATAAAAACCATTTTAAAAAGATTGTAGATCATTTAACAAAATTTATAGCAAAACGTATTCATATGAGAAGAATCTAATTTTTAAACATAATATTTGAGAAAGCCTATATTTTTAAAATTTAGATAATTATAAACCTAAAATTACGTAATTAAAAACATTTTTAGATAATTAAGTAAAACTAATTATATACTTTTCAAATTATTATTTTTCAATATAATGAAAGAATCGACTAAAAGAATTATAATTGGTTTAGGAACGATTACCCTTATTGTTTTCATGGTTATTTTTATTGATATAGACAAGATTATCAACAATTTAAGTAAGATATCATTTTATGGGATATGTTTATTTTTCGTTGTATATACTCTTGTTTTCTTAATACGTTCTTTAAGATTGAAATACATTTTGAAAGCATTAAATAAACAATCCAATTACATTTCACTTTTAGGTTCTTATGGTATCGGGTGGGCTATGAATGAACTGACTCCTGGAAAGCTAGGAGATTTAGCTAGAATCGAAGTAATATACGAAAAAAATGATAT
>CAZZIC010000182.1:0-8181 GCA_964653985.1 uncultured archaeon | reverse complement strand
ACTTCATCGGAATCTAATTCAGAAGTTTTTAAAATATCCTTTATCAAGTTTTCCAAACGATTAGCTCCTTTTTGAATGTCATTTACGATTGTTCTCATCTCTTCATTCAATTGTTCATTATATAATTCTAATAAAAGGTTTACAAACCCCTTAATAGCTACTAAAGGAGTTTTCAGTTCATGTGAGGTTCTACTGAGTAAATCTGATTTTAACCTATTTAATCTTATTAATTCCCGTTCAGCTTTTTTCTTATTAGTTATATCAATAACCATATTTAAGACTTTATTTTCATCTTTCTTTCCAATGAATTTCCCAAATACTTCGACCCATTTGATTTCTCCTGATTTTGTTATTATTCTTGTTTGATACCTTAAGGGGTAATTTTTGTTTTGAATATTTTTCTTGATTTTTTTTACCACCTTATTTGAATCATCTGGATGCATTATTCTTATAAAATCTCTTAACTCCCAATCTTTAATCTCTTCGATATCATATCCAAGTATGTAAGAATTAGCTTTATTTAAATTCATGATTTTAAAATCTTTCATGATACTCAAACCAATTAAAGATTGTTCAAAAACAGTTCTGAACTTCTCTTCTGAAGCTTTGAGCTTTTTTTCCATGAGGATTTGGTCAGTTACATCCGAAAATGTACTTTCAATAAATTGCTGACCACTGTTTTCATCTACAATTAAATGGGAATTTTTCTGAATGAAAATTTTCTCTCCACTCATCTTTCGGGCTGTGATTTGATAATTCTTAACAGATCCATATTTTTTCAATCTTTCTAAATAATTTTTCCTTTCCTCAGGATTAACCCAGAATTGTTTTATATTTTTCCCAATTATCTTGTAGTCTTCAGGAATTTCCAAAAATTTTTTGAAAGTGGGATTATGAAAAATTATCTCTCCCGAAATTTTGAATTTAAAATACCCAACATCGAGATCATTGATAATACTCCTAAAATTTTGTTCTGATTCCTTTAATCTAATCTCTGCTTCTTTTTTTTCTGTCACATTCTCATAAACAGCAACTATATCCCCCGAAGGAAGCTTATATACACGATTATGGACATATTGGTCAATCCGATGATCTTTATATCTAAAAACAGGAAGATCTTTAGGTTTTCCCGTCTTCCAAACAAATTTAAACACCTTAAGAAGACCGGAAGTAATTACTCCTGGGAATAGCTTTGAAACTCTTTTACCTAATACCTCCTTCTTGGTTACTTTACTTAATTTTTCTCCTCCCTTGTTTAGATCCTTAAAGATGAAATCCTCTCCATTATCGACCGCTTCATATACCGCTACTCCGCTTGTCATATATTTGAAGAGATCATGATATTTCTGTTCCGATTGTTTTAGATTTTGTTCGGTTTTTTTTCTTTTAGTTATTTCGTGTCCCGTTATTTGTATAAATTTATTTCTATCTAATTCTATAGAAGAAATAGAGAGACTTAACCATATTTCACTTCCATCTTTTTTAACAAAGGAAGTTTCAATTGACTCTAATTTTCCAGCAGGGTTTTTTAGTTTATTTTGTTTGAAATCAGCTAGAATATCTTTTGAAATTAAACCAAACTCCTCAATTTTTTTTCCCGTTGCTTCCTTTTTAGAAAATCCAAAATAATCTTCTGAAATTGGATTATATTCATTGATAAACCAATCTTTGTCTAACAAAATGATAAAGTAAGGGGAATTCTCAAAAAAACTATATTTTTTCCATTCTAAACGTTCAAATTGGGTGCTCGTATTCATTTTTGAAACCCATTTCATGACTAAAGAGAAACGAATTAAGTATCAAGTAAGCTAAACATATCTAGAATTGACCTAACCTCTATTATATAATAAAAAAAATAGGGTAAAGTGCTGATAATATAGGACGAATTTTGTTATTTAAATTTAACTGATTGAGTAATTTAAGGGATCAAAAAAGGCTCTTGTATTAGCATTAGACTTGCTTGATTATTGGAAGTGAAATAAAAAAAGTAGTTCCTTTCATTCTTCCTTTTGATTTTGCCCAAATCTTCCCTCCATGTAATTCAATTATTTTTTTAGCAATAAAAAGCCCCAAGCCCCAATCCAGATCCTTCAGTTATAATGTCATATCCTTCCCCATAATGTTCGATCTTACCGAATTTAGTGAAAATTATCTTTTTCTCTTTATGTGTTAATCCAATCCCTGTATTGGAAAAGGTTAATATTAAGTTATCCTTTTCTCGTTTTAATTTGATGATGATCTCGCCTTCGCTGGGTGTACATTTAATCCCATTCATCAAGATATTTGAGAGAGCATCATGAAGTCCTTTTTTTTCGAATTGTGTATAAATATCTTCATCTGGAAATTTGGAAATTATATTAACTTTTCTTTTCTTTGCGAGAGGTTCGAGTTCTTTAATAGCTCTGATTATTGATGAAGTTGAACTATTTTGAGAAGAATTAATCTTTCGATTACCAGAATCTAATTTGTATTTTAAAAATTGGAAAAAAATTATATAAAGATTTATATTAAAAAATATAGAAATAATATAATTGTACAATAAAGAATTGTAAATATAGTTAACATAACTTAAAGCAACTGGTCTTTAAAACCATGTCTAACGTGATAATAACTGATATAAAAGAAAGTATAAAATCCAGCGTGTTTGATCTCTTAGCCAATATAGAAGATCGAACAGGAGATCTACTTAAACCTTCTAAAAAAGTGTTCATAAAACCAAATGGTATTGATTTTAAAAAACATTGCTATACCTCCCCCGAGGTTTTGGAAGCCGTAATTTTATATTTTAAAGAAAAGGGTGTTGAAGTATTTGTTATGGAAAATTCAACCCAGTCCAATGCAACTCGAGTAGTTTTTGAAATCAATGGATATAAAGAGGTGTGTCGAAACACAGGTACAAAACCAATTTATCTCGATGAGGATAAGACAGAAAAATTTATCTTTAGAGGAAAGAAGTCTGCAAATAAAGAAGAAAGGGGATATAATTTAAAAGAATTTCGATTACCAAAAACAGTAGTGGAAATCATGAATGACAGAGAAAATATAACCTATATTAATTTACCTAAATTAAAGGAGCATTCTATGACTGGGGTTACATTAGGTATTAAAAACCAATGGGGGTTTCCACAACATGCAGACAGAGGGAAAGATCACAATTATAACTTACATTACAAATTAGTGGATGTGTTTGAATATATACAACCTGATTTGACCATCATAGATGGAACTGAAGGGACAATTCATGGACATTATCCTCCAACAGCTTGGGAGGATGAGTTAGTAATTCCCTTTAATATCCTTATTGGAGGGAGAGATACATTATCAGTAGATGTCGTGGGGGCACGAATTTACGGCTTAACTATTGATGAGATCCCTCATCTAAAAATTGCTCATAAAAGAGGGCTAGGCGAGGGGGATTTGACTAAGATTAATGTTATTGGAAAGGATTTGAATGAATATAAAGAGAGATATGACTGGGATTTAAAACAAGAATTCCCCGATGATGTTAAAATAATAAAAGGAAAAGAATTAGTCTGTAGAGAAGGCTGTCAGAATAATCCTCTTGCTTTATTACAGATCCTGGCTTATGATTTTGCTGATAAATTTCAAGGTGGGTTTTTCATAATAATGGGAAAGGGACATGATGAAAATATCGTTCAAACTTTACGAAATGAAGGCTATACTAAAGGACTTGTGGCGGGATATTGTGCCATTGATGAGGTTGGAGAGAAAATAGTAAAGGCTTTCGGAAAAAAGAATGTCCATTTTTCGGGTGATTGTAATAACCTTGCAGAAACATCAGCAGCATTATTTAAACTTTCGGGTGTATCAGCATTAGATTTAGCTCCTATATCGACGTTAAAATTAATATGGTTAGTAATTCTCTCAAAAGTACACGGTTCTAAAGCACTTATTCCTTCCATTTTTTAATTTATGTTTTCCTTCTTTTTGTAAAAGAATTTATTGTCAAGTAAATTAAGAATTTTCTTTTCCAAGATCATTTATATATCTAGAGAATATCCGTCAAAAAAGAAAAATTTAATAATAAGAATTTGCATTAATAAATTTGATGGGATTAGGAGATAAATATTCTGAGATCAAACAGTTTTTATCTATCTCTGATGATAGGTTCGATTTAGATAAATATGTGGAAGATTGGAAAGAACCGGAAGATAGAAGAGCTCAAGTTCTGGAACAAATCGTTAACTTCATTCATCATTTTGAAATGTTCAAGGATATAGAACCATTCATGAGTTCCGTGTACATTTGTGTAAAAAAAACCCTGGAAATTCGAGCACGGTCAATGAAAGAATTCGACCAACTTCTAGTTAAAAATGCCCTTATGCGTTTTATTCAAGAATATATCACTTATTCAAAATTATCAAACAAAGAGCAGGTTTTAAATTTTCTCTCAGGATCATTAGAACGTCTCCAAATCAAACCTTTGATTATAAACCTGGGAATCCTCATCAAACCTATGTACCAAGACGAGGAATATGTCGAAAAGATCAAGGGCTATGAAGAAGTTGAAGTTAGTTATGTCTTGAACAATGAGGAAGAGGTACAGATCAAAAAAGCCATTGATCAATGGTTAGAAACTCAAGAAATTAGTTTCGAAAAACAAGAAGAATTAAAGGCTGGGCTTCAAGATAAGTTTGAGACTTTAGTGAATGAGTGTTCACTCGATTCGGATTCAAAAAAATGCAAAGAACTCTGGAGTGAAGTACAAGAAATGCTAAATATGAAGTTGACTGTTTTGAGCTTAATGGACAGCATTCCCGAGGAAGAATTCGCTCCGGTTAAGATTAAATAGATCATTAACTAATTTTATAGGGTTCTAGGATCTCATTAAATTTTGTCTTTTACTTTAGCAAAAATTATTTAAGGTAGATTTTGATAATGTTTTATGTATTTTACTTAAAAAAAAAAAAATGAATAGTTAAATCATCTAATTAGGTTGAGTGTATAGTATGGGAGAAAATGAAAAACCTCCTAATCCGGAGGAAATTGAAAAAGATAAGGAACTAGTGGATAAGCTCTATAAAATGGAGAAAAAGGAACGGGAAGAATATCTTAAAAGCTGTGAGGAAGAGAGAAAAAGGAGCTTTCAAGAAAGTCAGAGAAAGATTGAAAAATCTATTGGAGAAAAGGCTTTTTTAGCCCAAAAACGGAAGGAAAGCGATGAGCAGCGTAAAAAAGTTAAGCCTGATCTTGAAGGAGTAGGAAAGAAAATAGAAAAAAGCATTTCTGAAAAGGCTTTTATGGCAGAGAAAAGACGAGAAAGTGATGAGAAGCGTAAAAAAGTTAAACCGGATCTAGAAGGAGTAGGGAAGAAGATAGAGAAAAACATTTCTGAAAAAGCTTTTATGGCTCAAAAACGGAAGGAGAGCGATGAGCAACGCAAAAAGGTTAAGCCAGATCTAGAAGGAATTGGAAAGAAGATTGAAAAAGATGTCGAAGAAATCGAGAAGAAGAAAAGGGGATAAAGAAATCGAGAATCTCTTCAAGTGCTAATTCGAAAAAATTAACCGCTCTTTTACACCTTAATTATTCTTATATTTTTATATCGAAATTATTAATTAAATCATAATTGCCAAATTTTTTTAATTTCTGTTTGTAACTTAATATATCTGGGTCAATAATTCCTTCAAAATCCTCTATTTGACTTTGGAAACGATTGTAAAAGTCGGATACTATTTTTTGTAAAATTTCCCTTTCAATTTGGAGGTTTGTTTTATTGGAAATTCCAATAACCATTAGACGTCCTTTTCTTTCATATAATATCCTTGTGTCTTTAAAATTTATCTCTTGGATATCGTTATCCCCCGTCTGGTCTTCATTCTGCAACTCTCGAATAAAAGCATTTATAGCGCTTAAAAACCCTGTTATTAAATCCTCATTATTGGTAAATTTTTTTCTCCCGGAATAATTATTACTCACTAATAAGGATCCTGAAATATAATCAACGAGATAAATAGCTTCAAATCGTCTTTCTAATGCATAAAATTTATTTATATTAAATCCGAATGTTTCATTTGCATTAAATTTCTCTTTAAAAGACATTTTCTCTCCTAAACATAATAGTTGTTCTCAATATTTTTCAAATAGAAAATAAGTATATTCGCATAAAAAAATCAAATGTTATGGGTATATTGCCGTGATATTTTCGTATATTTAGACTTAAAAGTAAAAATCTTATAAATAATGATTATAACCAATGGATACTTTTAAAAATAGAAAATAGATTAATTATTTAGTAAACCTAATTTAAATTAAAAATTAAAAGTAAAAATTTTTCGTGAACTCAATGGAAAGTGGCAAAGATATACAGAAGAATAAAATTTCTGTTGGTTTAATCATAAATAAAGAACAAATGGACAACAGTTTTTTTCCTAATGAAATAAAAGAGGAAATTATGGAAACGCCTTATTATCTCCTTATATTTATTTCAAGAGAAGATGTGGTGAAGATAAGTTGCTTCCCGACCCAATCTTCGGATATCAAAAAAATATTGATTAAATTGGAGGAATTTTCCCCAAACCTCGTCAAAGGTATCTCAAATGTAATGAAAGAGTTAGATTTAAGTAGTGCTATACTTCATACCACGGGTCTATGCTATGAAATGCAAGACTGTTATTATGAATCATATTTACTTGGCGATAAATTAACTAAAATCAATATTCCTAAAGTAAATGATAAATTTATGGAAATTGATAAAGTTGTGAAGGTGGACTTTGAAGATATCCCCTCATATTAAAAATATATAATAAAATAGCTTTTTATCATGACAAAAGAAAAAAAGAAGCCACCCCCTCCTAAACTTCCTCCGGAATTAGATAAGAAGGAAAATTTTTGTTTGCTCCATAAGGGAGAACTCTCTTCAAAAACTTATAGATGTGGCATTTGTGGTACTTTATATTGCTTAGAATGTGCTAGAAAGGCAAAAGATCAAAACAAAAAATGTGTTAAATGTAAACAAATGATCTTTTTATCCTAATTCTAACTCTTTTCTTTATTTTTTTATCTTGCTAATGGAACGCCAAGTTTTGAAGAAGATGAGATATAAAATAATGAATATAAATAACGCAGTCGCAAATGTATACCCTCCGATAAAAATATCGATGAACGCAAAAGGAATTCCAGCAATAGAAAAACCCAATAAATATCCGTACGCCCAATATCTATTTTTTAGCCCGATTATAATCCCCGGGATTATGGTGGTAAAAATTATCGAAAGATAAGCCCAGATTTCCATTGAATTCAAAATTATGAGCATATTAATCCAAGAAGAAATAGACCCAATCCCAAAAAATATAACTGTTCCAATATCAATTTTAAATTCGGGTTCTTCCTTCCCCAAAGGATTTTTTTTCTCTGCTTTTTCGTTATCTTCTATCATAATTATAATATCTGAACTACTCCTTAATAACCTTTTTTTTCATATCGCTCTATATGGGCTTAATAAGATAATCTTCCTTTTCTCGGATCTTTAAAAAAAAGCGAATAAATCTCTCCAATAAGCGGCTAAAAATTAACCAAAAACATTGAATCATCTCTATATCAATTTTAACTAAGATATTTTCCTGGTCGATTATATAGTTTAACTTTAAATACCCAAAAAAATATATTTTTAATAGGATAAAGATTTATATTTCTACAATAATATAGAAATATAACTTTATACAAACTAGTAAAAAGAGCAAAATAGAAGGAAAGCGAAAAAAAGATAAAATCATCAAATCCTAAAGCGAGGATTGTAATTCAGCGGGTAAAACCGTTAAATCAAGATCCCAGCCGTCACCCTGGATTTTTGTCTTTTGGTTAGTGTAGAATATACACTTTTTTCAGCGGGTAGGACCGCTGATTTTGCCCTCCTCCCCCTATTTTGTTTTTTGACCTTGTCTTTAGGTCTTAGATGGCTGGGATCACTTTTCCTGCTCTTTTCAAATATCTAAAAGAGGATTTGGTTTACAACGGTAAAATTAGTATAAAGAAAAGTAAGATATAACCTTAAGATAAATCAAACACTAAGGACCTTTTTATGATCCCTAAAACAATTGCGTATTTAGTAGCATTCTATTTTCATTATCGATATATCTTAAATCAACCTTTAAAAGAACAATAGAGAGTGAGAACAGAAACTCCTATAAATTAGAGCTGATTAGATATTTCAATAATTTT
>CAZZIC010000181.1:0-8226 GCA_964653985.1 uncultured archaeon | reverse complement strand
ACTTATTTACTCCTTTACCGATTTAATATATCAAAAATCTTCTTTCTTTAAAAAATGGTGAGTTCAATATCCATATCTCATTTTTTACTAAAAAAAACAGAATTCAAAGAGCTTATATAATTTTTTCTATGTCTTCCATGGTTAAATTCGATGGAACACCTAATTTCGACAGGTTTAAAATGAACTCATGAATCGAGAGTTTTGCAATTTCAGCCGCTCGTTCGATTGAAATATCCTTCATCATATATTTTTGAATAGCAAAGTTTAACCGTTCTTGTTGCAATCCCTCAACTAAAATCTTTTTTACTAAAGCTGAACGATCCAAATTTTCTTCTTCAGCTAGCTCCTCAAATTCTCTGATTAGATCCTCATCTAATCTTAAATTCATCTGTTTAGTCATATCTTATTTTCCTCCTTATTTTTGATTCTTATTTTTAATAATTTCTTCCGCTTTATCAAATATAAATGATATTATTTCTGAATTTAAATTCTTTATTCGAGCAAGCGCCCAAAATGATTTTTGAAAAACCTCATATGTTATGATTGATTTCTTTAAAAAATCTAAAAGTATGATTTCGGAAGTTTTTGGTTTTAAACCAATACCTAATGCTAAGTTTAGAGCTTTATGATCATCAGTTATTAAAATACCCTCCTCTTCTAAACATATTTCGATTGTATCTTTTTCGCCAATCCCTAAATTTAGATTTGAAAATCGATTTTTCATTTCAAAATCGCTAATATTTATAAGATTGGTTTTGATATTCTCATTTAGAATCTTTGCATCATCAAATCTATCTAAATCCCTTATTAATTCTCGTTTTACACTTTTACTTACATATACTTTTCCCAATGCTGGAAGATGTTCTTTCAGATCGATTTTTGTTATGTAAATTAGGGAACATGCGTCAAAAAATAATTTTACCATACGTGAATAAAATAGTAATGCTAGGATATATAATTATTGATATCATTTAATAAGGTCGATATCATTTTTATAAATTTTGTTTAAGGGCCATTAGACCTCTTTTCTCTGATTTCATGATGATAAAATAAGATAAAAAAATTTTAAAATGAAAATAAAAAAAGAAGAATCTCCCATCAATTAATCTGTTAGTATTTCTGATTCATTAAGGTCTTTAAGCTTTCTTAAATCTTCTTTTATTAAGAACTTCTTATCAATATATTTCCCGTAAATATAATATATCGGCAAAGAAATAATTAGAGTAAGGGCAGGTAGAAAGATTGTCACAATGATATCAGATATTCTGTTCTCTCCTGTTCTTTGTGTTACCTCGGTCCACGCTAATATTACTTGTATGAGGAAAATAATAGATGAGATTCCCGCATACCCTTTTAAGTAATAAGTATAGTTCCTATAGATTGGTTCTACTTCAAAAAGAGAATCACCATTTTTACTGCTAAAGTTATAATGCATCAATCCCGCATCTTCTAAAACCCATCCAATTACCCAAAGCCCATTAACAATAGGAATCAAAAGAAGGGTTAAGCTAGCAAGAACACTTGTAATATATGGAGCTGGTATTCCTAATTCTCCAACATAATAATTAAGACCATATTCTGGAGTTAAAAAGAATTGAGTAAATCTCGTGAGGGATCAATTGTATTAATAATGCAAGAAGACCAAGTTCTAATAAAAAAATATAAATTAGACGCCGAAAAAGTTTCTTTTTAGAAAAAACAGCGGGCTTAATGTCCAAATATGCATTTTTATAATCTCTTCTAACTAATTTTTTCACTTTTAGGAATAATGGACAGAAGATTTTAGGAAAAAGGTATATTGCTAAAATTTTAAATTAATAACCATTACTAAGAAATTTAAAAAGATTATTTCATCTTCAGTCGAGATTAAATTTCAATTAATTTGAGTCCTTTAAATCTTTCGAAGTGTCTTTGATTATTTGTCACGAGTTTATCATAATCATTAGATATTATAACCGCAGCGATAAGACAGTCAAAAATTTCTACTTCTTGTCCTTGCCCCTTCAATTTCATATAATATTCAGCACCCAAGATTGAACTTTTAATATCAAGAGAAAAACAACTTAACTCTTTTACCAACTGTTCTAAATCATGAGATAATTGAAGATATTTACCTTTTGAAAGCTCTTTCTTTAAATATTTAAGTTTGTATAAACCATAATATAGTTCTACAATTGATGGAGTTGTTATCCCAATCTTTTCAGAACTTAATTGAATAAATAAATCATTCAATGATGTATTTCCATTTAATATTTCTATCGCTATGTTTGTATCAATAAAAATCATTTCATTGGAATCTCCTGTTTATGTCCTTGCGCAGCTCATCATGAGCATTTTCCATTATTTTAAAGTACTCTTCAGGTAAATCTTTCCAACGCCCGAAAAACGATTCTAAATTGCTTTTATCTTTCTTCTCATGACCTAGCAATTTATCAATTACTTCAGAGATGGTTTCACCCTTTTTCTTCTTCTTTAACAATCTTTTATAGGTTTCTTCATCAATCTCTATAGTTTTTGAAGTCATTTTTATCCTCCGAGTTCTATGGAAAAATAAACAATACGATTATTTTAAATTAAGCTTCTGCAAACTTTTTATTTTTTGAAAAGATAAATTTATTCCCTGTGGCTGGTCCAGTTAGATAGAATCCAGCGAAATCTCCAACCAAGATAAGTATAATTCCAAGGATACTTATCACAAATATCAACACGGAAATTGGATCCATTTTCTTTTCTGCACTCATAATTCTCACCTAAATATATTAAAATAAAATTTGGAATATATAAATTCAAGTTACTTTTTATAATCTAAGATCTCTTTTCATTTACAAAATATGAATGCCACCAAAAAAACCAACAATTAAGGAAAAAATAACCTTTTTTATTTGTTTAGTTTAAACTTGTATAAGGAAAAAATAATTTGAGGTAAAGAAATATTCAATTAAGCGGAAAAAAGATACATATCCAGTAAAATCACAAAAATGATTCAACAAATAATAAAAAAATACAATTAAATAAAAAAAGTGGATTCTCGCAGATAAGAGAAAAAGATCCTATTTTTCATTACTTGACAGAATTCCTTAATATTAAACTTAAACTTGCTACTTACAAAAAAGGGGTCTTCTTTTAATAGAATGCTTCTAAATAATTGAAATACAGTTTAAAAACTTTAGAATAAAATCAAAAAAAGGAGAAAAAAACTATTTAGTCAGTAATAAAATATAAGGAAACCTAGTGAAAATTAAGATGCTTTTTTCTCTCTCAAACCGTACTTAATCCAAGAATCATACGCGTCCGGATCATACTTTTCTAATTTTTCCAAGACTAATTCCCTAATTTTAGAACTTTCAATTTTAGGCAGCTCTTCTATGATATATTTTTTAATCTTTTCGGCAACCTCATCCGATCCCCCTGCTGCTCTTACAGCCTCATAAATCTTATCAGGATCAAAGTCAACTAAATCACCATTTTTTTTGATAATCTTTAGATCATTCAAATTTTTTCACCTATTGCAATAAATATTAAATCATACTTCATTTTAAAAATTCTATATATATTTCAAAAAGCTTTCTAATTCTTAAAATATATTTTTGATATAACCAATAGAATCTCCTTTAAACCAAAGAATCCAAATCCTTAAAATTGTAAGATCTCGAATTAAAATAAGCTGAAAAAAAGATAAATCGTATTTAATATTACTATACCAACAAATCAAAAGAAGGCGGTTAAATTGGACAATTCAATTAAAGATTATGCTAATCTCATGTTTGATAAAAAGTGGATCTATATCTTTATCGCATCCTTCTTATTTTTTTGCTCACGTTTCATTTCGATATTAATAGTTCAAAGATATAAAATTTAAATAACCAATAAAACTTAGGGGAATATGAAACGATTTGAAGGAAAAAAAGTAGTTATTACGGGAGGTGCTGGTGGAATTGGTTCCACAACTGCTGCTATGATGGCGAAAGAGGGAGCTGAGATCTTACTGGTCGATTTGAACAAACAAGATCTCAAAGAGGTTGTTAAAAAAATTAATAGTTCCCAAGTTCATTATGTGGTGGCTGATGTTTCTGATGAAAATCAGGTAAAAAACTATGCTGATAAAGCTAAGGAGTTATTTGGTCATGTGGATATCTTCTTTAATAATGCGGGAATTGAGGGCAAAGTAGCACCGCTTGATGAATATCCTTTAGAAGTTTACAAAAAGGTAATAGATGTGAATGTGAACGGAGTGTATTATGGGTTGAGATATATTTTTCCTCTCATGAAAAAAACAGGAAATGGAGGATCTATAATTATTACATCATCTGTAGCAGGTATGAGAGGGACTGCTAATGTTTTACCATATGTAACCAGTAAACATGCGCTCGTTGGAATGATGCGATCTGCAGCTCTTGAGGGTGCACCTTTCAACATACGGGTAAATTCCGTGAATCCATCGCCTATTGAGAATCGTATGATGCGTTCTCTCGAAGAGGGATTTGCTCCAAATGAAAGGGAGCAAGCTAAAAAAGAATTCGAACAAGCGATCCCCTTAGGTCGCTACGGAACAAATGAAGAAGTAGCCCAGCTTGTCATGTTCCTTGCAAGCGATGAGAGCAAATTTATCACGGGGACAGTTAATCCTGTTGATGGCGGAATGACTGCTAAATAAAATTTCATAGAATAAAAATCCAATATTAAGAAGAGAGATTGGATGGCGCGTTTGACTTTTGATATTAACAGAGTCTCTCATTAAAAAATCTTTTTATAATCAATATTTTTAGGAGAGAAATACCAATAGCCAATAAAAAATCAAGTTAATTATCGAGATTCTAAATCTCCCATAATTAAAAACCAAAATTTAAAGTGAATATTCCATCGGATTTAAAGCCTCAATAGAACTTTCAACTTTATTAATCCCATTACAAATATCCCGAATTGTCAACCCCATACAATTTTTAAAAGGGTACAAAATTATATTATTGTCTCTAGGTTCAATAGTTAATTGAACCTTATTTCTGGTACGCTTGTCGCATATAAAATGAGAAAATTGCTTTTCTGAATAAATCTCATATCTAGAATGTCGATTTTTAAAATATTCGAATATTTTCTTATCTAAGTCCTTAAAAGTAATCGTATCTCTTTCATTTTTGGCATCTTTCTTAATTCTTTTGTCTTTAATTTTTATAGTAAGCCTATAACGAGATTTAAGCATTAAACTATTGTACTTATTTTCTAACAAAATAGGGGTATTTTCATAATCCTTCACTTTTTCGAAATATATTTCATTTATATCTATAAAGGAATTAATAAATTCATTAATCTTTTCAATAGCTAGATTTTGATACCCTCTTTTTATTTCACTTAAAGTAAAATATCCATCATTGAAGATCCCCCCTTTAAGAACTCCAATAGGAGAATTTTTTAATTGATATTCAAATTTTGTAGGTTCTACAAAAAAAATCTCCCTTATTTTTTCTAGATCTATCAGATCTCCCCCATAAACATTAACAGTAATTTTCCTCTCCGAATGGTATGGTTTGAATTTGGCGATAAAACCTTTAATTTGATCACTATAACCTTTTTCGTGAATGAGAGACTCAAGTTGGCGAGGAACTATCTTAATTCTTTCGATTTCATTAAATTTTTTTACAAATCTTAAAAATGTAGACCTTAGGTCCTCCTTCTTAATTAATGTAATAAGTATCCAATAAGATCTTTCTTTAAAGATTAGGAAATCATACTTTTTTTTTGTAAACGTATTTTCAATTCTTAAATAATAATTAGAATTACCTAGATCTGAGAGTCTAATAGCATGCCTATCAATAAATTTTTTAAACTCTTGGTCTATTTCATTTACGTAATAATCTTCTATTTTTGAAGATATTTGACTTGGATTGAATTTATAAGATTGAAAGATGTAAATTTTTAAATCGGTATCTACTTCCCTAGATCTCCCATCGATAGTAATGAGATTTAAATATTTTCTTAGAATTTCCTCCCTGTTTTTATTTATTAAGGTTTTAAAATTTATTTTAGAGGCAGACATAGTTTTTGACTTATTAATTGGTTATTAACCTATAATATAATAATCACGTTATGATATAAACTATTATTAATTATTAAAAAAGAAATGAACTCTTGGTATCTCCTTATCCTGTTGATAACTTAGATACTTATTGGTCTGAATTAGATTATTATTTGAACGCAAAGCGGAAACTTTTAGATTATATAGATTTAAAAGAGAGATCTCTGATAACCAATAAAAATTATGTCATAAAAAGACTGAGAAGGAATCGAGCATTTGATGTTTATTGGAATAATGTATTTAGAGCAGAAACTGCAGATCTTTATAATCTTTTACGTCTTGGCGTTATATTTAAAGGTGGGGCACCCAGAAACATGTGGAAGAAAATCGATGCTTATAATGACATTGAAGTTTTATTTAGTATGTCTTCTCTTAGTAAGGGTCCTTTCACGACCAATATTGAACAAGAAATGTATCAGAGATTTAGATTCCCCCTCTTGGAGAACGAGAATAGTAAACTTATCGATAGAAATATTCCCGCTGAGCATAAAGAGATTATTGAATTAGTCAAAAAATTAGCTGATTCCCAATTTCTGGCTGAAAAAGTGAAAGAAGGTTTTGATTTGGCTGATATACCTCAAGAATATCGAATGAAAGATAATGATGGGGACGGGTGGCAACCTTGGCACATAAAATATATCCCGCTAGTGTTTGAGCAGTTAAAGGGTAAAGGCCTTATTTCGGTCGAGACACTCGTATATTTCGAACAAGATGATAAGATGTTTGCGGGACATATCGACCTCATTATAAGAATCGGAGATACGATATATGTGTGCGATTATAAACCCGAAGTGGATTTTGACCTCAACCCAGACCACGTTTCAGATATCTTTATGGACACTATTCCGCAAGTTTCGGGATACGGAGTACTTTTTGGGAAAAACATTGCCGAAGATCTAAAGAAAAATCCGAATCTCAAGTTGAGGTGCTTGACATTTAACCGGGATGATTATTTGGTGACTTACTAAAAAAATACGCTGGCATTCTATATCGCTTTCCTTAAAAAAGTAAAGGATCCCACTTTTGAGATATCATTTGAGAATTTAGTTCCAGTAGAACTTGTCGATAAGTACGAGAATATGATGGGTTCATAATAAATCTTTAGAGTAATTTTGTTTAAATGATGTTTTTCATTATATTTATTGCCTATTAAAACATTAATTGAGAGATAGTGAGAGATTGACAATCAAAAAATTACCATTTAGGGGAGTAGAGCTTTACAGGGAAGAGATAAAAGTTCTGAATGAGTTAGAGGAGCTCACGGGAAAAGAATTTGCATATACAAGCAGAAAAGTTTTTACTGACTTTAAATTTTCAAGCGATGAGGGTCATGTCACAAGAATAGGTCTTCCTCGTTGCAATCTAAAGGAGATTCCTCCGGAATTAATTAAGTTTAATTTATATTTAAAAAGGTTGGTTCTTTTTCGGAATCAAATAAGAGAGATCCCTAACTTTCTCCAAAATTTTACCAGCTTATCTGTTCTAGATTTTGTTGAAAACAAGCTATCAAAACTCCCTCCCCTTATTGGAAAATTAACGAATCTAATCAAACTTTTTTTGGATTACAATGAGATCGTTTCCGTACCCGATGAGATTGGGGAACTTATTAATTTGGAAACGTTATCGATGATGAGAAATAATTTAAAGGCTATTCCAACATCAATAGGAAACTTAAAAGCTTTAAAACATTTAAATCTTGCGGGAAATAGATTAACTGAGCTTCCAGAGACAACAAGCAATCTTAGGTCATTACAATATTTTAATTTAAATGGAAATAATCTCAAGCAAATTCCAGAATCTTTAAAAAATCTTTCTTGGGTTGAAGAATTTCATATCGCAGGGAATCCGCTTGAGACCTTTCCTACTTTTGTTTACAATCTTCCCAATTTAAAGTATCTCATTTTAGATAGCGAACAAAAAAAAGGGTTTTCAAAAGAACTTAAAGACAAGAGAATCAGGGGGAAAATATATTAAATTTTATTTGAGAATATTTTTTTCTCGGGCTTTCAAATCAAGCCAATCGGATACTTCTTTTAATGTTCTTCGAGAAGTTGAGGTAAGTATTTTTAAAAACGGAACAAAATCTAAAATGCTTGAATTAAAAGGGAAAATTTATTAAAAAGGTTTTCTTATCCATATTGTAATTATTAATTAAA
>CAZZIC010000180.1:5966-8292 GCA_964653985.1 uncultured archaeon | reverse complement strand
TAGATTTAACTAACCCTAAAGCAGTTAAATGGATAAAATCCATTATAAAGGAGAATATGATAAAAATTGGACTTAATGGTTGGATGACAGATTACGGAGAATATTTACCTACAGATTCGATTCTTTACCCCGGAGAAGACCCTAAGCGTTATCATAATAAATATGTTGTGGATTGGGCAAAAATAATTTTTGAATGTTTAAAAGAAACTGGGAAATTAGAGAAAATTCTTACTTTTAATCGAGCGGGATTTTCACATTTCGCAAAATATGTGATGCTTTACTGGCCTGGGGATCAGATAGTAAATTGGGATCTAATTGAGGGCTTACCTACTGTTATTACAAGCGGGATATCTTGCGGTCTCACTGGGATTGAAAATTATCATTTCGATATAGGAGGTTTTACTACTCATGGAAAAATTAAAAGGACAAAAGAACTTTTTATGAGATGGGCTGAGATTGCGTGTTTTTCAATGGTTATGAGAACACATGAAGGTAATAAGCCAACTGTCAATTGGCAATTCGATTCTGATGAGGAAACATTAAAACACCTATCTACAATGGTTAGAATTCATATAATGCTAAAACCCTATTTAAAGCATCTAGAGGCGGAATACCAAGAAAAGGGAATTCCTCCCATAAGAGCTTGTTTTCTGCATTATGAAGATGATATTATATTGCGAGATCTGAAGTATCAGTATCTCCTCGGAAGAGATCTATTAGTAGCTCCGGTGATTAAACCTAATATAAAAGTGTGGACTCTTTATCTACCCGATGATTCATGGATTCATTTATGGAGATCCAAAAAGTATCAAAAAGGAAAGGTAAAAATTCAAGTTCCTTTGGGAGAACCTCCTGTTTTTTATCGGGAAGGATCTAATTTTGAAAATATTTTTAAAAAAGTAAGAAATTTAATTCATTAGTCTTTTCTTCAATTTTGATAAAAAGGAAGTTTATAGAACAAATTAATTTATTTATTTCCAGATTCTTGTATTGGGCTAAGATTTTTTACTGATAGCTAAGAATTATAAAGAAAAATTATACATTAAATAAATATGAGACCACCAATATGCTATATTTGTGATAAACGTTTCGGTTCAGATGATGATGGAGGATTAATTTATTTTAAAAAAAGACCATCAGATCGAAAATGGGACAAAAAAGCGAGCCAATCCGGATTTGTAGGACATCCCCCATATGCAGAATGGTTTTGTGGGGATCATTACGATGAGGCATATCAAAGAAAACATTTAACTGTAGATAAAGCTATGAAAGAACTGAGAGATTTATTCTTATAGAATTTTATGAGATATAAATTTCTTAAAAAAGAATCACATTATTAAAATAGCCAATATAAAAAATTCTACTTTATTTGCTCTACTTTTTTATTCTTTAAAACTTAATTTTATCAGTTAGTTTTTGCATCTTCATTCTTTTCAAATTAAGGAATTAGGACCTCCCATATTTGTCTTCATATTATCAAGCATTATTTTCGTAGTTTTTTCAGCTTTGTGATTTTTTTCGATCTCTTTTTCTTTTTGGACAATTATGGACCTTCATTAAATCTTTTTAATTAGATGATAGGAAATATAAAAATATGGATTTGTATAATTTTAGAGCTAAATACGTAAAAAAATAAGATTTTAGTCTATTTTAAAGAAATATTATCATTTTTTCAACTTTTCCTATCAAAAATAAGTCTTACTTAAAAATTATGGAAAAAATTATACCTAAATTCTTTTTAAATAGATTCTCCTCTAATATATTAAATAATATAAAAGGTGTAGATAATGGCAAAAAAAGGCGCAATAATAGCAATTTTTTTAATCATAATTGTGATCGGAGCTACAATCCCATTGTTTTTAACATATCAAGGAGTAGAATTTGAAACAACTTTTGGTTTAAACTCAGATACATCAAGTTCTCTTTCAGTAAGCAGTCAAGGATCTGATGATTTTCAAATTGTAAATCCTTCTGTCGAAATTAAGGAAAGAAGTATGAACCTCTATGAATATTTGGGCGTAAAAGCAAACAATTTTACTTCTAGTTCTTCAGAAGAGTCCATAGGAGACCAAATCGTTGATATTCTGATAATCTTAGATATAACAACTCCATCAAATCACACAATTAGAATGATATTTGATCCTCATAATTTGGAGGGAACTGGAGAAAAGAAAGTAGTAACTACGTTGGGACCCGATGAATTAGGAGAAACAACTGGAGAATTTCATCTCACTCTAACAATCAGGATTAGCGTAACCCCACCTATTGTGAATACTCCAATTTTCGAAAAAGATATTGTTATTGAAAGAGATTTTCAAATATAAAA
>CAZZIC010000180.1:0-5866 GCA_964653985.1 uncultured archaeon | reverse complement strand
TTTTTTTTTTTTACTCCTCAATTTATGGTTATTCTTAATTTGAAATCACAGAGCTATAAGAAATTTGTGTTTTAAATCTTCTATTAAAGCTCTAATTAAAGCTGAAAGAAAATAGGGAAAAATCTATACCTTATTACTTAAAAGGGAAAGTCATCTCTGATTAAATATAATAAGAATATAAAAAGGGTTTAAATAGAAATGGATACAAAAAATAAAATTGCAATTTTCATGATAATCTTTTTCTTTTCAAGCTTAACGCTTTCTTTAAATCAATCCAATACTTCATTGACCCAAATTAATGTTCTCAATCAAAAACCACTAGTAAGCGATGATCAAAATCGAGAATTAATGGATTCATTAGAAATAAAAAGTGAAAATTATGTTCAAGAAGGGAATCCACAGAAAATTTCGCTCTTTAATAGCAGGGGTTTAGAATTTAAAAACCAATCTACTGACTCAGAAGGAATAACAGTATCCAATCCTGTAAATGGTTGGAATATGACTTCGTTTAGTCTTAATTTTAAAAATATCAGTACATCTGAAAAATACGTTAAATTTGAGACAAGAAATGATGGCTCAATTTCTTTTCGACAAGATGAAGTCTATTTCGCAATGTCATTCAAAATTCCCAATTCATGCATATTAAGAAACATATCCCTATTTGTACAATATCCTGGTGGGAGAGGTTCTCAAATGGGGGATAACAAGAGTTCAAAATTTTCGATCTCAATCTACAATGCAACATATGATTCTAATCAGATTTTGCCTAATCAAAATTTAACCAAAGTTAGTGACCAAACACATTTCGATCTAACTGATAAAAATGTAACTCAACCCGCTAAGTGGTACGAAGCAAATTTTGACGAAAGATCACTAAACATATCAGAGACAGAAAATAACACATTTTTTGCTGTTTTTAAGTCAATAAAATTTCCTACAAGTGTATTTGGGTCTCCTGATGGGTATTTTTATTATGCTGATGATCAAGCTGGGGATTTGTATAATATGACTTTCTATCAATCTATTGGAGATCTTCCTGATAATGAAAGCGAAGAAAGAGATAATAAAAATGGGATGCTCAAAGTTAATTTGGCTCCAATGTCTACCAAGCCTACTCCAGATGAGGTTAATTTAACTGTTTTCGGAAATGCTATTGGAGAAGACAATTCTTATGATCATCAAGAATTTATAGAACATATTGATAACCAGTTTGATATTCCAATAGCTTCAGAATGGTTTGCTCCAGTGGAATATAATGTCACATTCTCGGGGAAATTTAAGTATAATAAAATGTCTGAGACGATTTTTAAAACAACTCAAGATTATATTGTTTGGAATTCAACTTCAGAGCTTAAAGAATTTCCGAGTGATTCAAACGCAAGAATCGCTAGATATTATAATCCTTCATACTGGAATTATAATCAGACTTATAAGGATTTTTCAACCTACAGTTCTATAGATAACAAGTCAAAATATGTAGATATCTCTGGTGTAAGTAATAATCATAATTGGACTATTCAATATCTTCAAAAAAATAATATAATTAATACCTCCATCTTCGAAAGTCAAAATAAAGATAATTGGAGCCCCATAGGCGATTCCGTTAATTTTACAAATTATGTGAAGGTCATTAATAATTTCAATAATACTAATGGAAAAGCCCATCTACAAGTTAGTGTTGATGATAAAATTGATATAATAAACACTCAAAACGTCTCCGTAAATGAAACCATTTTTCCAATCTGGCGTCCAGATCTTGATACTTCAATACAAAATAATGAAAGTATAATAAAGATAAATATTTTGACTTATAACGGTTCGATTGCAGGAATCCTTACCAAGTCTCTGAAAGTTCAAGTTTTTAAGGAACCCGTATCTCTTATTCTGGAATCAAATATAAAAAATCAATATGTGTGGGACGATACAATAAATCTTCGAGTTTTGCTGAAAAGTGGTAATAATTCCTTAAAAGATCAAGAAATTATCTTTAAAATCAATGAAATATATTCAGAGCAAAATATGTTAGAAAAGACTTTTTCAGATATAACTAACAATGAAGGATTTGCTCAAATTGAATATGAAGTTAGCCAAGTGAATCAGTTAGAAATTAATATTATGTACAATGGAACGCTATATTATCAAACAGAAGAAATCTTAAAATCAAACATAACTATAAGATCACCTACCACTCAGTTACTTATCAATATTACTCCTTTACTTGTAATAGGTATTTCGTTGGTTGGAATATTTTCAGCTTATTATATCGTTAAACGTAGGCGATTAAAAGAAAAGCAAAAAATCTGGGAAAAAAAGACCAATATGTTTTCAGATACGTTGAGCATCGATTATATACTAATAATTAACAAATTAAGTGGCTCTAATATAGTGCAAAAAGAATTGGGAGATATGCATTTCGAGGCTGGTTTAGTAAGTGGATTTCTCCAAGCTATAACTTCCTTTAAATATGAGTTAAAGAAGGAAAAAGCTGCGGAAAAAGCCAGAGAAACTATTCTCTTGGATTATCAAGACTATAAAATCCTTTTGAAAGATGGAGAATATATAAGAGTAGCTTTAGTCTTAAGTCAAGAACCTTCAGAGAATCTAAAGAAATCACTTACAAAATTTATAAGTGCCTTTGAAAAGAAATATAATGAAAAATTAAAAAAATTTGATGGAGAGGTTTCCGTTTTTAAGAATTTCATGGATTTAGTTAATACACACTTCAATACATCCTTACTTAAACCACATATAGTAAACGAGAATCCTCCTCCTCTTGAAATTAGTTCATTTGAAAAAAAAGTGCTAAAAATCGGTAAAACCATACAAGAAGATCAAGGAGATTTTTATATTAGTAAATTGCTTAATTATTTGTTGTCAGCGATGCCAGAAGAACCAAAACAGAAAATAATCGCAGCAGTTTATGATCTTGCAGAAAAGAAATATTTACTGCCTGTACCATTAGACAGTGAAGAATGAATTCATTTTATTTTTTTTACTTCTTATGTTTTTTTTAACTTTCAGCTTATTGATGTTTTTAATAAAACATAAAAAACTATTTATAATCTCTACCAAAATTCAAACTATAATATAAAAGATAAATTTAACCAATAATCAAAATACGGAAAAAAATGAATGTTAACGATACTTCTTATGAGCGAAAAATTATTGAAAGACAACGCCGGCTTTCGGAGTTATTGGGAGTCTCGGGAAATGAAGAAAAAGTTGTAAATTCCATCAAAAACGAAGTGAAGGATGTTTTAGACGAACTTTGGATCGATGATACGGGGAATCTATTAGGAGTAATTAAAGGACCAGCAGATAGTCCAGCTATATTACTTGATGCTCACACAGATGAGATAGGGTTTATGATCACTCATATTGATAATAATGGTTTTGCTTATTTTACATCAATAGGGGGCTGGGACAGCAGAATCTTGTTAGGGCAAAATGTTATTGTTGAACCTAATGATGAGCGCATTTATGGTGTAATTGGGGCAGTCCCTCCTCATATAACAAAACAAGCTGAGCGAAAAGAATTAGTCCCTATGGAAAAGATGTTTATAGATTTTGGATTTCAATCTAAAGATGAATTAGAAGCTGAAGGAGTAACTATAGGAACCGTGGGAACATTATATTCGGGATTTCAAGAACTGAAGGGAGGAAAACTAAAGGGAAAGGGATTTGATGACCGATCTGGATGTAATATTTTAATTCAAACCGCACTTAATCTTAAGGGAAGAGATCTACCTTATACAGTATGTTTTGCATGGTCTGCGCAAGAAGAGGTTGGAATTCGAGGAGCGAGAACTGCTTCCTACACCTTTTCTACAAAATATGACATCCTTTATGCGGTAGCTGTGGAAAATACAACAGCTGCTGATGTACCAGGAGTCCCACCTCAAAGGAACCCGACAAAAATGGGAGAAGGTCCCGCCATAACAATCATAGATTCCAATACGATAGCTTCACCCAAAGTCAAGGATCATCTAATAAAAATAGCAAAATCAGAAAATATTCCTTACCAAATTAAAACCCCCTCCAAAGGTGGTACAGATGCTGGGGCAATACACTTAACTCAATCAGGTATCGCCTCCGGTATTGTAAGTGTACCGGGAAGATATATACATTCTCCTTGTACAATCATCCATAAAGATGATTTAATTAATGCAATTGAATTAATCACTAAGGCAGTTAGTCAGAAATTTTAATTTTTCATTCTTTTTTAATTAATATATATATATGATTTTTATTTAATCTAAATATTAGAAAGTCGTATAATAGTTATTCCGAATAGTAAAAATTTTTAAATGTTTTAAGAAATTATCCAATGCAATGTATAATAGGGAAGAAGCTGAAAAGGAAAAGTCAAAACAAAAAAAGAAGCATGAGAACGCTTCAATCGCACTCCTCATCGGGATTGTTATAACTTTTTATTCAGCTATCAGTCTAATAGGAATCTTGGCCAATACTAATATTGGCTTAGAATTTTATATTTATACTTTAATGGTTAATTTCCTTTTATTTGGTTTATTTATTTTTTTCTTGGGATTTTTTACCCTTTATCCAAGACGGGAAGAAGAGGAAAAGAAGGTTATTTTTTTACTTATTATCTTAACGGGCACAATTTTCTTAGTCTTAAGTTTTTTTGGAATGTTAAGCATGCTTTTCTCCTTAAGACCTTCCCTGGTTATATTAATAATACTTCTGTTTTTCAGCTTTTTAGGATGTTATCTAATCTATTATGGTTTTAAGAAATATCGATATGATTGGGCTGGGAATTTCTATTAAGATTATATTTTATCATCCAGAATAAAACACTCAAGATTTTTATGTAAAAATTAAAGAGATAAAAATTTTTTTGAAATTTATCTTATTCTTTCCGATTTTGAGTAAATATAGAAAGAAATAATGGAATTATCCACGCCAAAATTGAAAATAGGAGAATCCATTCGAAAATCTCAGTAAGTGGGATATTAAATGTGTCGATAAGTTGATATGTAATAATAGTCGCCAATGGTCCCACTATTCCATAGATACCTATTGAATTAGGAATATCCTTTGCGTAAAGTACAATTAACCAACCCATAAAAAATGCTCCGAAGGTAAAACCAACAAAAGATAAAATAGATGTAATTCCATGGAGTCCGAAGTAATTCCTGTCCTCGCTAAAAATCCCGACACCGATATATGAGATGTTGCCGATGAGACTAAAAAGAAAAGCGTAACTTCCTAAGCGAAGTCGTAATCGAGATGTTTTATTAAGGTCATCCTCAGTTTTTGGAATTGGTGCCAGTTTTTGCTCCATATAAAAAGTAAATGGTATCGTTAAAACACCAGCGATTATAGCAGCCAAATCATATAGATATGGCGCGGGAGTATATCTGATGCTTCCCAAATCACTTATATAATGCGTCCAAATCGTGTATCCTTCCGGTCCAAAATATGCTGCAATGATAACACTAATCACTAAAAGGGGAATATAGACAAAAATAATCGCAGTGGTACATATCTTGACTAATTTATAGTCCGTAATTTTATCATGAAACTTTTTTCGTATTTCATGAATTGTTTCCCTAAGAGTCATATTAAATATTTAACCTTCTAAAATAATAATGCTTTCGAAATTATTTCAAAAATAAGTGAGATTTAGGTAAAAATATGATTTATAAAATAGTATAATATAAAATAGAAAAAATAGAGATTAGATTGAAAATTATTCCTTGTAAAATTTCTTCAGCTTTGAGCTCTTTGCAATGCCAATAATCGCGATGGACATAATACTAATTATAATACCTAAATTTGGTCCTTTTATGGAAAGGTCATCTTGACCATTATCACCCGTATCATCATCTCCGTCGTCTTGGTC
>CAZZIC010000179.1:0-8333 GCA_964653985.1 uncultured archaeon | reverse complement strand
TACATTTTTATGTCTTTCAATATTAAGTGTATATATTTTCATAAAATATATCATAGGAGTTAGAATAAATTACCAAAAAATTCAAAAATATTTTATAGATCTTTAGATATGTACTTTTTCGTCTTCAATTACCTATTTTTTCATTATACTCTCCCGCTCAATTATTTAATTTTAGCAAATCAATATTTTCATTCCCGGTATTACTTAATTAAAATAAAAGAAGAAAAAATTCAAAATAAGATTAAATGAATCAAAAGAGCTTATTTTTCGTCGTAAACAAGACCCGTTCTATATTCTTTATTAAAAATATTCCAAAATTTTCTAATTTCCAAGCCTTCTCTTCCATCGATTCAGTACTATTTAAAATCTTTTTGTTAACTTCATGATATTCATAAAATCTCTCTTTCTTAAAGGGAAGAAGGTTATGTTTTTCAAATAAAATCAAAAACTTCGTCAAATCTTCTGGAGTAACTTCGGGGTCTTCAATATCAAACGTGCCGTATTTATATTTTTTGAACATTTCAAGAATAAAACTTTTAAAGAGATTTTTTCCTTCACTTAGGCATTTTCTATAAAGAAAAAATTCCTCGCTAATAATAAAATTTTAGTTTTTAATTGGGTAATTTTGTAGAACCTTAAGTAAAATCTAATCTGCTAATAAAATTTTAGATATTCTCTATTTAAATATAGCTTTTAAGGAAATTTAGGAATTTCTTTCACAGAAACCTTTAAATTTAACTTTGAGGCAAACTGTTTAAACTTTCTAAATGCTTTGTAATCAACGGAGTTTTTTCTTATATCCAATATTTCAACAAATTTTTCTCCATAATAGGTTTTTTTTATTTCAGAAAGATCATATTCTTCATTTTCTTTTATCACTCTTGACTCTTCGAATTCATTCCGTCGAATTGATAAGATCGAATCGGAATATTTAATGAAAGGAGTATATTTCATTTTTTTAAGTTCAAAAGATTTTGTTGAACCAATTTCTTTGGAAGCTAAAATTGATTGAATTTTTGTATGAACTTTTTCAATTATTCTAGAACGAAAATCTTTCAATTCTATTCCTGAATCTAATAATTTTTTTATGATTTCAGTGAAGTCTAGATTGATTCTTGAAAGTTCATTTGTTAAATCAAAAAGGATGAGAATTTGTTTGGTATTTTCCTCCGGATTCTTTTTTAATTCTTGAAAAACATATTGTCTATTATCTTTAATATACTCAAATAAAAATTCTCTAAACGCTTTGATAAATTCTTTATATTTTGGGATAAATTTTCGATTTGGATTTTGAGAGACAATTTCATTTGCCTTAAAAGGACTAATCTTTTTATTCACTATCAGTTTTATCATAGATAGAGGATAATATCCTTCTATAAAAGGCATCCCTTTAGAAACGCTTTCAATAGCGTCCTTAAAGGAGCACTTAGAAGTAACATTTACGGTTTTTATAATATCTCCTTCAATTTTTAAAGGATTTCTCTTAATATAACATAGATCGAAGGGTTTTAAATCATGAAAAAGAGGGTTATTTTGGTCAGGGATAATAATTTGAGAGCTAGAGGCATTTACAATGCTTCCTTGTCTTGGTTTTTTTGCCAGATCCCACTCAATTAGGCTTATTCTCTCATCTTTCATGCTTTTTTGAGAGATTAAAGAACTATGCTCTTTATTCATGGTGAGGAGTGAGATACCTTCTTGAGCATCAATCTCATGTTCTTTATCACCCCAATATTGATTTTTATAATAAAAAATGTCCGGCATTTTATTGAAATCATCTGAAAATAATTCCTTTACAATAAAATAGTTAATTCCAAGATCTGAGGATTTTATTGTTGAATCATTTAATCCGAAGAAACCAATATTTCTAATAATGTAAAGATATGCAGGTTTTTCCAAGTTTTCTTCATGATGCGAAACCACATACATATTCCGTTTCTTCCTGAAATTTACCTTCGTTTTTTTTACTGCAAACTTTTTCATCAAAAATTTTAAAAATGCAAATTTCTTAAGATAGAGTTTTTTCTCCAATTCCTTAATTTCTTGTTTATAATTCTCATATCTTTCAAGATACTTGTTTTTTGAGACATTAAAGGTACTGAAATGATTCTTCATTAATTTAAGCTTATCTATTATCGCAAAATTTTCAATTTCAGCATTAAATCGTTCTACCAATTCGTTCTTTAGATTTTTGATTGATTGGTGCTCTAAGAGATGTTTAAAGCGATCATTTAATTTTCTTAGACTTTCTTGATATTGAAGAATAAAATAGAAACTAAAATATTTCTCCTTAAAATCTTCACTCTTTGTTAATTTATTAAAATCATTAAAGGAAACTTCAAGTAAGCTAAGATCATAAAAGCTTAGAAATTCAGTTAAGGATTCAATAATTCTTAGTAAGTTAAATAATGAATAACTATTGAGGGAACGTAATAGTTTTTCAAAAGCAGTTTTGATTAATGAATTATATTGTTTAATATGTTTCCCTAATTCATTTTGATATGCGGAGCTTAAAAATTCAAAGAATTCAATCAATAAATTTTCCTTTAGTGCTTTCTCAAGATATCTCTCTATTAGCGGTTCACATTTTGTGTGGCTAATAATTGCCTTATTCAGATAACTCAAGCCCTCTACATTATTGCTGGAGCTAAAACATCCTTTTGCTAATAATAAGTAATTTGTACTTTTTTTATTAGAACCGAAATCTTCTGAAGTGAGGTTAAAATCTTGGAAATGATCCAATATCTCTAGAGAAACAGAAGAATCAATAATTAGTAATATCTTAATTAAATGTATGCATGTTTTCTCCTCGGTTTCTGAATAGATTAAGAATGTTGGACAATCGTGGTAGATTTCGTATTTTTCCTCATCTATGATTAAGTGGAATTCCCTCTCATTTTCCAAGATAATGCTTCTTATCATGAGAGGATCTTTTTCATATAAAACGAAAGTAACATTATTATTGGGAAAATCTTTAGCTTTAGTATATTTTTTAAGTCCAAATTTTTCTATAATCTTTTGCTTTAATTTCAAGCTTGACATAATCAATCAAAATCGTGAATTTAATATATCACTTATTAGTTTTGGAAAATTATTCCAGTCACTAATTGTTAGGAGCTGCCCACCCGCAATTTTTACCATTTTTTCTGCCTCCTCCAAATTAAACGATGTTTCTGGACATACCAATATAAAATCGATCCCCATTGATCTGAAAATACGTAGTTCCTTCATCGCTTGCTCTAAATCGTATACCTCAGCATCAGTGAAAAGAATATTAAGTTTTTCTCTTGACTTAGAATGTTCTTTAAATTGTTTGCGAGCCCATTGTAAAGCACTTTTTATTCTGGTACCCCCTTTTGCTGTTACAGAGAGAAGTTCATCTGCTAGTTCTTCCATATTCACTTTTTGGTCTAATTCTTTCAATACGTGGGTATCCGATTCAAAAAAACAAGCGGCGATTTCATCTTTTTTTAGACCATAAATAAGCATTGTCACGGAAATTGCCATCTGTGATAGTTTTTCTCCCGTCATACTCCCTGAGATATCTAATTCAAAACATGCGCTTCTCAATCCCTTAGCAGTTTCATAAACAAAAAAGTCATCATAATTCACATGAGATAATTCTTTTCCTTTTTCCAGGATGTTGAAAATAGTTTCTTCCAAGTCTATGTTAGACATATCGTCTCCAACAGTATATGGTCTAACGATATTGATCGGAATTGGTCCAGAGGTAGCACTTCCTAATCTGGCACGAGAGTAATAAATACCAAGATCGATAAGCATTTTTTTAGCTAATTCTTTAACTTTTTGTTTTATATTTCCTGGAAGGTCTTTTCGATGAATAAACCATTGTTTTAGTAGATTTTCCCCACTTCCCGCTGAAAGACTAGCGACAACTTTATTCATCCCTTCTTCCCCTTCTGCAACTTGAGCACCTCTTAAGGCTTGGTTTAAATCAAAATGACCCAAAGCCCCCAAAGCATCACGGTTTTCTGAACCAAGAGCACTTGATATAAGATCATTAATTCTATCTTTATTAAGAGAATCTCTTAATCTCTCAATTAATCCTTGTAATCTCTCAAAATCAGCTTTATTTTTCTCAACTAAATTTTTTAATAGCTGATAGTTTGGTTCGATTAACTCGTATATTTCATCTTCATCCATATTTAGCTCTCGACCCTTATTTTTAATATCATCGGGTTCTGGGTTTAAACCAATTTTTCTTAAGAATTCAACAGTATCTCTTAATTGATTTGGATTTTTACAAGAATCCACTGCTTTTTTAATGATATCAGGAATTTTCTGAGATATCTTTTGACTACAATGAACATTTTGACAAGAATTCATTAGTTGTTGAAGTTGATGTGATAATGATTTGAATCCTTTAGATTGCTGTTTTTGATTCTTAATTTTTCCTACTGCGTCATCTAAAGCCTTATTAAAAAGATTATTCCAAGATTTATTGGCTATTGCATTCTTAGTTAAAGATTCCAATGACAAGTTCATTTGGGATTGTGAATTCGCCATTTGCTCTTCAAACTTTTGTAAAAGGGAAGATCTAAGATCCGTACTAAAAAACTGGTCCAGAGAGTTAGCTAAATTAAAATTATGATCTAATGAAGATTGTTGAAGTGAATTTTTTAGGACCTTATCTTCATCAAATTTAGGAGTCTCCCCCAAATTTTTAGCCGCATTAAATAATTGATCAAGATTTTCAATTCTTTGATTCAATTGATTTTTCAAATTCTCCAATTGACTTTTATCCAGAGAGTCCGTCTTCTGTAAATAACTTAAAGATTGCATTAAATCATCAAAATTTCCTGACTTCATCATTTGCTCCAAATCCTTAGAAATATCTTTATTATTCAAAGCTTTGTTAGCTAATTGTTCCCATTTTCTAATAGAATTCTCCTCGATAAGATCATCTAAGCCCAAGTTAGAAGCTGCTTTCAAATCTTTTGGATCTAAGGAATTTATTTTTTGTTCTAATCGATTTTTTGCTTCTTCCATTAATTCCTCTAAAGATGAAATCTCTTCCTTATAGAGTTCGCTGTCATCGTTGAAAAAGTTTAAGGCGGATTTATATGGCTCTTCATTTCTCTTTTGATTTAATTGTTCGATAAATTCTTCCATTTCTTGAATCTTATCAGTATCCACAGACATTTCTATCTCCTCTACTAAATCCTGGAGCTGTTCTAATTCAGATTTCTGTCGATCCTCAAGAAATTCTTCTTCTTCGAGTTGCCTTATTTCCGAATTAGCATCAAAAAATTCAGAAACAATATTTTTCTTATAATTTGGAAAAATTATTTCAAAAGCGATATCATTCGCCAATTCTTGGTTATCGGGAAAGGAGGTAACTTTACTAATTTCAATATAATCATTGGGAGTTAACTTCCCCTTTCGATAATAACGTGAAAGAATCAATCTAGGTATCGAAAGTACTTGTCTGGAAGAAGGAATTTGAATGATGTCTGGATGATTTCTCATTCTACGTATAAATTCTACCGCAAATTCACACGGATTTTCAGGAAAAACCCCCATTTTTATCCCCTCTCCTATGCTCCCAATGTTTTATGAATAACATTATTTATAACATTCTCTACTTTTACTCCAGGTTTAGGTTTAATGCTGCCTAGCAAGACATGTTTGGCTATATCAGATAAATATTCATAGGTGGAAATCTTTTCTTGAACTTGATCATTCCTTTCCAAGTATCTTCTTCTACCGATTAATTTTGCCATGGCTATTCCAGCCCTTATTGACGCAGGAGTCTCGATATCGATTTTATTTTTTCTGGTCTCATCGATAATTGAATAAATTAGCTCTAATTCGGATTCTTCCACCATGAAATGTTCCGGTAAGTTCACTCTTATAATATCCAATTCTGTAGGTTTTTGAGGATAAGTTAATTTAATCCAAACCTTAATTCTGTCTTTTAAGGCTTCTGATAAGCGATGTGTGCCCGATAATTCCTCAGGATTCATAGCACAGATAAAAAAGAAATTGTCATCTGCTTGAATTCTACCCAAGTGAGGTATTCCTATCGATGCCTCCTCTAAAGGCTCAAGAAGAGTGTTCTGGGAATATTCAGTAGCCCGATTAATCTCGTTAGCTAAGAATGTGCCACCTTCCAGCATGGCACTTAAGAGTGGTCCGGGATTAAAGGCCTCCAACTTGAACCCTTTTTGAATCGTGGTAGCCGGATCAAAACATTCGGTTTCTATGTTTATACACAGAAATTTCCGATAAGATGTGCCGGCTTAATTGATTCATCAAAGGTTAACCAATAAAAGTTTCTTGTTTTATCCTCTGTTGCTCTGAGATGTGCAAAATATCTACAAAGGCTTGTTTTCCCAACACCTGGAGGTCCTACTAATGCAGGAAATAATCCCGTAGCTTCTGCATCTCTTAGGAGTTCTAAAGCTTTCTTATATTGTCCGGTTAGAACCATATCAAGTTCTTGTTCTAAAGAACCTTTTATAAGTCTTTGGTTGAATAATTTATAAAATCTATCTCTATCTATCATTTTATTATAATTGGAATAATATATGTAAAATAATTACTATAAATAACTAAGGATTGAATAGTTTTTAATTTTAAAGATAATAGGAAAAAAGGAATATCTTTCTTTAATTTATTTTGATTAATCGGCATATTAATAACCAATACTCTGAATACGTTAATTCTTTAATTTATTTTTGAGGGAATTTCTTAATATTCTCAACTTTAAGAAGGTTAAATACTAATTTTGGCATCAGAAAATTTTACATTCCAGAATTCTTTGGTTAATTTGTAAACAGTTGATGGATCTACATTAATTTCTTTACTAATTTCAATAGCAGTTAATCCCTCTTTAATTAGGGATTTTAATTTGGGTTTCATAAATTTTCTCCAGGCTTGAGTCAATGTTAAATTCCAAAATTCTTGAGTAAAATGGAAAACTGAAGATTGATCAATATTTAAAATCCTTGCGATCTGTTTAGAATTTAAATGTCTAGCAATTAAAGATTTTAGAATTGGTTTAATTAACATTTTCCAAGTTTGAGTAAATGTTCTCCCCCAAATCTTCTTTACCCAATGATGTATGGTATCTTCTGAAAAGTTTAGTTCTTTGGCTATATCTCTGGCAGTTTTATGTTGAATAATAAGCTTCTCAATAGTAGATTTATTTAGTTTTCTCCTTGCTTCTATTAGATTCATGCCCCAGAATTCTTCTATCAAACGATATACTTTTGCTATTGAAATATTCATTCTCTTGGCGATTTTTTTGTCAGTAAGACCTTTAACTATTAAGGATTTTAATTTAGGTCTAGTTAAACTTCTTCTAAATTCTAATAAAGTCAACCCCCAAAATTCTTGAGTTCTTTCAAAGATAGTTGATTGATTTATTTTTAATATATCTGCTATTTCTTCAGAGTTATAACTTTTTAAAATTAAAGCTTTCAGTTTATTTTCATCTATCTCAATATAAATTGGATTTTCTCTTTTAATTCTTACCTTATATTTTTCCTTTTCCTCTTTTGTCATGAATTTTTCTCGTGCTTCGCTAAGATATAACCCCCAAAATTGTTGTGTACGTCTACTTACCGTATTAGTAGAAATATCTAACTTTTCGGCGATCTCATGAGCTTTATATCCTTGTTTTATTAACCTTTTAAACTCATTTTTATCTACTTCTTTGTACATGAAATTTTTTTCTCCATAACCAAAACTATCCTTTCCCCCCTCTGTCATATTATATCCATCAACTTTTGAATTATAATACCTGATCCAATATTTTTCTCTTTTATCTAAATCCTTTCTTTCAACAGTTTCAATTAGTTCTATTTTAAAACAATGAGGGCCATAAAACCTTATTGCACGACAAATATGTCTCTGATCACCTCTTCTGGCATCCTTTAGATGATCATCCCATCTTTCCTTTAACAATCTTATAGTTTGACCAACGTATATCTTCCCATTTCTTGTATTTGTAATTTTGTAAATTCTTCCTTTCTTTCGATATCTTTTAATTTTATCAGGGACTTTCTTGGCTAACAGGATTGGAAATCTTTTCGGAATACTTTCACTTTCTGATTCGAGATCTCTTGTTTTTTCAAAATTAAATGTACATTTGAATTCGTTAAACCGTGTTTTTAACTTTTTTTGTTGGAAATCTTTAAGATCATTTTTCAGTTTTATTTTTGATAAATTCCATTTCTTCTTATAAGAAGGTTCTATGGGCCATGATTGATTATTTGAAGTTAGATCTTCTATGGTAAGTCGATTTTCAAATTTATTTTTTAGTTTAATCCCTGAAAAATGTTTCTTAGTCCCCAAATTCTTTTTTA
>CAZZIC010000178.1:0-8342 GCA_964653985.1 uncultured archaeon | reverse complement strand
ACTATCTATTCTATGGTAATTGTAAGCCTAATCATTAACCGTTATGTTCTCGTCATCGGACAATTAGAACATGGATTAACATACGGAGATGTAAGTTTAATTTATGGACTTGTAGCTGGATTTATGCAAATAGGGGTAGCAATTATAGTTCCCATCATCGGTGCCTTAAGTGATACTGCAGGGAAACGGAAACCTTTTGTTATAAGTTTGACAGGCATAATTCTTCTCTTTGCCAGCTTACTTGGATTCTTCCATAATATATTCGTGGTTTTGCTCTTCTATGTTATTTCCAATATAGCCTATCAATTTAGTTTAACTTTCTACGACGCAATGCTACCTTTCATAGCAAAAAAGGAGGATATCGGAAGAGTAGCAGGATTTGGAGTAGCTTGGGGATATTTGGGTACAATAATATCGCTCATTGTGCTCTTACCATTTATTTTCACATTTGGTGATATCGTAAGCGACCCTAGTAAAACACTTCAATACGGTTATGCTGGTGAACCGATAACATTTATTCTCCCTATGATCCTATTCCTTGTATTTGGATTACCGATAATTTTTGTGAGAGAAAAACAGAAAAAAGGGAAAATGCCTCCAATAAGGAAATTAATAAAGGGATCCTTTAAGCAATTAAGACATACTTTTAAAGATATAAGAAAATATAGACCTATGTTTATCTTTCTTATTGGTTACTTTTTTGTCTCGAACATCGCAAATGTACTAGTACTTTACATGACTCCTATGGTTACAGATGGCTTGATAGTCGGTTTTCAGCCAGGTGATGCTTCAGACATATTTGCAATCATCTTTATCATAATCTCCACATTTTCAGCCGTGGCATTCACGTACTTTGTAGGGGAGTTTGGATCGCGATTTGGGCCGAAAAAAACATTTTATCTCGTCGGAATTTTATGGATAACCTCATTATCAATTGGAATATTTCTTATCTTTACCACTCCTTATATTATAATAGGGGTAAATTTACCATTTTTAATGAGTATTCTGATGGGCTTGATTGCTGGACCCGCCCTTGGAGGTACATGGACAGCACAGAGGATTATGGTTGTAGAATTGTCACCGAAAGAAAAATTTGGTGAGTATTTTGGATTTTCCAAATTGAGTGGAAAGGGTTCTTCAGCAATAGGACCAATTATATTTGGCTCAATCTTAATTACCTATGATTTAATAGGAAAATTGGCCTATGCTTGGGCTTTACTCTGTGTTGGAATAATTTTGGTGATTGGAATAATTATAATATCTTTTGTGGATGTAGAACAAAGCGTCAATAGATAAAGAATTTCAATTTCCTTTTTTTTATTTTTATTTTTCATTTATAATTTTTGTAAAGCCTAATTTCTAATCTTATTAAAAAGGAATCAATTTTTTACGGCTTAATAATTACCATTACCAGTTACATATATATTTAAATTTTTGTTGGATTAATAAAAGATGCCAAGGGAATTTACATATGGTCCTTTCAATTCTAGGAGACTAGGACTCTCCTTAGGAGTTAATATTCTTCGACAATACAAAATTTGTACATTTAATTGCGTTTATTGCGAGATCGGTAATACAAAGGAAGGATGTTTGGTATCTCCAAACCATAAAGTTAAGATTAGCCCCAAAAACAAATTTTCAAAGGAGCTAAGATCAATTTTAAAACATTATCCCCATTTAAATTCTATTACCTTTGGATATTATGGAGAGACTACCTTAAATATATATATAAATGAATTCCTTAAGGTTGCGAAAAAAGTGAGAAGTGATATGAAGTGGAAAGATGATCCTCCCAAGCTGACTCTTTTTACAAATTCAAGTACATTATTTTTGGATGAAATTCGAGAAAAAATTAAAAATTTTGATGTTATATTAGCTAAATTAGATGTCGGAACTCAAAAAGATTTTCTCAGAACAAACCGACCACATGAAAAGGTACCAGAATTAAAAAAAATAATAAACTCTTTGAGATTATTAAGAAAGGAACTAGAAGAAAACCCAGAAAATCATAGATTGGTCATTCAGAGTTTGATCTATAATTCATACAGAGAAGATTTTTTAGCAAATAATAACCCATCTAACATAGCTGGATTAGCAACTGCTTTGAAGAAGATTAAACCGCATGCTGTTCAAGTATATTCTACAGCTAGAATCCCAGCAGAATATTTTGTATACTCTATAGATACCCAAGAAAAACAAAAAATCGTTTATAAATTAAAAAGATTAATAGATGATAAAAATATTAAAATAAAGTATTACTAAAGAAGAGAGATTAATTGATTAAACCACAAAAATTAATAGTTATGAAAAATGGTTGAAAAATTTATAGCGGGTTCTGATATCGGCGGAACTTGGATAAGGGTAGCCTTAGCACCTCAAAATTTAAAGGAAACAAAAATTGAGATTAAAAGAAAAAAGAATCCAAAGGAATCGATATATTCTGTCAGTAAAACAGTAAATGAATTGCTGAATGAATTATTAAAGGAGAATAATATAGATAAGGCACAACTTTTGGGAATTGGGATTGCTTCAGCAGGACCCTTAGATATTAAGATAGGATTGATTTTTAACAATGCTAATTTGGGCTTTCGAGAAATTCCGTTGAGAGAGCCTATCCAAAACGAATTTCCTAACATTCCCGTCTATATTGTGAATGATTGTGTTGGGGCAGTTTTAGGAGTTCACTTTTTTGAAGCAACCAAGGAAGAAAAAGATAATCTAGTATATATTACCATTTCTACCGGAGTTGGAGGAGGTGTTATTTGTAATGGGATGCTTTTACTTGGAAAAGATGGCAATGCCGCGGAGATCGGCCATGCGCTGCTTGAACCAAAAAGTAATGTTCAATGTAACTGTGGTGCTTACGGATGCTGGGAAACAATAAGTTCAGGTACGGGGGTTGTAAAACGAGCGAAAAAAGGAATTAAGGAACAAAACTTGGATAGCAGTAAGTTAGAGGAACTTATAAACGATGATCCTTCCAAAATTACACCAAAGATAGTTTTTGAAGCTGCCCGAAATGGAGATGAATTGTCGAAGGAGCTAGTTCAAAAAGTGATTTATTTTAATAAGGTAGGAGTGGGTCTAGTCAATACATATTATGATTGTACCTCCATATATCTCGGTGGAGGAATGCTTTTTGGGGAGAAAGAAATACTCGTACCCCCTTTAATTGAACAATTTAAAGAAGATCCCATTAAATTTACGATTAATAATCCTCCAAATATAAAAGTGACAAGTTTAGGAGATGAGGTTGGGTTAAGAGGTGCCTTAGCATTGGTTAAATACAAATATGAACATAATCCCGTAGTTCAAGCAAATTTATTTTAGATCATTTTATTTACTATTTATCACTTTTTCATTGTAAAATCAATCGATAAATTGGTGTCCGGACATAAACGACTTAATCATTATTGGGGAAAGCGGTATCAGAGGTAAATTTGGGTCTTCTATGAATCCACTTATCGCTAAAATGATTGCAGTTGCATATGGATTATGGTTAAAAGGAGATGATAAAAAAGTCTTATTAGCAAGAGATACGAGACCAAGCGGAGACATCATTAAAAAAGCAGTTATTGAAGGTCTTCTATCCACAAATTGTGAGATCATCAACTTAGGCATATGTCCTACACCTCTCCTCATTTATCATAAAAGAAAATTAGACATTCCAGGAGGAATCATTATTTCTGGATCTCATAATCCTCCTGAATGGAATGCGCTAAATTTATTATCGGATGAAACTTTTTTGAGCAAGAAAGAATTAACAGAGATTCAGAATCTACTTATTCGGATTGATTTAAATCAATATGATCAAATAAATAAGGAATCTGAAAAGGTTAAATATTTCAATCCTTATCCTTCCTATGAAAAAGATTTGTTGAGTTTTTTTGAGTTAGAAGATATGATAAAAAATAATGACCTAAAGGTAATTGTTGATACAGTTGCGGGTTCTAGCAAGTATATTACCCCCCAAATTTTAAAGGCTTTAGGGTGTGAAGTAAAGGTTATCAACAATTTTTTAGACGAAGATAAGAATTTCCCGAGAGGAATTGATCCCATAGAGAGTAATCTTGAAGATCTGATAATGAAGGTTTGGCGAAAAAAGTATGATTTAGGATTTGCCTATGATTGCGATGCTCAGAGACTCGCGATAGTTGGAGATGATTTTAAAGTTTATTCTGAAGATACTAGCTTAGCCTTAATCGCAGAATACGTTCTTAAAAGAATGTATGAAAATGATAAAAGCGCAATTTTAGTAACTAACTTAGCTTCATCTTTAATGTTTGATGAGATAGCTGAAAAATATAATGCAAGAGTAATGAGAACCCCAGTTGGAGAAAGAAATCTTATAATACTTATGAATGAACTGATACATGAAGAGTTTAATGATGCATTCATATTCGGGGGGGAAGGTTCATGTGGAGGGGTAATATTCCCTCATTTTAATCATACAAGGGATGGTATATTTGCGGCCGCTAAGCTCATTGATATTTTGGTTAAGACAGGCAAAAAAATCTCTGAATTAGCAGAAAATCTTCCTAGATTTAGAAAACACACCATTAATATTGAAGTAAATAAGAATGATTTTCCTAAAGTTATCCATAACATAAAAGAGGAGTTAATAGCTGAAGGAGAGGAGGTATCTCAAGTTGAATTAGATTTGAGATTTGGGATAGATAATGAATGGTTTATATTAATTCATCCTTCTAATACTGAGCATGTAATTCGTGTAATATGTGAGGCAAAAAGGGAATCTCTTGCAAGAATTAGATGTGAAACGACAGCGGAACTAATTAAAATGAAAATTTCGGACTTTTCTACATAATTTTCCATTTCTTTGAAAGAGCTACTTAAAAACTTAAAACTATAGAACATTTTAATTATCTCTTAATGATTCCATTATTGTTTGAGCAAGTTTTTGATTAACGACTTCTTCCAAATCTTCTAAAGAAGCCTTTTTGATATTTTTAACACTTCCAAAATGAGATAATAATTTTTTTCTGGTTACGGGACCTACGCCCTTTATACTATCCAGTTCTGATTTTATTCGCTTCTTTCTTTGCTTTTTATGTAGTCGAACCGCAAATCTATGAGCCTCATCACGTATCTGCTGAAATAAATGTAACGTAGAAGAATCATCTGGCAATTTTATGGGATCTTTTAGTTCGGGTACATAAATTTCCTCAAATCTCTTTGCTAGCCCGATAGTTGGGATCTCTAAACCCAATTTCTCTAGTACTTCAAGTGCTCCATTTAACTGACCTCTTCCACCATCAACAAGAATTAAATCCGGAAGTTTTGAATCTCTTTTTATAAAATTTGAATATCTTCGATAAATAACTTCCTTCATCATTCCAACATCATCAGGGGTTGATTTACCACGAATATTGTAATGCCGATAATTCTTATGCGAAGGTTCTCCCTCATAAAAGTAAACCATGGATCCAGTCGCATCTTTCCCACCGATATTTGAAATATCAAATCCTTCAATAATTCTAGGAATAGAGGGAAGATCTAGAATTTTTTGAGCCTTTTTTAAAATCTTTTCTCTTTGTTCTTCTTCCTTTTTCTTAATTTCTTTCATCTGGATCTCTTGTTTCACCATAACTTTAGCATTTTTATGAGCAATTCTGAGCAATCCTTTCTCTTGAGACTCCAAGGGAGTTCTTAAATGAATTTCCTCCTTTTCTTCTCCCAAGATCTCTTCTAATAATTCGATTCCGACATATTTTTCGGGTACTATAATAATCTCAGGAAGATCTAAGTTTTTATTTTGATAGTATGATTCCAATATTGAGGAGAGTAATTCTCCTTTATGAATCACCTTATCTTTTAAATTTAGTGTAAATGGACTCTTTTTTGTCATTCTCCCCTCTCTAATATGTACAATGATAAGGGCAGCATAATCATTTTCATAATAAAATCCAACAATATCTTTATCAATCTCATCATTTAATAATACATTTTGATCTTCAGTAGAATGATCAATTGCGTTTAATTTATCCCTCCAAAAAGCTGCTGCTTCATAATTTTGCTTTTCCGCCGCTTCTTCCATCCTTTCTTGAATTTGATTTTTTAATTCCTCTGTCTCACCCTTTAGAAATAATTCAATTTGCTTAATATTTTCGAGGTATTCCTTTTTTTCTATTGCACCGATACAAGGACCTGGACACAACTTTAATTGATGATAAAGACAAGCTCTATCTCTTTTTTTTACTTTTCGTTTACATGAACAAAAGGGAAAGATCTTTCTCAAATCTCTTAGTATTCTGAAGATTTCCTGCTTATCTGTATAAGGGCCTAAGAACATGAAGTTTTTAGAATATTTATCTGGATTTCTAATAAGCCGTATCCTAGGAAAATCTTCTGAATAAGTTATTGCTATCCAAGGATAAGACTTAGAATCCCGCATAATTACATTAAATCGAGGATGGTGCTTTTTTATGAGCACATTTTCTAAAATCAATGCCTCTTTTTCAGTTTCAGTGGTGATGAAATCTATGGAAGTGATCCTTTTAACCAATTCATTTATTTTGTCTTCATAGTAAGGGTCTGTATACGAACTTTTTAAGAAATAGGAAGATACTCGCTTCTTCAAATCAATTGCTTTGCCGATATAGATGACTTTGTCTTTCTTATTCTTAAAAATATAGATTCCCGGTTCATGAGGGAGGCTTTTCCGTTGAAGTTCCAATTCAGAAGACATAGTTTTCTAAGATCACAATGAGTATGTTATTCAAAAGTTTTTCAAATTATTCATTTACTTATATAATCGTATTGATTTATTTAGATAATTCATTTATTCTTAATTAGAAGGATCTCAATATACAAAGATTAAGTGAAGATTCGACGTTAATATATTTATTAGAATAATTCCGTCTTTATTCAATAAATGAAATATTGGACTTAATTTTATTGGGTATTTAAAATATAAAAAATATATCAAATTGAGGAAATTATGACTAAAGTACGAATATGTCCACGCTGTAAAGAGGCTAAATTAAAACCTGCAATGAATGTAAGTGGTTGGTTAGCACCCGACATGTATGAATGTAGGAATTGTAATTATGTAGGGTCAATATATCTTGAAGTTGATCCCGAGGAATTAAAAAAATCTGATCTTAAGGAATCCGATATTAATAAATCAGACTAATTGTTATTAATTTATAATAAAGAGTAAAGGAGTAAGCTTATGGAGAAATTAAAAGAAGATGCTGAAAGGATTAAAAGTCTACAAATACAAGGAGCTACTAATGTTGCCTTATCTGCCATAAATTATTTAAGTTCATATGCTAAAAGATTAACTGTTTGTTCAACACCAGAAGAATATTTAGTAAAACTCAAAGAAGCCAAGGATATTCTTTTTAATACAAGGGCCACAGAACCGGCAATGCGAAATGGGTTAAATTATATAATTAATAAATTAGAAAAGAATAAAGATGAGATAAACCAGAAATTTATCTTAAAGTCAATTGATAGATACAAAAATGAATATAAACAAATGATTCACGATTCCAAGGAAAAGATTGCTCAAATAGGAGCCAGAAGAATTCCGAGTATAAGCAAAACTAAAGCGGATTTTATTGTCATGACACATTGCCACTCATCTACCGTTACGGGTATTTTATTAAAAGCAAAAGAACAAGGAAAAAGTTTCAAAGTCATAAACACACAGACTCAACCTAAATTGCAAGGAAGAAAAACCGCGAGAGAACTAACAAAAGCAGGGATTGAAATTAAGCATGTTGTTGATAGTGCGATGCGGTGGGCCGTTAATCATTACGAAGTCGATTTGATCTTAATAGGAGCCGATAGCATTACAAGTGAAGGAACCATTCTAAATAAGATTGGGAGTAGGTTACTCGCCTTAGTAGCCCACGAGGAGCATGTACCTTTTTATGTAGCCACTCCATTACTAAAATATAATCCAGAAACATCCTTTGGTATTTTAGAAAAAATTGAGATGAGAGATCCCAAGGAAATTTGGGAAGAACCACCTGATAATGTAGAAGTATTAAATCCAGCCTTCGAAACTGTTAGCAGAAGATATATTGATGGGTTAATCAGCGAGGCAGGAATATTTGCTTCCAGCCATGTAAGCTTTCAATTTGCTAGGTTATATCCCGATTTAGTATAGTAAAAAATAAGAGAAAAATCAATGAGTAAAATTTTATTTATTTAAATTGCTATATTTCTAGTCATTTTACTCATGAAGAAATAACAAATGCAGATGATCTCATTTGTCAGAAATATGGGTTGTCATCAAAACCCTTTGAATCCTATATCAAGAAAATAACGAAGAACGGATCGTATAGAAAAATATTAAACCCAATAAAGATTAA
>CAZZIC010000177.1:0-8519 GCA_964653985.1 uncultured archaeon | reverse complement strand
AAAAAAATTTCAATATGCAAATAAAAAGAAGATCTAATAAATTTAACCACATTAATGTCTGAGGAAAAATTTCTGAAATCAAAAAATTAGATATTAGAAGGAAATATAGTGAGTCCATAAAGATCTCAATTTAATAAAAAATGAATAAACCTTAAAATTCATTTTAATCTTGAAATAAATTCTGGAGGAATGTGATCTGATAAAAACATATCTCCTGAATTATAAAAATTAATACCGGATTGTTTTGCATTTTTGGTATCAATTACCAAGATAATAGGATGGTTGGTGCGTCGTCTTCCTACTTCTTTGGCTGTTGATATATCTTTAGATAAATGTACATATTGTCTGTTTTTACTTCTTAATCCTTGATGTTTAATTTTTTTAAAAGCTTCACGTGTTGTTCCATGATACAATTTATCAGGCATATTAGAGGTGGGTGTTAGATTAATTTTCTTTTCGATGCTATGACCATAGTATGCTCTTATTTTATCATCTGTAATTTGAAAACGTTTCTTATCGGATTCTTGAATGAGATTTACGAGAAAATTTTTATCCCTTTTAAGATGTGAAAATCGGTTGTTTAAGACCTTCAATACCTTGTTTAAATCGGCAAATCCGTTTTTATCCAATTCTAATCCATATTTTTTAGGATTATGACGTAAAATATAGGAAAGGAATTTAGAAACTTTTACATAATTCTTTTTCTTTTTAATTTTCATTCCCCCCATCCAAAGCTAATGTTCTAAGATACGGAGAAACACAAGATTGAAGGCATTTCATAGCATCTATCATACTATACTGTATTTGATCCCATAATTTTTTATCCATAAGCCCTCCGCTCTTGAATTTATAACGTATACTTTGATAATTACGATCCTCTTCATAATTCCAATCCAAATCTTCACTTAAATGCCAAGAAATTTCCCCGAATTTTTCCTCAATTTCATTTTTATTAGATTTGAATTTTTTAAACCATTTTTTATTGACTTCTGGATTTTCATGATTGAAGAAGAGTTCTATAGCATTCCAATTTTTCTTTATAATGTAATTTAGTTTAATTCCTTCTATCGGTGTTTCAGAACCAATCCAACTTTTCGTACTTACTTGAAGATCCTCTTGATCAAGCATACTTTCATTAATTTTTTCAATTAATCTTTTCCAGAATCTTACTCTTTCAGATTCAATATAATTCAATCTCTTTTTCGTGGTATCATCTCTCTTATGTAAAGAAGGGCCGAGGATTTTGGTAAATTTAGGGATTGGTTGATAATCCTTAAATTGAAGCACCTCATATTGAACTAAAAAGAAAAAGAATTCTTCTGAAGTGTTTTGATTTAACCAATTAATTACTTTTTTATGTTCCGGTCTTATTTTCTCCGAAACCCATATTGCAATTTTTGCTTCATGCTGCGAAAGCCCGGAGAGAATTTTGCCGATTTTTTCATTCATAGTATTCTTAAATTGAGTCTCAATTACAACTTTATTATCATTCTCATCTACCGCTAATATATCTGTATTATGTAAAGGTTTGGTAGTAGGACTTTCAGTATATCTTAATGAAAGATTTAGGACATCTTCTAAAACTTGTAAATTATTTTTTAACCAAGGAATAAAATCTTTATTCAAATCCTCCCAAATTGTTTGAATCGGTACCTTGTGATATTTTGAAGTATCAGAGAGGGGAGTTTGTAATTTACCTTCGACTGCTTGAATAGAGTCTTTTTCTAATGTTTCAGATATCAATTTATATACTTCTTCTGCCTCAACAAACTTATGAACTAATTGTAATGCCAACATTTTAAAGGAATCATTTATATTTTCTCCTGTTTTAGCGGAAGTTTCTATATAGGAAATTCCCAGCTCCTTAGCCAATTCCTTGCCTTGCTCAGTTGATATAACCCTCTCATCCTTTAAATCTATTTTATTTCCAACTAATATTAAGAATATTTCTGGAGGGGCATACTTTTGAATTTCGCTATACCATGTTTTGATACTTCGAAAGGAATCTTCATCAGTTACATCAAAGACTAAAATCCCCGCACTTGAATTTGCCAAGTAATTACTTCTTATTCTGGCAAATTGGGGCTGTCCTGCAAGGTCCCAAATTATAAAGCGTACAGTAGATTCGAGATCAGCGAAATTACATTCTTTTTTCGTAATAGACGTTCCAATGGTCGCTTTATAATCTATCTGGAATTTATCATGAACAAATCTTTGAACCATGCTAGTTTTCCCCACATTCCCATCTCCTCCCAGAATTAATTTGTAGATATAATCTGATGAATGAATCTTAATTTTTTGAAGTGTGGAGATCTTTCTTTCAATACGTTGAATATTGCTATCTATGGCAATTTGAGGGATAACGGGGCTCACGGGACGTCCATCAAAAATTCTCGCGATCTTTTCAGCAGCTAAATAAGCATACGAAAAATAAGGATCGATCATTGCTAAAGAATTAAACACGGACACAAATACAAATTCAGGACCCGCTTCACAGAAAATAAATCGATATTTATCCGTATCGAAAGTTCCCGCTCCAAAAGTACCTAATTTAAATTCTTTTGTAATTCGTTTTAAAACTAATTCAACCAAAGCACTAAATGCTCCAATAAATTTTTCTTCTCCAGCTTGATCTTCTTTGGGTGTTAATGCCTCAATTAATAACCCCTCTCGATCTACAATTAAAACGGCGATAAGATCTTCTCCAATCTCTTGGACATACCATTTTAGTAGAGCAGAAATTCTTTTTTTATCGTAGTACACTTTTTCCTTTCTTTTTGGTATAATTATAGTTTATCAAAAATGATTGTAAAACATAAAATATACTAAAATCATAAAAATTCAAACTTTTTAATTCATCTATATCAAACTCAAATATATGGGATTTTAGTTGTGTATTTGATTGTTCATTCTAAAGAAGAAATGATCGAGATAACCTGAAAAAATTTTTATGAAGTTAAGAAAAATAATAAAACTGTGAAGATTAATTCGCTTATTAGAAATGTTTATCCTTACTTGTTTAACTTTTTGAATTTCCAGAAATTTTTTCCAGTAAAGGAATGAACTCCATAGGATCCCCAAAAACTGGAACCCTCTTCTCTTTAAGTTTATTTACCACCCTTTCACGTGCTTTAGGACAATTTACTCTTTGAATAATCGGTATAACGGGTTTTCTATGTTTATGACCTAAGCTGAGAGCCTTTATCATATTAGGTTCGAAGGAAGGATCTTTTTGGATGTGAAATTCCATATTAAAATACCAGCTCGGAAGGTCCATTATTAAACCCTCGATTTTCTGATCTGATAATGCGGTATCGATTATTTCATAAATGGCTTGACTCGCATATATTTGAGCGGAAACATCCAATGGATTAGTTGAACTCGTGCCTAGAGTAAAGAATTTATTATCCAATTTATCTTGAATTTCTGAGCTAAAATGCGGAACTTTCATTCCATACTTTTCAATTAAATCAACAAGGATAACGCCATAACCACCACTTATCGATAAAACAGCTAACTTATCCAAGTGAAAGCTTCCATAGCAATCAATTAATCTTGAAGTATGCAGTAATTCTTCTAATGTATTAACTTCAATAACATTATTTTGTTTCCAGAGAGCTTTCCAAATCCTATTTGATCCCGCAACTGAGGCGGTATGTGTCTTTACGGCTTCAGAACCTTTCTCAGATTTGCCCCCTTTTAATATAATAATAGGTTTTTTAATCTTAGAAAGAATTTTTTGAAGTGTTTTTCCACGGGCCTTCTCAATACCTTCTATATATCCTAAAATTATATCAGTCTCTGGATCTTCAGAAAGGAAGTTTAAAAGATCCACAAAATCTAAATCTGCTCCGTTACCATAAGAAAACACTTTCGAAAAATTAATCCCGAGTCTTTGTGATGCATAAATTGCTATGTTACACATCCCACCTGATTGAGCGATAAATCCTATATTTCCAGGGGTATCAGGAAATCTAGGCCTCCAAGCAATCCCTAACTTAGGATAAAATAATCCCATCCCATTTGGTCCTAACATCCTAACATCCTCTCCACTTTCTTCCAAAAGTTTTCTTTCTAATTCCTCACCTTCTTTTGTGCCCGCATCTGAAAATTCTGCGGTAAAAATACTAACCAATTTAACCCCTTTTTCTCTGCAATCTTTCATTACATTAAGAATTTGATTGGGAGGAACCGCAATAAATGCAAAATCTATTGGTATTGGTACATCCTTAATAGTAGAGAAAATCTTACCCTGAGTACCGTCGTCAAAATTCGGAATTTCTTTTACCGTTGGATGAATCGCAAATAAATCGCCTTTAAAATTTTCTTGATGGTTCCTTAGAAAGAAAAAATCTCTTCTTTTTGAGGGTCCTATGACTGCCATCGATTTGATATTGTTGATAAAGGAGATATCTTTCAATACCTCATTACTCTCTTGGGAACGCATTAAGGACTTAAATTTTACTCAGTTATTAAAATTTTTGAGTTGATTAAATTTTAGAATATATTGAAAATTTTTTTAAATAAACTACCAAAAATAACAAGTATGGAAAAAAAAGAAAAGATTGAAAAGAGATCTAAACGAATCATTAGGTTATTCAATGCTGCTAAAGGTAAAAATACAAAAAATATCCCTGGACCTATTCCGCCATTCACTAAATGGCTTAATGGAAAAATAGTTGAGGTAAATCGGGGGAAATTAGAGATTGAATTTGAGGTGAGGGAAGAAATGGCTAATCCTACAGGTCTTTTACATGGGGGCATGCAATGCGGAATGATGGATGATACAATTGGGATGATGTCAGCAACCTTGGGATATAAAGGATTTTTAATATCTATAGATTTTCATGTTGATTATTTAGGAAAGGTGAAAGTGGGTGAGAGAGTACGGGTAAAAGGAGAAATGATACGAGAAGGACGAAATATTGTCCATGCAAATGCTCAAATATCGACATTGGATGGAAAATTAATCGCAACCGGAAATTCTAATTTATTAAAAACAGGATATAAACCAGATTATGTTAAAGAAATAGATAAAGAATTATGAAAATTTATCATCTATTGCGAAAAAAATGAATTCTAAAAAAGTTCAAGAACTTCTTGAAGATCTGAGGAATGATAAGTCCTCAGGGGCAAGGGAATTAATAAATAAAGCACTTGAAATAATTAAAACACAATTGAAACAATTTGAAGACCCCAATCAAGACCATAAAGAAAGAATTTTCAGTTTAATGCAAAAAATAATTCAAACACGTCCTTCAATGGCTCCCTTAATCAATATGATTAGTTTTTTGATGAACGATCTTCAAACTTTTTCAAAAAAAAGTTTAACTCGGAAAATAGAAAGCTTCAAAGCTGAGCGGGAAAGGAGAGAAAATCGATTAAATAAAACGTTTAGCGAATTTTTGGATCAAAATAAATCAAATATCAAGAAAATAATGACAATCTCTTATAGTTCTACAGTTATAAGTCAATTTCTACAACATAAAGATTTAGATCTTGAATTTTATATTCTTGAATCAAGGCCGCTTTTTGAGGGAAGGCGTACTGCGAAAATACTATCTAATCATTTTAAAACAACTCTTATTGTGGATGCGGCTATGGGATTTTTTATAGATAGGATTGATCTCATCATATTCGGGGTGGATTCTATTCTTAAAGATGGCTCTATTATTAACAAAATTGGTACAAAACCACTCTCAATAATCGGAAAAAAGAATGATATAAAAGTATATGCAGTTACGGATTCATATAAATATAATTTAAAAAGCCACTATAATAAAGAAATTGAAATTGAAAGAAAACCCTCAAAAGAAATTTATGATAAGTCTAAATTGGGCTATAATATCTTAAATTATTATTTTGACACCACTCCACCCGAATATCTTACAGGAATTATCTCTGATTTAGGGGTTCTAAACATATCAGATTTTCTCCAAAAAATTCAAGAAGATTTCCCAATCAATTGGATGAGAGATTTTAAGAAAATTTTATAATAAATAGAATTGGAAAAATTATCGCTTTTTAGTTTGTTTCAGTTTTACCAAACTTTTCTAATTTTTCAGTCATGTGAGGGCGGATATATTTTATCGCTATGATATAGAAAGGAATAATGGCTAGTTCGATGATAATTGTGAGAATAAAAGGGAAAAAGTGTCCTAGGGAATCCCACATAAATCCGCCGAGAATTGGTCCTATAACAGCACCCCCTAAACTCACCCATCTTGCTGTGCCAAATACTTTCCCTCTGTGCTTTATGGATACTCTACTCAATAAATTTTGGAATATGAGAAATCCCGCTCTTGCGAATGCAAAGTCTAACATCAATAATACTGAAAATATCCAAGGAGAGGAAGTATTGATAAGTAAATATGTTAATAATGATCCCATCCCTGAAGTTACGATTATACCCACTATAGGATTGATTTTATCGGTTATTTTCCCCAGTTTTGGGGCGAATAACATAGATAACACTTGAGCGGGAAAATATACCAACATAACCATTATTTCGTTGGTAACACCAATCTCTTCGAGTAAAAATACTTGTAAAAAGGGCAATACAATGGATTGATTCATATTACTAAATAAATAAGCAATCATGAGAATTGAGAATCCTAACAAAAATCCAGTTGCGAACTTCTCTGAGTTCGACAATTCTGAATCAGAATTTGCATTAGGATTTTCCTCATCAAAATCATAGATTTTTGGGTCGTATAGACCCTCTTTTTTTAAATATCTCTCAAATGTAAGACTTTCATCAACATTTTTATTGAAATATAGTCCAGCTCCAACATTGGATACCATAAAAAACAATAGAGGGCTATAGACTAAAAACAGATTATTTGGAACAAACACTATTGCCAAACCGAATATCGTAAAACTAATAATTGAACCCAGTAAGTTTCCTTTGCCTACCATTCCCCCTCTGAAGCCGAATGCTTGAGACCTGTGCGATTTGTAAGATTTCTCTGAGATAAGGACATCTAAAGGACTCCAAAAGAATCCCACGAAGAATCCAAGTATGAAAAGACTTATCGCGAAGGTAATCAGAGAGGAAAATATGATTCCGAAATACATCACTATATAACTTGCGCCTCTTCCGAAACTTCCAACAAGCACTAATCGTTTTTTATGCTTAACTTTATCAACGAGATATCCAACAATAGGCGCAGAAATTAGCCCACCAATTGTTAGACTTGCAAACGTAAAGCCCATTTGGGTACCAGAAGCATCATATAACTGAGAGGTTGCGAAAGGGATTAAAAATGAGAAAAAAAAGAATCCTAAACTATTCCAGAAGATAATCCGAATCATAGGTTGAAAGTCTGGAGTAGTGTTAATTATTCCAGTTTCCCCATCTTCACTGGTCGTGGATAAAAGATTGCTATTATTGTCTTTTTTCGATTTTGATTTCTTGTTTAAAGATATACTCGGACTCAAAAAAAAGCACCTTTTTCTTATTAGATAGTCTAATTAATCAAAAACCTTAAATCTTGGGATTAGTCTTTAATAAGGTAATAATCCATGCGATATTGACATTTAGAAACTTTATATTTTTTTCTTCTAAAATAAATATAATAGCAAATATAATATTGGAATAAAAAATGAATGTTAATGTAGATTTTGCTCATCGAGTGGCAGATGAACTTGCCTTCCCAAGGTTGGTTGGAAGTTCAAGAGAAGAAGAGGCAATAAATATAGTGTCAAATAGATTTAAGGAAGTCGGATATGAGGAAATATATCGAGAAAAATTCAAGACCTCCTTTTATAATTGGATCATATCACGTTATATTTTTCTTCCCTTAGGAATCTTCCTAATCAGTATGGCTTTAGTTTATTATATATATCCATTGATATCTTTAATTTTTATAGCCCTTATGGTATATGGTTTATTAAAAGGACTCAGTTTAATAAATTCGGATGAAATCAAATTACTTAAGGATGAAGAAAAGAATTATGAAACAGAAAATATATTTGTTAAATTGAATTCCAACGAGGTTAAATCAAAGATAATTTTCATGGCTCATTGGGATTCAAAATCTCAGACTTTTTCGAGTGCTACGCGTATAGCAATCCTAATGGTCGCAGTTTTTGGTTATCTTATCTTAAACATTGTGTATTTCGTACTAATAATCATATCAACCCTCTTTTCAATAGATTTAACTTTACTAGCCAATATTTTAACGATCGCTTGTATCATTATCGCAGTTGATGGATTTCTTAATTTTTTGAATAAGACGGGTAATGAATCACCTGGAGCTATAGATAATGCGGGGGCAGTAGGGGTGGTTATGGAATTATCTCGATACTTTAAGAATAATCCTCTTGAAAATATAGAGTTTACTTTCCTTATCCCCAGTTCTGAAGAATTAAATCTTGGCGGAGCGAAGCATTTTCTTTTTACCCACGAGGAGCAATATCCTCAAGAATCTACCTATGTAATTAATTTAGATGTGATTGGAGGAGATAAAAACTTAAGGTTATTTTCGAGTTATGGAATTCCCAAAAAGAATTCCTCT
>CAZZIC010000176.1:0-8530 GCA_964653985.1 uncultured archaeon | reverse complement strand
AGAAAATAACGAAGAACGGATCGTATAGAAAAATATTAAACCCAATAAAGATTAAAAACATTGAAGTTTCATTATCGAAATATAATTCGTTAGTGTTATCTTCAAGTTAAGTTAAAAAAAAAAAATTACCAAAAATCTGATACCGCTATGCGGTTGATGTTGTTTGGCTGAGCGTCCATTAAAAAAGCTTAAATCTACATTCCCCACTTTTTCATAGCTTTTTTTAATTCAATATGCTTTCTGGCAAAATTTATTAATTTTTCTCCGTTTAATGTTGCCTCTACAGCTTGTCTAATTGCTTTTGCTCCAGCTTCCGTTCCATCCGGGTGTCCGTGACACCCACCACCAAATTGATAAACCATATCCGATCCCAATATATTAATCAAATCTGGTACGTCTAAGGGACTTAGCCCACCAGAAGCCACCGGTAACACTGGTTTCAAACCGAACCAATTCTGATCCAAAAAGCTTCTATTATTTCCTTTTATAATAGATTCTGTTATAACTTGATTAATTTCTAATACTTCTCTCTTTGCTCCCTCCATCTTTCCTACAATTGTTCCTGTGTGAAGCTGATCAACACCAATTAATCTCATTAATTTGGCTAAAGTTAACATTGTTATCCCATGTTGTTTATTTCTGGTAAGTGCAGCATGCATCGCTCTATGAGCATGAATCACCACATCTTTACGCTCTAAATATTCCCGAATTTCTTGGAGAGCGGAAAAGCCAACCGTAATTACATCAATCATAACATATTCCCCGCCATTTTCAATGACAAAATCTGCTCTTTTTTTCATCGTTTCAAGAGGGGCGGTGATATTTGGCATATAAATCTTTTTTTCTCCCGTTTCTTCTTCAATTTTATCTCTCATTGCAAGAGTTTTTTCAATCCGTTTTTCAAAATTATTAAAGAGCATACTTGTTAGATTCTCATCATCTTTTACAATATCTAATCCGCCCTTCCATGCTTTTCCACAAACCTCGGAGTGTTGGGTTTCAGTTAATCCTACTTTTGGTTTTACAATCGTTCCTAGTAGTGGTCTATTCGATATTTCTAATAGGCTTTTAACACCCTCAATTCCGTATTTTGGACCTTTATAATTCTCAATTATCTTTTTAGGAAAAGAAATATCTAATAAGCGCAAATTCTTTAGTTTCTTCATGCCGAAAATATTTCCTGCAATTGCCGAAAGAATTTGAGAAAGATTCTCACTTTCAAATAATTCGTGGGTATAAGCAATTTTTATAATATTGTTCTCATGATCGATGTAAAATGTTGCCGGTTTAAGTCTTTCAGCGATTTCTTTAGACATAGTCGATATTTCTGTCCATGTTCCTATTGAAGATTCCTTAGCGATTTCCATCGCTGCATGCTCTAAGTCGGTACAACTTGAAGCTTTTTCCACAAAATACATTGCAATTAAATCATTTTCTTGTGGTTCATACTCCAAATTAACATAATCTACCAATTTTTTCCACCAATGTTTTAAATCTAATTAGAATTATAAACATTATATCTTTAATAATTAAGTCATAAGATTACTACTTCTAAATACCAAAAAAAATTTATAGGATTTTTAATTATCAAAGAAGTGATTTGATATGAGTGAAACTGAAACAGAAAAAATTTATATCCGTGTAAGAGACTTAAGTTTCAAAAACGACGAATATGTTGGCGACTTAGTAAGATTTTTAGCGGAAAAATTACCACAATTGAATCTTACACGAAAAGGAAATGAAATAGAGGTTGAGAAACCAATCAATTTATCAAAAAGAGTGATTAGATTACGTTTAAGAAAATTCTTATATAAGAAAAAACTGAAAGAAGATTTTAGAGCAATCTCATTCAATGACCCCGATGGTAAAAAGGGTTATACCATAAAAGAAAAAAGAGAAATTCAAATAACTTATTATTAACCCTAAAATTTGTTAACTATTTATTTTCAATATTGGTTTAATGCCCCTTCAAAACAAGACTCGTTTTTCGATCTCAAAGCTTCAAGATATTTTACGATGTATTAATTTAGCTAGTTTATTGGAAGTTTCTGGCTGGCCAAAACCTGGAAATGTCCATCGGACAAAAGGTTTTGTTGATACAAGGTTTGAACATTTTTTAGCTTCTATTGCAGCAATACAACCTAATTTCCAAGAATTTTGTCGAAGGATTGCTGAGGAATATAAAAATCAAGATCAAAATTTTAAATTTATACGGTTAGGAAAATTTTTTTTGCAAGCTTCAAAAGCAATGATGAAATGGCAAGAAGGAGGAAATGTCCTTCTTGGGCATATATTGATATTAGCTCCTCTCGCTGCGGCTATAACTATTTCATTTAAACAAAGGAGCTTGAATATGGAAAATTTTAAAGAAAACTTGAAACGGGTATTAGAGGAGGCAACTGTAGAAGATACAGTGGATTTATATGAAGCAATAAAAATATGTAATCCCGGTGGGCTGGGAAAAATCGATAAATATGATATTACAGATAAAAATTCGATTAATGAGCTAAGAAATGATAATATCGCTTTACAAAAGATCTTTAAACTATCGGAATCTTATGATTCGATAAGTTTTGAGTATGCCAATGGGTTTCAGATAATATTAGATTTGGGTTTACCCTATTTTCTTGAAAAATTTGAAGAAACTCAAGACATCAATATAACCACCGTTGATAGCTTCTTGAAGATCTTAGCAAAGATTCCGGATACGCTTATATCACGGAAATTAGGTGAAAAAGAAGCTCTGATTGTGTCTGAGAAGGCAGCAAGGGCTTTGAATAAAGGAGGTATTTCTACTGAGGAGGGACTTAAATCAGTAAAAAAGATGGATTTATTTATGCACAAGTATCAAGGAAAAATGAATCCTGGAACAACTGCCGATCTTTTAGCGGGGGTAATTTTTGTTGCTTTACTTCTCGGTATAAGATTTTAAAAACTCAAATTTATAATAATATTGTATCTAGATTAAAAAGGAGATTAAGATTAATGGAATTCTGTAATGAATGTGGAGGTCTTATGATGCCATCCAAAAAGGCGGGAAAAAGTATATTTAAATGTAAGTGTGGCGCTGTTAAAGCGTTTTCAAAGGATCAAGAAAGATCCTATAAACTGAAAAAGAGAATTAAACATTCACCAAAAGAGGAACTAACCAGCGCAGCTGAGATTTTAGATTGGAAAGATAAAAATCTCAAAAGTACTATAAAAGATTTTAGATGTCCAAAATGTGGTTATGATAAGGCTCAGCTTGAAACTAGGCAAACAAGATCAGCAGATGAGGGAATGACTATATAAAATATTTCATTTTATTTCATTAAGCACTTTATCATCTGTTTGAAATGTGGTGCCATGAGGAAAATTGGTAGCTAATTTAAGGGAAAAATCGAAAGATAGAATTAGTTGCTCATTTTAAATCGGATTTTTAATAAACCTCTTAAGTCTCTGATTTTTTAAATGATGAATTGATTAAGAGATATAATCCAAATAGAGTGTTTAAATGAGAGATTATAGCTTAATCAGATTTTATAAGGACTTAAAAAATTCTTTAGAAGAATTAAAAAAAAGCAAATTAACCTATCGAATCATATCTAAGAATTTTCTAGGAATGAAAAATAAATGGCATATAAATGACAAGATATTACATTCTAAAGGGGATCTTAATTATATAATTCCATGGAATTTAATTAGTAGATATGAGAATAGTCTAAAAAGGAAATTAAGAGAAAAAGACTTTTTATCCCTAAAAGATTTATTCCAAAATCTCAGGAAATTCAAACTGAAAAGTCCTAAACAGAAACAATTAGTTAACACTGAATACTTTAAATCATTAGATAATAAAAATAAAGCATATTTCTATGGCTGGTTATTCGCTGATGGTCATTTAGAAAAATCTCATAGACGATTAATAATTGATGTTGATGTGAAAGATGCTGAAATAATAAAAAGATTTGTAAAAGAAATCGAAATTAGTCCAAATAAAGTATTTTATAGAAGAAGATATAAGGGTAAAAAGTTATGTAGAAGTTTAGTTTTAATTGTTAAAAATAAATTATTTACTTTAAATCTCTATAAGGTTGGGTTCCCTACTGGAAAGAAGTCTGGAAAAATTAGGTTTCCCTCATCCATTGCTGAAAAGAAAGGACTGGCTTGGGCTTTTTTACTTGGATATTTTGATGGAGATGGATCTCATGGGAGGACTTATCCTAATGATCTAAAAAAATCCGAGAGAAAATTCCTTAGACCATACATTAAATCCAATAGTATAGAATTCCTAAAAGATGTTAAATCTATATTTAATATCCCGAATAAAATTTCCAAAGAGAAAGAATTGAATCTTGGTTCTGATTTATACAAGAGGTTGCTTAAAAATTACAAATATAGTCTGGAACGAAAACGTTTTGACGGATATTATACCAAACAAGAAATTTATAACTTTCGGATAAATAACCTTAAGCCACAATGGTCAAAATCATGGAAATGGTTTAAATTTTCAAAAACCGAATTAGAAAATTTATGGTCAAAAGGATGGAATGATAAAATGATAACAGAATATCATTTAAAAAGATTCAATATTCCAATTAAAGAAAGAACAGTGCAGGAATGGAGAAAAAAGTGGAAGTTTTTCCATACCGACAAAAGTTTTAAAAGGGCAAATAAGAGATTAATTATAAAAAAGTTTTTACGACTCAATGATTGGTCCTTAGTAAGAATTTATTGTGAGAAGTTTGGATATAAATATGATGTTCACAATAGTAGGCATCATTATAGATTTAAGAAAAGGTTAAGAGATTGGTTTATTGACGAGAAAATTGATCAAAAGGTTGATATTGTTGACTATATAAATGAAAAGTATGGTGTATAAATAAGAATCTAAATTTCTAAATTTTTCTTAACCATTTTTAAATGAATTTTATAATTTGCTTAAAATGCGGTAAGATGTTAAAGATCGGGTCCTAATTTTGAATGATCAATGAATTAACTTATTTTTAATAGCCTTGGGATCATTATTTTCTGAAAAAAGTAATTGGATAACCTTGTCCTCGCTTCTTAACCCCGAGATAAACCGAACTTGATCTGAAGGAAGGTCTAATTTCTTTCTGAGGAGATTTATTAACTCTTTGTTAGCTTTATTTCTTCGAGCTTTAGATTTTAAATTAATTGCCAAGTAATCTCCATCTTCGGAAATCTCTTGTTTCCTTGAATTAGGCTTGACATATAAATGGAGATAATATTCTTTTTCAGATCTTTTTTCTAAATAACTCATTTTATAATAAAATAAAGGGAGGTTATTAAACTATAATATCATCAATTCTTTTTTTTAAGCGTTTGTAAGATGCTCGAGATAACCTTATTCCTCCTGCCAATTTATGTCCTCCACCCATTCCCCCTAATTCTTTTTTTATCTTACTAATAGTCGTATTAACCCCAATTCCATCGTATCGCTCTAGATATTTCCGGGTACATCTAATACTAATTTTTATCGTACCAGATTTTCTTTCTAAGCCTCCTACAAATAACATCTTATAAGGATCAAGCAATTCATTCACAGACGCAAAACTCGCGGTATCAGACCAATTACTGGGAGGGATTTTCCCCCTGACCTCTATAAATATTGCTTTTTTAGTTTCATCCCGTGGGAGTTCTTTAGAAAGCGTTCTTAAGTCTCTTGAGAGATTTCCAACGTAATCATAATATAAATTTTTAGCATATCTTGTAATCTTTGAATTTTGGATCATAGAGATCGCAGAACTGATGTTCTTGAAACATAAGATGTTTAATAATAGGGCATGTTCAAAAGCAAATTCTAAGATTCCTTGTTTTTTATGGAGAAGAGCATAATGGCCTTTGCTTTCTATATCAGCGGCAGCTTCTATCTGTTCAATTTCCGAATCGTCTAAATCTACAACCTTTTTCTCAGGGTCAATATTTAAGTTTGAAAGAAATTTTCTAATTTTTGTATCTGATTCTCCTCCAAGCCCCTCGATATACGGTAGGATGCTATATTTCAGTCCATTTTTTATAGTTTCATGCATACTACCAAATAAAATAAGCCCCTCTTTATCGGTGAACACCTCTTCCATTAACAATTCGTCATAGATCTCTTTATTAAAAGATTCCAAATTATCCATTGACTTCAAGGAATCACCCGCAATTCCAATTAAAGTTAACCACCCTTGCTTCATTACCGTGTGTTTTATTTTTTTTGCAAACATGTATGCTAATGTTGCTCCAGAAATGTGGTCTAAGCCATCAAATCCATATAATGTAGGATTCACAAAATGTAGGTTCTCTGGACTGTTTAAATATTGATCATCTTTATCCACTTCATGGTGATCTAAAATATAGAAAAACTCTTTTCTTTCTTTAATAATTGGAATTAATTCAGAAAGGCTGGAACCCACATCTGTTAGGATAAAGCATGTTTTTTCTGAGTTTTTTCTTGAAAAAATACCCGAAAGATAATCCTCCCAAGAAAGACTTCGATTATATATAAAATAATCATAATTACTTTTTAGTTTATATAATAGATTTTGAATGATATGTAGACTACTGATTCCATCTGCATCATTGTGTGAAATTGTTATAACTTTAGTGAATTTAGGGGAATAATCAATAAAATGATCCACCGCATTATTGAGCGTTTGGAGAAATTTAGTTCGATTTGGGGTTTTTGACATAGTTTTGAATTATTATTGAAAATTTCTAAATATGATATATACTAATTATAATACCACTGAAATTTAATTCTACTCTAAATTTTTAAAATAACTTTATATTATACTAAGGCAAATATTCTGATAAAATAATTATAGATAGAAAATAAAAATTTAATTTGTTTAATTAATTAAATTGTGTAATTAATTTGTGTAATTTCTGTCTTTCAACAAACTAAGTGTTTTAAATATTATGAGTTATTCGAAAAGTGTACGAAAAAGAAGGAGTCCTAAGAAAAGAAAATATGGAAAAGTTTTGTTATTATGTTTATTTTTAACTATGTTTCTTAGTCCTTTTTTTCTTCATGCTTTAATGTTGAATCAACCAGCAAGTGATGGTATTGATGTTAATTCTAAGAATAAGCTAAAAGTAAGTGATTTTTCAAAAGATGATTATGAACCCATCCTTACTGAAAAACAACAATCACTCGGGGAAATAATCATCAAAAATTTAGAATTTGATGATGATTTTGATGATGATGGATTTTATAATGTTTCGGAATTACAAGAAGAGATTGGAAGTATCCTCGATTTTGGAGAAATTGAGATAACTTCATGGGAGTTGCAAACTGGTGCGAAGCTTGATAATCAAGGTCCGGATTCAAAGAATTCAAAAAGAATCATTCTAAAATTGATAGACACAGTGGATGTTTCCTATAATATGTCTAAAGGAACTGGAAACGAGGAAGAAGAATATCTCGTATATAGACCAAAACTAGGATCAATAAATTTAGAAAGCTTTTCCTTAAGCCAACCAGTCGAAGAGAAGAATTTAACAGAATTTCGCACTTTTGATGATAATGAGTTTGTTAATTTTAGGTATTTCGACTATTTTGAGAATAATAGCCATTCTTTTACAATGTCAATTGGGTATACTTATAATATTCCATTGATCAACTGGACTATGAACCAATATGATATAAATAACTTAATTTTCAAAAATGCCAGCACCCCATTATATCCAAAATTTACTTATAGGTTTAATGTATCGACAGATATCGTTCCAGGAGAAACTTATAGCGCACAAAGAACTCCAACATCAGATATAATACTTGACTTGAACATTACGCTTCCAAACAAGGAGCAGATTTATAATCATAGTCTTACGGTGAATAATGTTGGTTTATCTACTAACACTTATCTTACAGAAGATAATATTATCAATTTAACTATGCCTGGAAATAATAGTGAATTTCTTTTGAATTTTAATACAAAGATCACCATGAAATTTGAAAAACCTGTGGAAAACACTTGGGCTATAGACAGACTTATTGAACAAAACGACGTAAGAGAACGGATCTATTTTCCAACTATAACCTCTGGACCTAGTAAAATCTATTTTTATTTATCAATGATAGAAAATACTATATCTGCAAATCAAGTTCTTTCTACAGAATCATTATTTGACAGAGAAGTTTCTTATAGTTCAGTTAATACAAGAGATGTTGAGGAGGAAATTGGTGATAGTCTCGTATTTACCGAACAAGCATCAGTTAAACAAGGAATTAAAGTTAGGCTCCCGTTTATTTTACCTAATGAAACAGTTCCTTTCAATATAAAATACCAAGTTACGGAGAATTTAAGAATAGTAGTCACTGATAATATTGATATGCCAGCACAAAACCTTGAAGTCAAAGTCTATTATCACGGTAAAGAGTACGGGAGCTATATTTCAGTAGATAAAATTTTACCATTAGCAGATCTAACAACAAACGCTAACGGAGAAGTAAGTATTAATAACGCTCCAAATGGATTTTATCGTGTAGAGGTCTATCAAGGAAATAATTTATTAGCGAACAGTACTATAAGTTCTTACCAAA
>CAZZIC010000175.1:0-8644 GCA_964653985.1 uncultured archaeon | reverse complement strand
TTTCTATTGAAAAAGAAGATTGAGATCTTAATCTGATAGCATTTACTTAATTTTTTTCTATTTTAAAGCTATAATGAAGGTATTTCTAAAAATTGGTTCATGAGACCTTTAATGTACAAGAGGCTTCGCTTTTCATATGTACCTGTTGTTCTTGTTGTTGTGGGTTTTTAAAAAGCGTGAAAGAACTTAATAATTATGGGGCTATAACAAAGTCTAATTTTGAGCCAAAAGTAAATCATGAAACCTGTAATTTATGTGAAACATGCATAGAAATATGTCCCATGGAAGCTATTAGCTTTCAAAATACCGATCATGAGAAAACAATAATAATTGACTCTGATCTTTGCATAGGATGTGGAATATGTGCTTCAAATTGTCCACAAGATGCTGTGGATTTATTGAAAGTAAGAAATAACGTTCCAGTAAAGGATTTAAGAAAATATTATAAAGAATTAGAAAAGCATAATTAACGGAAATTCTTAGTAATATCCTTTTAATCTTTATTTTTCATTTGAAAGATTGAGGATATAGAGTTTTTGGACATGGAAAGCCTTGGAAAATAAGGAATTGGTGTTTATTATATTTTTTCCGATATTCTCGGGTAATTCCTGCTAATAAATTAGAATTGGATGGCGAGTATTCAAAAAGAGAGCCCCAAAATCGAACAAATTGGCTTTAATCATATAGTATTAAAGTCTAAGTTTTTGATAATTTTTACTAATGCCTCTTTCAATCCTTACGATAAGATATCATAGAAGAAATTATGTTAATAAGAAATTGAGAAAAAATCCGACTCTCGACCCCAATCATATTATTAGAGCTTGCCAATCCAACCCTCCACACCCGGATCTGGAAGCGTGAACAGCTAGGGGTACGGCTGCTCCATCCCTGGCCTGACCGGGTTATCCATTACGAGCTTATACATTCCCTACGGATTGTACTGCTCTGCGGCCCACCATCCAGGCGAATGCTTCGACGAGTTTGATTACAAGATAATAATAACTTATGGAGCCTCAAGCCAGACATTCCCGCTATTGAGCATGTCACGGTCCACCCAGCTTGGAGCTTCAGGACGGCCCAAGCGTCCCAATATGAATAAGTTTTCATTACATATAAATTTATTCGCTAATCTAATTTAGATGATTAGGTAAAATTTATAGATAAATGCTCTGTTTTAATTAATCGAAAATTGATTTTGAAGATAACTAATTAACTTTCTAAGTTTAATCGAAACCTTAATTTAAGATGCTTATCCTCCTCTGCATAATCAATACCTATTCTTTCATGAGCTTCAACATTTTTTCTTTCAATTTTCTCTCCATAGGTTAAATATAATTTTGAATTAGGAGCACATGAATCGTTCCCATTAAACTTATCTTTGGTGATTTCAAATCCCATACTTAATTTTCCCGGTCCATCTAAAAGATTTTTATAATTTTTACCGATTTTTACATCCCGATTTTGTTTTATTAGGTCTATACCATCAATGGGATATAACTCTCGAAATAAAACCGCACTGGGCATTCCCTCCTCTTCTGTGATGATATTTAAGCAGTGATACATTCCATATATTAAATAAACATACCAAGACCCCGGTTTTTCATACATAGTTTTGGTTCTTTTAGTTTTTTTATAATTATATGAATGAGACGCTTTATCTTCGGGTCCCAAGTAGGCTTCGACTTCGGTTACTTTTCCTATGATCTTCCTATTATCGATTTCTCTTACCAGATATTTTCCCAAGAGTTCTTTTGCGACTATTTTTGGGTTTCTCTCAAAAAACTCCCGCTCTAACCTTTCTAAATTACCCATTGGCAAAAATAAACTCACGTTAAAAATAGTTAATATAACATTTTAAGAAAATATTAAAAATGTTTCTGATGTTCTTTCTTATAATAAAATAAAGGCTTAAATAAAAACAAAACTTAAGATTTAATTAATTAATTTTAAAAGTTTGAATTTAACACGGGTTTAAATAATGACAAGTAATGAAGATATTGCCAAGATATTAGGTGTTCTTGGAGCTATAATTGGAATAATCTTTGCCCTTCTTGCCCTTTCTGGGGGTAAAGGAGTTGATTTTGCAGGACCTGTTGGTGGGGATTTTTTTTCATTAGATAGAATTGTGAATCTTGTAATTGCTCTTGTTGTTTCGATTATCGCTCTAGTTGTGAGTTTGCAACCAAATGGACTGCTTATGATTATCATGGGAATTTTAATGATAATTTTCGCATCTCTTATTGGGGGAATTTTAGTTCTTATAGGTGGAATTATTGCCCTCGTAGACTGATTTGATTTGGTTTAACAATTTTCTTTCTTTTTTTTCCTATTTCTTAGGGGTTCTGATTTATTTCGAAGCTTCAGGTATGAGAATGGCGAATTTTGCTCCTCCTTCAACCCAGATTTCTCCATCCAAAAGCTCCAAAATACGTTCCACCAATAAAAATCTTAAGAGTACTCCGCGTATATTTTTATCTTGTTTCATTTTATCGAGAATTTCTTCTTTGCGATGGTCGGAAACTAATTCTTGGTGATCAACAAATTCGATTTTAAGGTAATTTTGGTTATTTCTTTGATTTCTAAAAATTATAACTTTGATTTCAATTTCAGTTCTCTCATTATATTTTATTGAACTAATAAGAATATTTTCTATTACTAAACGGAGTATTTCATCTCCATAAAACGCGAGCCCCTCTTCTGAATGTTCTATTTCGATTGTTATAGCCTTATTAATACTAAGATTTTTTACTTTTTCCACCGCTTTTTTGATAAGATTAATGATCTCAACTCGGTGGGGTATAATCATCATTTTTTCTAAATTCGTCAACGTTTTAATTATGGCTACTAATTCTGAACCTTCAATAGATTCCCTTTTAATCTTCCTTAGAAATTTTTCAAGTTTAGGATTTGCTCTCGCTTCTTCATTATCTTCGAACTCACTAATGATTTCAAACATTTTCTCAAAGATATAATTCATATCTTGATCGAAAAGTTCATTATAAAAATGAATTCTATCAATTTCTTGATGGTATTCTTCTTTTCTTTCTCTTAATTCAACTTCTGTGCGCTTTCTTTCAATACTATTTCCAAAAATCTCCGAAATCACACCAAATATAATTAAACTTTCATCGTCCCAGTTTTTAGCTTTTTTAGGTTCATCAAATCCTAATATCCCGATAATATTATCATTTAATGTAATCGCATAAAGAAGAGTCGATTCTATTTCATCCTCTTTCATGAAAAATTTTATATTAATCGCCTCTTCAGAAAGATTATCTATCTCCTTAATGAAAATATAATCTTCTTTTTTCAATACCTTCATTAACCAGAGAAAATTCTTGGGATCAAAAGTATCAAATAAATCATTACGAGAACAAGTTCCTTCTTTACACCATTCATAAGAATTATTAACATAATCTTTATATTGATCAAAAACGATTAAGTAAGCTCTCTTTGACTCAATAAGTCTTCCCATATCTCTTAAGGATATAGATATTGCTGTATCGAAATCATACTTTCCCACAAATCGAGAAGAAATGATTGACATTATTCTCTCATTTTTCATTTTATTTTTGATTTCCCGTTCTGTATTTTTCTGAGCTGTGATGTCATGAGCAACGATTTGGAAAAAATATTCCTTATTAATTTGAATATGTGAAGTTTGTACTCTTGCCCAAATAAGAGTGTTATCTTTTTTATATAATTGAACATCTAATGGGTTATGTTCTTCTTCCTCTTGGACATCTCTTAGTCTTTTCATTAAGGTAACTAAATAATTTTGATGAACGATGGAAAGATTCATAAACATTTGATCTACTAAATCTTCTCTCTTATATTCTAACATTTTCTCAAAAGCAGGATTACAATCAACAATTTTCCCTTTTTGATTGATCAATAAAATACCAAAAGGTGAATTTTGAAAAAGATGTCTAAATTTGTTTTCCGAGTCTTTCAATTTTTTCTCTGCTTTTTTCCTGTCTGTGATATCACGAATAATACATTGAATAACATTTTGCCCCCCTACTTGAATCTCACTTGCATTAATTTCAACTGGAATATCTCGCTCTAAGGGATTTTTTATCTCAAGACTGGTCAAGCCCGAATCTTCAGATTTAATCTGATCCACCACTAATGTTTTGAAATCTTTATCTTCTCTCTCGATTTTGATTTGGGAAGAAGGAGTCCCTATTATGTTTTCAATTGGTCTTTGAAATAATTTTTCTGCTTGGTTGTTAGCATCTAATATAATACCAGATTTCCGATCTACAATTAAAATAGCATCCCGTGCGGCTTTAAACAATGATTGATATCTTATTTCCGCGATCCTTAGAGCATCCACCGTCGATTGGATCTCTTCAAGCTTAACTGAGACAGTTGAGTGAATTTCCTCAAGCTTTTTTCTTATACGCTGTTTCTCTCTATAGAATCTTTTAATATCCTCAAATTCTTTTAAAATATATTCATTAAATTGCTCAATTACTGCTCTTGGTATTTTTTCTTTGAAATAGAGCACAATGGATAAAGGTAAATGTCCCCCTCTGATATCTTCATTTTCTACAAAATCAAAAAAAATGCTTGCTTTAGCTTGAAGATGAGGAAGTGGTAACACGACTGAAACTTTTTTAAATTCTTCCCCTCCGAATATAAATTGGGAGATGGAAAAACATCTAATCGCGATTAACTCGGGATCATCAAATGCTTTTTCTGGATAGTTTCCGATAACTTTAACCCCTAAATTTTCATCCCATGTTGAGAATAGTACACCTAAGTCGCTTTTCGGTGTTGGAAACGCTTGTTCTGCCACCTTCAAAGCGAGCCAATTAAATGCTTGATCAATATTAATATTTTTCGTTGCGCTTGTTTGGAAACACTTTACAGCTCTATTATCAATTTTATCAATTTCCATTATCCTTTTCATTTCTTCCATTTTTTTCTTTTCTAAGTCGATTTTATTGAAAAGGACTAATAGAGGTAAACCTTGGGTTTCTGGGCGTTCAAGTATTAAATGTAATAAGTGTTTCGCATCAGGATATTTTACTGGATCTGCTACATCCACTACAAATATCAACCCGTTTTGTTCCTTTAGATACATACTCCATAATTCTTGAAACTTCGGCTGTCCTGGAACGTCATAAGTAATCAAACTTACGTTATTCACTAATATTCGAGAGATATCTACATTTAATGTAGGAAGTATATTCTTGGTTAAGGATTTACGCCTACATCTAATTATTGAGGTTTTTCCTGCCAAAGAAAGCCCAAAAATCAAAACTTTAGCCTCCTTTCGCTCGAAAATTATATCTTGCTTCGGAAGGGTATCAAAGAAGGTATTAAATAAATTTTTAATTTGATTAAATACATTTTGATCTCCTTGATACATTTTTGAATCTAAGTAAAACCCTTTATAGGCATCTTGAATCTTTTTGAGTTCTGATACGAACGTTTCTAACAATTGTTCAGACAAACTCGCGTTTATTTTCTCATCTTTATCCACAATAATGGAGATCATTAGTCTTTCTGTTTTTCCTCTCCCATATTTGCTGGGGATTGAAAACTTCATATTAGCTGTCTTAAATCCTGCAAACATGTGTATAAAGAATCCTTTTTCGTAGAGTTCCATTAAAGTTGGGACTTGATATAGCCCTTCTTTTTCTTCTTCGGGAGATTTTAAAAATATCTTTGGTCTTAAAAATGAATTATAGTGAGAAAGAATCAAATATTTCATATCTATCCTTAATAGTTTTATTTTTTACAAGCTAATTCTCAAGAATCTATCATTTAAATTTGATTTTGAGAAATTATCTTTTTTATAAAATACATAATTAATTTACTTCCTTAAAAGTAACATGAAGCTTGAAGTATTTATTATTTGTGAGAACTAACACAAAGAATATAAAATTCTATCTTGTTGTAAATAATGAGGAAAATTCCGTGTATTACCAATTTAAAAAGTAATAGTAGTTATAGGTTTTTTATCGCTCTAATTACTCTTCTTCATAGAATCTTTTAAAGATAAGACATATATGGTAATTTAACTACCATTTTAAATTTGGAAATGATCTCCTTTTCAAAAGGAACTAAGTCTACATAACAATTCCAATATTGCAGCGCTAGAATTCGGAGAATTTTGATTCCCATAAACTCCTTTAAAATCTCCTTCTTTGGTTTGCTCTGAGAAGAACAATTTGCCGCCCTTTTTCATAGAAGGATGAGATTTATCGAAATCAAAAAACATGATAAGTTGACTAACATAACGATATTTCTCTATCAACTGATAATTGGTTGCTATCTCTTTATATCGCTTTTTATTTTTATCTAGCCATGCGCCATTATCTTGTTGAGAATTAAGAATCCTTTCTGCTCTTTTGTTTTTCCATAACTGATATACTGAATCCCCCGATTTTCTATTAACTCTCTTTTTATATGATATTGGATGAGCTTATCATCAATTTTTAATAAAGAGTTAAGAGGATTATATCTCAACTGCTCTACCCAATTCAACGATTTTATCTACCCCAATTTCTTTAGTTCTTCCTTCACAAAAGGTTCTAATTTACCATTCGAACATGCGATTGAAATTTTCTTTTCTGTAAAGAACATGCCATCAATATCTTCTCCTTTTGTTGTAAACATGCTCCCTCCGGCTTCTTTTAAAATAAGATATCCTGCTGCTATGTCGACCAATCTTGTTCCTTTTCTTAGATCTAAGTATCCATCAACTGATCCCTGGGCTATATAACAGAAAGTAAGAGCAATACTTCCTAGTATTCTTAAACGATACATTTTGCGTAATATAGATTTATATTTTTTGAATTGCCGAATCATATTATAAAGATAAAAATCAACTTCTAAAATACAATTCTCAGAAACACCCCTTTCAGATACAAATATTTCCTTATCGTTAAGGAATGCTCCATTACCTTTTTCTGCCCAAAATAATTCCTTCGATTTTAAGTCAATTATTACAGCCATTATAATATCATTAAATTTATCTCCTTCTGCATACGCAATTGAAACACAGCTGAAGGGGATGCCTCTTTCAGAATTCGTAGAACCATCTACAGGATCAACTATAAGTTTAGCTTTTTTCTGCTCTATTTTTTCTCGGTCTCCAATATATTTTTTTCCTATCTCTTCACTAATGAGTAACACATTTACATTAGCTTTTTGCAATGATTCAATTATCGAATTCTCAGCTACGTGATCGATATGCATAGAAATATCCCCTCCTGCGCCACGTTTTAATTTTCTTCCCGCTTCTGTGGTGCCTAAGAGTGGGTTTGTTTTCGCATAGACGTTTTTAGCAATACTTTTCATTAAATCTATTGTGATTTTGTTATTTTCCATAATATAACCTTTAAGTATTTTATTAAGATTTCTATTTGCTTGACTTTTCTATTTCAACAAGCTCTTTTAAAGTTTCAGCTTCAACCGTTTCCGCTTGAATAAAGCTGTTTTGAAATACCAATTTAGCCCCTCTCTTCAACGGGATCCTTGTATATACTTTATCGATTTTTTCCGAACTCAACCAATCAGATATAAGAATCCCTTTCCTTTTTTCTTTGTCTTTAAACTTATTTGGAACGATCTCATAATTCTTTAAGGAATTTTCTTCAAATTCTAATAACGCAAAGTAAGGGGCTTCACCATAATGGTCAAAAAGTGAAGATTCTAAGCCCTCATTTTTAGCTACTGGGATCGCTATCATTGTAGTGGGTTTTGCTTCGGTTTCTGGGATGATGATGACCTTGAATATCTTGGGAAATTCACTTTTAATTTTATTTGATAATTTATGTTTAAGAGAGTTGATTTGAGATAAGGGCATATCTTTGTTCAAAACTACTTCAGCTTCTACAAAAATATAACGCCCGTACGCTCTAATCTCTAATGATTTTATATCCTTAATTCTGGGAAAATCTTCGATTAGTGTATAAAGTTCCCTCCGTTTATCAAAATCGATTACAGAGTCTAATAAAACTTTGGTAGAGTTTTTAAAAATATCATATCCTCCACTGATCATAACGAATGCAATGATCAACCCTAAGATCGGATCCAATAGAAAAAGATTAAACGATGCCGCTATAAATCCAATCAAGACTGAAAAAGAAATAAGATTATCATATAATTTCTCCCTCGATTCAGATTCAATAATAGGAGAGCCACTTAATTTTCCAACTAGTTTCAAATATAAAGTAAGACTTAATGAAAGACCTAATGAAACAAAAAGAAATACAATCGCCGGAAGCGAGACTAAAACTGGACTTAGTTTTCCATTAATAAAATTTATGATCTGAGCTATTGATTCTGTGATAATCCTGTATGCAGTAAAAAATATAACAACCGAAATAACTAAACTAATGACGTTCTCAATTCGGTAATATCCACGTGGAAATTTCTCACTTGGCTTTTTATTAGAATAGAGTATTCCGATAAATGAACTAAGAACCATAACCAGATCCGTTAAGTTGTCGAAGGCATCAGCTTGTAATGCGAGACTTTTGGTTAAAAGACCAACAATTAATTTAGCAATAAATAATGTTCCATTAAATATTAAGAGGATGAGATTAATAAAGTAGGGTTTAGCATACAATTTTAAATTCTGTTTGGATTCAATCATCATTATAATTAAAATATTTTATTTTTT
>CAZZIC010000174.1:0-8788 GCA_964653985.1 uncultured archaeon | reverse complement strand
TTTTGCTTTATATATCTGTTCCTTTCTTCATTTTAAGTCTTATCTTTAATTTCTTATTAATAACTCAAATAAATGAGTTCTTACTTGAAGCATTTCTCTATCCTTCAATTTCTTTATTTTTAATACTGCTGGGATATTCCCTTATCCACTATCGAAAAAATATAAAAAACGTAAAAGAAGCATTTATTCCTTCCTTGTATGATATCTCTGTACCTCTGAAAGGGGAACCTTTAAATAGAGCAATGGAGAAATTGGATGGAGATCATTTAAAGCAATTTTTCCATGAATTTGAGGAGAAAGGAAAGACAGAAGAATCTAAAGGGGGAGAAAATCAAGACAAATTAGAGGAGTCTCAAAAAATTAACGAGACAAGGATTTCCGAAAATTTGAAAAATGAAGATTTACAAAAAGAGGAAGAATATACACAAGGAACTTGGGATAAATGGAAAGATAACCCTCTCTTTAAGGAAGTTCAAAAGAAAAACCCTAATTTCTTGGAGGACTGATAAATCATGCGAAAAAAAGATCTATTCAGGTATAGTTTCATTCTGGGGATATCCTTGATTTTGATCTCCCTTTTTGGAACCTATCATGTTTACCAAATTTACAACACGGAGGGTATTCTTCTCGTAAAAGTTCATTATACCCTCATTTTCGGTTGGGTCTATGATTATGCTTCTCAGACCTCTCATTTAATCCTTTTTGACTCCTCAGAAAATCCCACGCTTATCTTGAGCATTATTTTACTCTGCAATATAGCACTTTCATTGTATTGTGTGATTTTCAAGGACTTCCGATCCTCGGAAAATCTCTCTGAATTGACGTTCTATTCATTCTCTAATCTGATGCTCTTGGGAATCACCTTTTATCTTCTATTTATCCTTCCCCTTACCTATTTTGCGGGAATTGAACATTATTTTCCTTTTGTGGTTATATCTAAGGGAGACCTTATTTTTTCTCACACAATAGATTTCGGATATCTTTTACTTCTTCTTTCCTTCGTGACCATTTTCCCGTACTCGATCTCTTACATTGCGGCTTGTCATATTTATAGGATAGTTCCAGAAAGTAAGAAAGTAGAAAAGAAAATAGAGATCCCGAAGATTGAAGAAGAAATAGATCTAGATGAATATATTGAAGAGGAGGGGATAAAGTTAGGAATTGATCCTTATGCTTATACTCCTGCTTTTGAAAACTACGGACGGAGAGGATGGGAAGGTGCTCCCTGAGTTCGAGATGAAATTGTTTAAGATAATACAACTCTGCAAGAGGTCAAGGAATTACTCCAGATTGATTGAAGTGGGACTTAAAATTATATCATTTGAGATTAAGAGGATAGCCATCCAAATGGACATAGAATTATCACTCCTCCAAAAGAAGAAGGGGCTTTACAGAAAAGCAGAGCTGGTTTCGATTCTCTATGAAAAAACCTATCACCTTACTTTAATAAAGAAGGCGCACTTAGAGGACATTAAGCTGATTGAAGAAAAATATACTACCCATCCGGAAGAGATTCCCTACTTTCATGTTAAAAAGGTATTTCAGATCTATTATTCCTTGAGAAGCATTGAACTTGCTGAGGATCAAACAAAAGAAATGGCTGAAGATTTAGCTGAGAATCTTTTACGAGATAATCTCACAAAAAAGGTACATTTCTTAACCCAAGAGTTAGAGAAAGAGTTCTCTCAAGAAAAGTTTACAGAACTTATTCAATTGCAATTGATAAATGAATCCTTTCACGATGCTTCGAAAAAACAGATAAAGGTGGAAGGGGCGCTTAAAGAATCCAAACATTCAAAGACGGTCTTCGGGAAAGAAATCGAATATTTTTATCTTTCTCTAATCATTCTTTCATTTGGGATCGGATTCTTCTTAACCGTTGAATTGACCCTCTTCCCGTATTTGTTTGATGTCCTTAGCCTATTTCTCTTTATTGCCTTTGGCATTGCGGCCTTGATGCTGCTTATCTATTGGAAAGTCTTTGTAGAAAGCCCGGAGCAAAAAACCTATCTTAACGCTGTGTTTAATCCTTAACAATTTTTATTATATTTTTCTTCTTTTTTTATAATTTTTTTGGATTTTTCCTTTAAATAAAGCGAGATCTATGTTCTTTTGATTACCATGATTAGATTCACAATCAACCAGAAAAATCTTCATGTAAAGAGGAGAAAATAAATGCGTCTATTTTCAAAACATTCATCAAAATCTCAAGAAGATATTGTGTACGATAAGTTAAAGATGGTTTTAAAACGGGTTACTGCTCCGAAGGTAAAAATTTGGAAAGTTTTTCCTTCCTATAAAGATTTGGACCTCAAGAACACGATATTACGAATCTTATTTTTAGGGGTTCTCAGTACATTTTTTCTTTTCTCTCTTGTAATGCTTACCTTCGATGTGATCCTTTCAAGTACTCTTACGTTAATCTTATTGATCGTCTTTTTAGTTGCCTTTTCGGAATCCTTTCATTTTCATTTACTCATACGCAACATTATATTCGGAAAACAAATGCGTCAGATATATCCTTTCGACAATATGATCTTCTGGCAAGAAAAAGAGGATACTTCGATCCTATACATTAGTAATAAAAAGAGTTTTACGACTGTGGGAATAACCATCTTTAAAGTTGAAGTGATTCCCGGAAATATTCATCCGAGTTTAGGGCAGCTCATAGGAGGATTAGAGCATGAAAATATCCCCTTCACTTTTCAAGTAGTCCAGAAACCGATGAACTACAACAATAAGGCTACTTATAAGACGGAGATCTATTTTTGTGTGTATTATCAAATAAGTGGTCTTCTTTCCGAGGTAAAAGTTCTCAATCTTAGAAATGAATTAGAAAAGTATAAAATATCATTAAAAAATTGTTTTGACAGTGATTTACACCATTTCAAATTCAAGTTATTAACAGGATCAGAATTATTAAATGCCCTACAAATCTTTTCGCTTAATCGAGTGGATTCAAATTTAAGTTCTCAAGAATCTTACTTTGAGATGGATAATATCAGAGGCTCCCAAAATTCTGAAAGAGATCAAGAAACTTCACTACCCCAAAAAACCAATTGGAAATCGTTCTTTAAAAGTTTTTGTTGTATCCTCTATATAGCGGTGATAGATATCTTCCTTACTGTTTTTTCAATAGATCTGTTATTTCTCCTATTAATTAATGTAGGATTTATATTAGCGGTTATACGTGTCTTTTGGAAGGAAGCTTTATTCTTTAAGAGTAATTATTTTTTGAGAAAAGGAGATGTTCAGAAAGTCTCTCCATTTGGAGCCCTTAAATTTTTCCTTTCCGATAGAACTTTATACGTAAAAGATAAGAAAGGACTCACCGGGATAAAGGCATTCTCATTAAAATATATCAAACCAGAGATATATAATCGAAACAATAAATTCATCAATAGAACGGAACGATTTTTCAGGGTAATCTTAAGTCAAAAAATTCCCTTCTCTTATACCGTAAATTGCTCTCCTTTGAATTTTAAAGGATTTAAAAAAGAAGGGCTAAAATATCTTAAGGATAAACCCAAGGATTATTTGGAGTACCTTGAATCAGAGCAGGATAGACAAGATTGGCTGAAAACAAGGAAAGGGATGTGGAGGACGATGCTCACCTTAACCACTTCTGCCTATATAGAATGCGAAGAATTAGGAGATGAGGGCTTTCAAGAAACATGGAAAAAGTTACGCCATAATGAGATGGTTTTAACAAGCGCTTTCAAGGTAAATATGTCTAAATTCCTTTTAGAGCAAATCAAGAAAGAGACGCTAATTTCTGCTTTTAAGATGACCACTCAGAAAAACAAATTATATTCTTTGAATGGTACAAATTTAAACTATTTAATTCTACAAGGAACTACTTTGATGCATCTTATTGAGATTTCGGATGAGTTCAAACGGGGAGTGAAAACAAAATTGGCTTCGGAATTTACTACTCCATTATACTTGGAAAATCAAATCGTCTTTGGAGATACAATTAATACCGAAAATTTAGATAAAGAAGTTCCTGCAGGGTTGAAATTGGATCAAACCCAACGATTACTCATAAGAGGACCTCATCCTGTAAACAATAACTTATTTGCGATGAAAATTGTATCCGGACTTATAAAATTGAATAGACACGCGATAATTTTTGATTTTAATGGGGAATGGAGCCGATTAATTCGCTATTTCTCAAATACTTCCTTAGTTAATAACTTCCTTTATTACAAAATCGGAAAAACCTTTCGTATAAATCCCATCTATTCAGATGTACCTTACGACCAAAATAATATAGAGTATTTGGATTATATGTTCGATTCCTATGCGTTAGCGTTCCAGCAGAATAAAAGAATAGTGGAAAAGTTAAAGAATCTTATTAAGGAAAATGAAGAGTTGGATTTGCCTTCTCTAACTTTAAAGATGGACAATCAAAAAGAATGGGAAAAAAATTCGATGACCCAATCTGCGATCTCAGTTTTCAAGGATTTTTCTGAAAAGATTCTAATATTTTCAGGGCAAGGGGAGGATGAAAAAAGTCGAATTACTTGCGATCATTTCCTAAGTACCAGTAAAACCGTAATCTTGGACTTTTCATCATTGCGGGATCTGCAACGTAAACTCTTCTTAGCGTTCATTATTGTATCTAAAATCATCCATTATGTGAAATATGTGAAAAGTTTTATTCCAAAGACGTTTGTAATTCCTAACGTGGATCTCTTTTTCAATAAATATTATCTTGAGAGAGTTTCTCATTACGGGAAAATTGATTCTTTCTTACAACCTCTTATTAAAAGAGGCTTTGGTCTTATTTTCTTGTTCGAGCTGATTAATATCGTCCATCCCAACCTCTTAGATCGATTTCCAAACCTTCTTTCATTTCGGACTAATTCCGATGAGAATGAACTAAGAGTTTTGAAAAATAAGATGAACTTACAAGAATTAATGGATTCCGGGTTCTATAGTTCTAAGCGAAAAGATGCCTACCAAGTACATTACCTCAAAACTTTACCCGAAGATCAGATCTTAGTGAAACGATCCGATCAAGATCAATCATTTCCGGCAATAATCTCTTGGGACGATCTTAAAAACACCTCCAAAATGACCGATGAAGAACTAAGTCTGTATATGAAAAAGCAAGGATTTAATGTGGAGCTCTCCGAAGAGGAAATCCTCAATTGTACCAAAAAAGACTTATTTGAAAAGGATTTGGGAGATTATTCAATATTTACTGAAGAAATTATCACTTTTTTGGAAACGCTAAAGATGATGGATAATGTTGGGAATTTATACAAAACAAAATTAAAGGAAGAGTTAAAGAAGGTTATTTATACGAGAGCAGCTTTAATTTTCCAAAAAAGTAGAAGAAAAATTATGGAAGCTCGAGACAAGATCTTAGACCTTTTGATCAAACACGGGTATCTTATCGAAGCCCATCAAGAAAAAGCAAGCGGAGCGCATACTATAAGAACCTCTTATAAAGTTAGCAATAAATTTGAAGAAGCCCGAAAAATGTATAAAGCTTGTTCGGAGGAGACAAAAGAAATCTTAGACAGCGAATTTGCTTTTAATGAATATCTTATTGATGAAGGAGAGGAAAATGGAGTTGAAGATCTGAATTATTCTATTGAACGTGAAGATCACATAGCTGATACTAATACTGAAAATGTAAAAATTAAACAAAAAAATACTATAAAAGAGGATTATGAATCTGATGAAGTCAAAATGGACGAAGCCTTTCGAAATAGCTTAGTACGTTCCATAGGGCAGGATCTCATCTACAGCATAGCAAAATTGGATAAATTCCTGAGGAAAGGCACGTATGAAGACTCTATTTATTTTCAAAAACAGATTATTCCGAATTTTCTTTTAACACTAAGCAAAGATGAGTATGAATATAGGGATGCCGATCTCCTAACTCCCCAAGAGACTAAGGAGATGGTTCAAGAAGTGGTCAAGCAGCCGAAATTTCCTTTTGATCTAAAGGACATGAAATTTTTTATGGAAAGGTTAGATTTATCGGGTATTTCAGATTCGGAGATAATAAAAGAAAGAACCCAGGAAAATTATGAGATATTGAAAGAAATTCTAAAGAAAGTGCAGTTAACACTTTACGGGAGGTTTAACCATGCTAACTGAACAAGAGCTAAGTCATATGTTTAAATCACTGTTGGAAAAAATTATCTTTGATAATAAACAACTGAATAAATTAAAAGGGGAGATTAAAGCCTTTCAAGAGAATAAACTGTCCATAAAAGAATTCAAAAAGATCCTTTTAATAGAAAAGGTATCCATTATGGAAAATCTATTAGATGTTCTTCCTCATTACGCGCAGTCCATATTCCCGTTTGATAATTCGATTAATAGGAAAATTAAGGAACACAATGATAACAAGAGAAATAATTCTCAAGTTAAGGTGCTAAAGAAGAAGATTCAAGAAAGAGAAGAACTACTTGAAATTATAGGAAGAAAATTAAAGAGGATATGTGAGAAAAGATCTACTTTAACACCTAAATTAAAAGAACCCTCAAAATTGACAGGTAAGAATTTCATTTTGGACGGATCTAATATTGCCCGGCACAACCAAAGTTCGCAAAAAGGATCAATTCAAGACGTCATTGGAAGTAAACAAGTCTTATTAAATGCGGGCATTCGCGAAGAGAATATCTTTATCATTTTTGGCTCAGGGCTCCACCATCATATTACCGATGAGGAGAAGCGCATATACGATGATCTACTTCAAAAAAGAAATAATGTCCAAGCACCAGCGGGGGCGGATGACGACTGGTTTATTATTCAACACGGATTAAAGCATAATGCTTACATTATCACAAATGATCTCTATTCTGAATACAAGGAAAAGGGAGAGAACTATAAGGATTATGTAGAAAGTCATTCGATACGATTTAGTATCATAGGAAACGATGTATATTTTGAAAAGGAATTAGAAATGCTTTAAGTTCGCATATTATAATATCCCATTTCATTTCATTTTTTTTCTTTATTCTATCCACAATTATATTTTTCTTTAAATAAAAGGAGAATATCTTTAGAGTATGAATGCTCTAAACCGTAATTTTTGGAAAAAAAAGAAGAATGTTCTCTTTTCACTTACCATCATCTCATTGTTAATAATTAGTATCGGATTCTCAACACAAGTAAATACATCTACAAAGGATCCTGTCGATAATGAATCTTCTTTATTCTCGGAATCGAATATTACCGATCAATTAAAAACAAGTTCCTCTGAAGACCCAAACATGGAGATTATAGATGCGCTCCTAAACTCAAAACTACAAAACTTCTCGGATCTGGGCTATTTTCCCCAAAGATATCGACCCTCACTTCAAGCCATCTATTATGCTATTAATTCACTGGATATTATAGGAGCTTTGGATTCGATAAATTCCTCATTCATTATAGATCGCGTCATGTCATTTTACGATAACGATAGAGATATGTTTATCGATGACTATGCCTTACGTTATTTGGATACCGATATAGAATTAGGGTATTATCCGCTTACCTCTTTGCTTCAAGTGAATGGTTATGCCCTTTTAACCTTAGAACTTCTTAGCGAAACTGATTTAATAGATACTCAAACTTTCATAGATTTCATTTGGAGTTGTTTTGACGTTAATACTGGAGGATTTATCGGGCAGCCTTATTCCTCGGATTTAGATGAGTTCTTTAAGCTCCCCACGGCAGATAATACCTATGTTGCCACCCTAACCTTAGATGTACTGGGGATCTCCTGGAATGATTATACGACCGAACTTGATTTGATTATAAATTTTATTGATTCGCTTCAAATTAAGGACCAATATAACCCTTCTTATGGCGGCTTTCTCAATGATCTGAGTTATGAATTGGATACCATGTGGTTTTTCGAGCCGAATATCCATTCCTCTTACTACGCGATTAAGACTTTAGATATTATTAGCCTAGCAGATGTCATAGACTTAGCCTCTTTTCGGGAATACCTTGATATGCTTTACCAAGATCAAAAAACTTATTTCGTGAACGCATACTGGGGCGGAAAATATCCGTGGAATTTTACCAACATCCCAAGCACGGCAATGGGGCTTGAACTAAGTCAAATTGTAGGTTGGGCAGGGTGTGATACCGACGAAGCCTTTAATTTTGTCAAAAAAAATAGGAATAGTTTAGGGATCTGGGATACCTCAACCGAGGAAGGAGCCTATGAACTCATTAACACCTATCAAATTCTACGATCCCTTAATGGAGCATCTTTCATGGGTCAGTTTTCTTCTCAAGATCTTGAATCTATAGATTACGGGATTTCTCTATTTGAGCAATACGAAGGATATTCTTTGCTCTCAAGGGAATATAATTCCTTAGATTTAATCTATACAATTTCTAAAACGGCTAAACTCTTCAATCGCATTACGGAGTTAGACATCGGTTCTATTTATGAACATATTTTTCCTTCCTATTTTGAATTTGCAAAGACCTTTCATAGCCACGCTCACTTTAGCGGCCCTATTGAAAATTATCATTCTTTTCCAATAGAGTACTGCACCCAAGGGAATCGGAACTTCTTGGGGGAAACAGGAGTTAGATTTGGACATGAGGCAACCTTTAAAGCGTTAACAGTCCTAAGAGATCTTTACAAATTAGATGATTTTGAAATTCATTATAACTTAAGTAAGATTATCGAAGAGGTAATCAATTCCCAATTCTTAGAAGAAACTTACTCAAATTTCGGAGGATTCAAGCCAAATTCTCTTACCAGCAATCCCGATAAAGCAAACAAGAAAGTGTTCTTAAAATACTCTTATTATGCAAT
>CAZZIC010000173.1:0-8794 GCA_964653985.1 uncultured archaeon | reverse complement strand
ATAATCTTATATGGATGATTAAGATATTAAAGAAAACAGAAATCTATCAAATAGAAATAAAATAGAAAGGTAGTTAGGTAAAATAGTTTTTAAACATATTATGTTTGCGTTCTTCCCCAACTGATGTTTTTCCCATGTGACCTGGAAAAACTACAAAACCATCAGTTATTTTGGGGTGTTCCATGATTTTCTTTTTAATACTCTCAAATAATTGTGATTGACTCGCTCCTTTCACATCCGATCTCCCGATACTTCTTCGAAATAGTAAGTCTCCTGTAAATATAATTCCATCAATTTTTTGACCCTTATATTCATCTACATCATCGCTATAAAAACTTAAAGACCCAGGAGAATGTCCAGGGGTTTCTAATACATGTAATGTTATATCTCCCGCCTTTATAGTGTCTCCTTCCTCAAGCCACTTATCTGCTTTTTTGTTATTAAAAATACCCGAATCATATTCTTTTTTATTGAACATTAAGGGAATATCAAAATGACGAGATATTTTTCCAACTTTTAAAGTATGGTCGAAATGTCCATGAGTTAGCAAGACGGCTACTGGTTTCAATTCATTTTCCTCAACGACACTAATAATTTTTTCATGATCTCCACCAGGATCTATTATAAACGCTTCTCTCGTCTCATCAGAACCGAGAATATAACAATTCGTTCCAATCGGGCCTACTGTTAAACTTTTTAAAATCATTTTTGCTAAAATCCCTCTCAGTTTACCTCTTAGTTCTATATATCAATTGACTAAAAATGGAAAATAAAGTGTAAATATCTTAAACTATATTTTAATTCAATAATAGATACCTTAAGAACATTAATCAAATGAAATATAATTTATCTTTGGAATACCTTGATCATCATTTAAAAATAGTTAAAATCAAATAAGAAAACTCTCTTCTGACTAAGTCAGCCATCCCTAAATAAGCTTTTTTTATCGATCTTATGTGGACAATCTATCGATTCGTTAAAAGCACGTTACTAAACATAAATGAGTGATGAACTATATCTTGTCCAGCAGAACCATAAAATAGAGGGGCATTATCATGTGATATCATAATAGAAATATATACGGAACACTCCATTGGTTAAGAGAAGGAGTATTAATAAAAAAAAGATATAAAATGATAAGAAAATAAAATTGAAATGAAAGCTTAAACAAAAGGAATATATTATTTGACTATTTTTCCTTGTTGATTATATGGTTAATTTCTATGAGCTTATTATAGACCTCAAGACCTTTTTCGGTCAATTTAATAAATTTCGAGTCGTCTTTCTTTTCGATACGAATCAATCCTTTTTTGAGAAGGTCATCCTTTACACGAAAGAATGAATTGAAGAGAAAATTCGCAAAAAAATAAAAGAATATATCAGAGAATCGAAGTTATTAGCAAAAAAAGAAGAAGATAGGGGTGAGATCTCATATTAGGAATGGGAAAGCGAAAATTTAAGGATAGTCATTTAAAAAATGACTATAAGTAAAGGAAAATATGTAAAATCAAAATCAAGAGAATATAAAAAAAAATTTTAAGATTAATATTATTTATTGATTAGCTGGTTCATTTCCACTAATTTATCATAAAGCTCAAGACCTTTTTCTGTCAATCTAATAAACTTTCTATCCTCCTTCTTTTCGATACGAATCAATCCTTTTTCAAGAAGTTCGTCTTTTATACGAAAGAAAGAATTATAGTAGGAAAATTTATTGAGTTCATTGTAAAAAGTATGTTTGTCTATTTTCTTATTTTTATATTGGCTTAGAACTTGATAAGTATCACGAAATCCTTTCTTGCGGATCATGCTAATCAATTCATCGATATCACTATTAACCATTTGTTGACCCCGTTTATTGACTGAATTTTTTTTAAAACTTGAATATGTAATACAAGCAGATATTTTTAAATTTTTGTATACTTACGGTATATAGTTTTTTTCCCTTCTATATAGTCTTAAAATTTGATATTTCCAATCTTATTCGATACTTTCTCTCATAAGGAGAATTAAAATAAAAACAGGCTAACACCATTTGCTGATCTATGAATAAACAAATTTTTTATATGATTACTTTCTTATTTGAACTATTATAATAATTTTCTTTAGTTGAGAGATCATGGGAAAAGAAAAGAAAAAAGATAAAGAAAGCGAATCAGAAGGAGAAGTTCTTGACAATGATTGGAAGTTAAAGGTGAGCAAACATCTTGATAATCTCATTATCGTTTACGAAAAGATTGTAAATACATTTAAAGATATTGACAATTATATTCTAAAAGATGCATCTACACGGGAAGAATTTGAAACAAAGGTAAGAAATACAATTGAAGATCTTCCCGAATCTACGAAAGAAGTGTTTACTACATTTTTAGAAGCTTTACCTTAATTTTTTTACATTTACAATTTTAATATTTATTTCATAGTTAAGAATTCATGAGGACTTCTTTTTCAAAATTTGATAATCTCAAAAAGTTTTATCCTCGATTCTTTTTCTTCATACCTAATTCTGCTTTAATTATGGGATTATAGCTTAAATTTACAGATTATACTTTATTATCTTAAAATTTTTAATTTCTCTTTTATTTGTAAGAACTAAAGATAATCACTTACTATGGGGGTTATTCAAGCATTAGGTCTATTGAATCCTTAATTGATATTGAGAAGTTTGTCATTTCCGGAAAAGGAGATTATCCTATTATAATCTCCAGTCCTCATGGGGGTTTCAAAAAACCGAGTTATATTAAGGATAAGACAAAAGGAGCAACAATTTCAGATACAAATACCTTTATGGTGGCTAAAGGGATAGTAGAACTTCTCAAGTTGAACAATTTCCAAATATATTACATTTTAAATAAAATCCACCGAAGCAAAATCGACTTGAATAGACCCTCAAAAGCAAATTCTGCGTTTAACCGGAAGAGCATTTCCACTTTACTAACAGATCAAATTCACGATTATTATCATCGGAAAATGATGACATTCGCAACTGAATGCGTAGAAAAATTCGATAAGTGTCTTTTCATTGATTTGCATGGCTTTTCAAAGCCCCATAAGGGATATCCTGATATCATTTTTGGGCATGTTTTTGGAAACACCTTAAATTATGTGAATTATAACTATTATGATAACGAAAATTACAGATATCTTAATCCTTATTGGGGATTTTCTGAATTGCTTGAAGATCTTGCCCAAGAATTTTATATAGATTCGGGCTTCGGCATTTCTCAATACAATTTATCCTATTCGGGAGGATATATAACCCACCAATTTTATGGATGGGAAAAGGTAAATGCGATTCAGATTGAGGTTGCAAAACATATTAGAACAAATCAAGAATTGATGGAAAAGTTTATTAATATTATGGCAGATGGGATCATAAAATGTATGAACCATACTATTGAGATTGACAAATGCAGACGTCAAATTCCTTTCTTTCTCTGAACTTTCCGAGATTAATAATAAGCTTTTTATAGGATTAAAGCTAAATGGTAAATTAAGGAAATCTAAATTAGAGGTAAATAGCCTTAAATCCTCGTAAAATGATAGTTTTTAACTTATTCTAAATTAGGAAGGAATTCCCATTCTCCTTTTTCTCCTATGAAAAAAGGGAAACCTTTTTATATTATATTTTCATAAATTAAGTTAATCTACATTTATGGAAAAATTCCTATAGATGTAGATTACAAGAAGGAAGAAAACATTTTTACACAATAAAAAAATTTCATTGGAATCCACAATAAAGTGAAAAATATGAGGAAGAAAACATTAGTCGTATCCATAATGGTATTTCTCCTATTCAACATTTCCGCAGTCTCGATTATGGGAGTGGGAGTATCTCAAACATTTGATAACCAAATTGCTGAACCTCTTAGACTCGATGAGTCATTTAGAGAGCAGCAATTACCAATTGATACTTCAACAGCTCCAATAAATGATCAAGAAAGTAATGTTAAAACATCTAAATTATCAACAGCCGCAACTGTAGTAGATTTAAAAATGTGGTTGACATTAGATGATTATATCGGCTATTATTTTTTTGATACTTATGAACTCTGGGAATCGGGTGTAGGAGAAAACGTAGAAATATGGATTCAACAAGATAGAAGCTGGCTTGATGGGAGCACAGATTTAACGAATATAGATCCCGAAAAAGTTTCTTATCTGGTGCAAGAATTTGAAAATCAAGTTATGCCAACCGATGAGGAATACTTCGGAACCCCTGATTTTCATGACGGATCTCAAGCTTTATTAGAAGCTTGGGGTTATGTTCCTGAAGGATATTACCAAGATCAAGATGGAAAAAGAATAGTTTTAGTCTCTAACATTAGGGACGATCAATATCATACAGAATTTCCATACTTCATAATTGGATTTTACTCTCCAACCTATGAAGCTTATTTTGATAGAAACATCATCAATTTAGATGCATATGCTTGGGATTATCTTGTAGGAGATGATGCTGCCAGACCAAATACTTATGAAGCTACACTTGCACATGAATATCAGCACCTAATTCATGATGATTATAATCCGGAAGATGATTTATTCATGAATGAAGGATGCTCGATGTTCGCAGAAGTTTTAAATGATTATCCGATAAATTGGGGTGATATAAATCGATTCCTTTACACACCTGATAATTCCCTGACAATTTGGGGAGATCAAGGTGGGCACAATATCTTAGCCGATTATGGTTCAGCATTGCTTTGGACCGTATATTTAAGTGATCATTTCGGAGGATCTGATTTAATCAGCCACTTCGTAAAAACTGGAATCCCCGGAATTGAAGGTCTTAATGCTGCATTAGATTACTTTGGGTATGACGAAGATTTTGATGATGTATTTAACACATGGAGAATCGCCAATTTAATCCATTCTGATCAACCTGGAGATGGAATCTATAATTACAAAACTATTGATTTAAATAGTGAGGAAGCAATTCAAGCTTTCACCTATAATGTCCCAGGTGAAGAAATCCCATGGACTACTGGCTTCAGTTTTGGAGATACAGTTAACTATGACGGATTTGATCTCGGAATATCTAATGTCGGACCATATGGTTCTGATTACATTAGATTTAACGACTTAGAGGGATTAAATAAAGTCTATTTTGACGGTGATGATACTGTTATCTATGGATGGCAACAAACTGATTACGGATGGTGGTCAGATAACGGTAATCTCATGAACACTCTTCTATTTGGAGAAGCATTTGTCGATCCAAACGAACCAACTCTTTCAATTGATACTTGGTTTGATATTGAAGCAAACTGGGATTTTGGATTCGCACAAGTTTCTACTGATGGCGGAGAGACATGGACCTCTCTTGAAAACGCATATACAACTTCAGATCACGCTGATGGAGCTCATCCAGATGTTATTGCCAATTTACCCGGTTTAACTGGATATAGTGGTGGATGGGTCTCTATGGACTTTGATCTTAGCGCGTATGCGGGAGAAAACGTCTTAATTGGGTTCAGATATGTAACCGACTGGTATACCACTGGAACAGGTTGGTATATTGATGGTGCATCCGTTGGAGGTTCTGAATTGAACTTACAAGTTGATGCGTATCCTGAAGCTGATTTCGATGTAACAACTGTCAAAGTAAGAACCTTACCTAATGGAAAATCAATGTACATTGTTCGACAGTTAGAAACCCTTGATTCAACCGAACAAGGAAATCTATTAGAAAATCAATTAGGTATGGACGATCTTATCTTAGTTGTGAGTCCTACTATGGATCTTGGTTTTACTGATTACCAATTTAGCATCTCCAAGCATTAAATGCCAAAAAATCAATTTTAAATTCTTTTTTTTTATAATTTACTTTTAAAGTTTCAAAAATTTCCTCTCATTCAATTATTATAATGATCTATTCTGATTTTTATATATTCACGAGATGCAGAGTTTAATATGGGAGTTTTCGAATAAAAAATAAGATTCATAAATATTGAAGATAAATCTACTTAGATAATCAGTTCTTTGAAACTTTCTGCTTTTTCATAATTTATAATTCCTAATCTTCACAAGACTAAATAGAAATATTTTTATATTAACTTCTCATAATAATAAATCGCAAGTAGGCGAAAGTAAATGTGATTCCTTTTATAATCTTAAATTCGTCTATTTAAAAATTAAAAAAAAAAACATCAAAAATGATAAAAAATAAAATGTGAAAAAACATGAAAAGAAAGTTTTATTTTCTAATATTTACGACAATTCTTTTATCCGCATTGTTTTTTCCAACAACAATATTAGCAACGTCAAAGATTTCTGAGAAATTGGATTTAGACCTCAATCAAGAAGAATCTACAACATTGAATGTTATTATAAAAACTCGATCATATGATTATTCGAAGATAAAATCGGTCATAAAATCTTCTGGTGGGAATATAAAGAATGAATTTAAATATACAAAAGCTTTAGCTGCAGAGGTTTCAATTAAGTCAATAAAAAGTATAAAAGAAATAGCCGATGTTGAAAAAATATTTAAAGATGAGATTCGTCGAACATCTTCATTAAGACCAGATCTAAACCAAGTGGACTTGGATAAATACATATCAACAGCAAACCCATTATCAAATGAAAAAATGAAATTTAAGGAATTATCTTTTACGGAGATAGAAAAGCTTTATAAAAATCTTCCTGATACATATTGGAATTACATGTCTACTGGAGTGAATTCAGTATGGGGAAAAGGATTATTTGGTCAAGATTCTCTGGCTGTAATAATCGATACGGGAGTGTATGCAGATCATCTTATGATTGGTAGAGATACGGCTATTGGAGGAATAGACATCAGTAGTGATGTTAACACATCGTATGAGGGCTGGGATCTATCATCAAATCACTATCACGGAACTCATTGTGCTGGAATCCTTGCAGGAGCAGTAATTCTGTTTTTACCCGGAGATACTACATTAATGGAATCCTTTATATATCATACTGGGATTAAAATACCCGCAGTAGAATTTGGAGGACCCGAGGGCTACTATGCATTGCCACTATTTGGGATGGCTCCAATGGCAAAAATATATGGAATAAAAGTTTTTGATCATACAGGAGCAGGTGCTTTCACCTCAACAATAATTGCAGGTATTGAACATGCAATATCTCTACATGAACAAGGAATTTACGATATTGATGTCATCAGTATGAGTCTAGGAGGAGGCACTGGTTTTGATGGTCGAGATCTCGAGTCGCAAGTTGTAGATTATGCCACTTCTATGGGTATAACAGTAGTAAGTTCAGCTGGAAATGATGGACCTGGATCTACAACAATAGGTAGACCTGCATGTTCTAATACTGCAATAGCGGTTGCTGCTTCTGCCGATCCTATAAATTCTAGAATATTTTGGGATAATATCTATGATTATACTGGTATAGGAGACTATTTATTTACAAGTGAAATACCACAGATAATTTATTTTAGCAGTAGAGGGTTAACATCTGATGGACGTTTAAAGCCAGATATCTCTGCAACTGGATTTGGAGTATTTTCAGCGCTTACTGGTACGCCGGACTCCTTTGGTTGGGCTTCTGGAACGTCAATGTCTTGCCCTGCAGTGGCAGGTACAGTCGCGTTATTGAATAGTTGGGGGGAATTTAATGGAGCATCTCCTTATGATTACAAACAAGCTTTGAAAAGCGGATCTACTTGGATAGAAGGATATTCTAAGGTAGACCAAGGCTCTGGTTTATTAAATGCTGAAAATGCATTGGATTCTTTAATGAGTGATTATTTACTCGGTGAGAGTCATCCGGATTTGAGAAAAGGGTATGGTAGAAAACCAGTTAAACCAAATGGTCTGAATACAGGAATAGTTGGTCAAGGAGAATACTCTTTTAATTTAGAAGATATTTCTCCAGGCCATTACATCGAATATTATTTCAAAGCCTCTTCAAGGACAGATTTTCTCAGTATTGAAGTTTCAAATGTTGAACTTGGAACTGATATTGGCATAAATAGTTTTGAGGTAACAATCCAGAGTCCAGTAAGGACCAGTTTAGACGCACCTGTGTATAGCTTTAATGTATATGGAGATGCCTATATTGAATTTAAAGATTATAAAGTATCTTCTCGCGGAGCTCTCTTTGGTAATACAACAATTCAAGAGAATACATTCCAACCTGGCTATTATAAGGTTGTAATTGAAAATGATTTCACGAGTTTTGATTCATTAAGTGGATCATTTGAAATTAACGTTAAACAAGATAGACCTTTCTGGAGTAATGGTAAAAAAGCGCCTAAACCAGACGTAAAATATTCTGGAGAAATTGCAACTGATGAATTTGTAGGTTTTATTCCTGTTGGGGCTGGAGAAAATGGTGTAAATATTGAACTGTGGTGGAAAAATGACTGGACATGGTATCCAACCTCTGATTTAGACATGGTAATAGCTTGGTATAATTCTAGTGGTAGTTTATTCTATAACCTTTACGATGGTGGTTCTTTAAGATCACCAGAAGGAGTTTATTTACCTGAAGCTGTTGACGCATATGTACTAATCTATGGATATGAAACTTACGGCAAGTTAGAATCTTGGAATCTTTATGCGTGGTATTAATAAGCAATTTAATTCTTATTTTTTTTTATTTTTATTGAATAATCATATTAATTTCCTTATTTCCAACTTTTTTTTCCGAAATGTTTTAAAAAGTTTAATTTATAATCTAAATTATAAGGATTTGAGATTATTTAACTAGAAATACAAATAAATTAACTCTTTTTTAAGAATTAAAGAGTTTGTTTTAAATCTTTAATATGTTTCTATAGACCCTCCTCGTTAAA
>CAZZIC010000172.1:0-8803 GCA_964653985.1 uncultured archaeon | reverse complement strand
AGCTTTCCATAGAAGATATTGCCTTAGAAATGAATAAATCCACGAGGACTATCTACAGAAGATCCCCTTCGACAATCTACAGAAGATCCCCTTCGACAATAAACTTTGGTATAAGTTAGCAAAAGAAGGAATCAAGGTTGTAACTGGTCCCGAAGATTATACTTCAAAATGTTCTAGTCTAAACAATGAACCAATTAAAAAGCACAAAACCTATCTCGGTGTCCGCGGTCCTTCAATGAAAGGAGGGGTAAAGACGGTATCGGAACAAAAAGATACAGCGCCCGTGGGTTGCTTAAATCAAAAAATTATGGATACATCCATTCTGATGTAAACGGTGCGTTCAATATCGGTAGATTGCTCCTTCCCAGTTACTTTTACAACATCTCTAGGAGCGATATGAAATTATCTCCAGTCGGAAAATTTATGTTTGATAAGTCTTTATATGCAGTAACATAATCCCGCCCAATAGCCCTTAAAGGTTTGCAGGTGCAGTAGAGAAGTACCACTCTTTAAAATGGTATATCCTATATGTGTCTAGTTTTTTTATTAAAAAATCAGAGATAATGATAATTCTCTCTAGGAAATAAGATTTATAAGACTATGAAAAAAAACATCGATTACTTGAAAATCAAACAGGGCAACATTCCACTTATTTTTTCGGTACCACATGGAGGAACTCTTGATGACAACGCAATACCAAATAGAAAGAAAGGTGTAATCGGGATCGATAAATATACCGTCCAATTAACAGAAAATCTTATTGAAAAAATTAAAAACAGAGCCCGATCATTAATAAATAAAGATATCAAGCCCTCATACATAATATCACATATAAAAAGGGAAAAAATTGACTTTAACAGAAGGAAAGAAAGGGCCTTTAATGGAAATTCAAAAAGGGCTCATAAAATTTATAATCTTTATCATAACTCAATTAAAAAACTTATTTTAGGAAATATAAAATCCTTTGACAAGTCTCTCCTTATTGATATTCATGGTTTCGAACAAGAAGATATCCCTCGAGGTTTTAGGATTGTTGATATTGTACTAGGGACAAATAATCTGGCTACACTTTTTCCGTATGATATTCCTAAAAAAAAGAGAGATCAAAATATCAGAGGAAAAATTATTGATGCTCTCTTAAAAAACGATATTAAGGTTGCCCCAGGACATCCTAAAAGAAAAGAGTATGTTTTAAAAGGAGGATATATAACTAAAAAATATGGTGCTTCTCGATATCATAAAAATAGCCAGACCATCCAAATAGAATTTTCAGATGAAGTGAGAGTAAATAATGGATTATTGAAGGAACAGATTCTGCATATATTGGCAGAGATTTTTATTGATCAGATCAATAAATGGAATATATAAATATCAATTTTTGAATTATTATTATAGTATTTAGAGAATACTTAAATTAATTCTAATAACTGCTATGAAATATAATCGTTTAAAAAGTATTTACTCTCAGTTATTCCGAATAAAAGCTTCTGATTCAAATCAAGTAAGGAAGGAAAAAATATTGAACGTTTTTCTTTTAGTAATTGGCATTTTAATAACTCTATTTAATGTACTAGTTTTTATAATTACAGGACAAAGTGGGCTAACTGATCCTGAAATAATAACATTATATCTGATTTCTGGAATTATTTTTATAGCAGTCTTTGTAGTTTTTATCTTAAATAGATATATATCAACTTTTTTAGCCAGTTTACTGTTCTTGAGCTTTTTTATTATAATGATATTATTTTCTGATCGACCAGAAGAACTCGTTGCTGGAAGAAGTCTAATAACATGGGCTATCCCTGATCATGGCAAGCATTCTAATAAAACCTATAGCAAGTTTAATTACTTCTTTAATCGAAATTCTCCTCATTATAGTTTTAGCAGTTATTGAACGTTTGCCTGTAAGCATTCCTTCCTTATTTGTTTTATTTTTAATCAGTATTATGGTCTGGTTCTCTGCGAAAATTTTGAACAACACAACTGATTATCTTAAAAGGAGTAGAAAAAAATATGAGAGAGCTTATCAAAGAATAAACTTTTATAAGGATATTTTCTCTCACGATATAGGGAATATCCTACAAAACTTGCAATCTTCAATAGATCTAATCAAACTCTATTTAAATGACCCTAATAAGGTTAATGAAATTGATAAAGTCTTAAAGATATACAACTCTCAAATTAAGAAAGCCGAAAAATTGATTTCCAATGTGAAAAAAATCTCTCAAATTGAAGAACACCAAATAGATTTAAGACCCGTAGATTCCTTAGAAGTTCTGAATAAATCCATTAAACATATTAAAAGTTTTTTTAAGTCGCGTAAAATTGAATTTAAGATAATTCCAATCCATAAAAATGATAAGCTCGTTAAAGCCAATGATTTACTCTTCGATGTTTTTGATAACATCCTTCGTAATGCTATAATTTACAACAAAAGCTCAATTGTAAAGATTACAATCAGATTTTCTGAGCTTATTGAAAATAAAACCACTTACATTAAGATCGAATTCATGGATAATGGAATGGGAATTCCAGATGTTAGGAAAAAATCGATATTTGAACGCGGGGATGTAAAAATTGAGAAAGCAAGAGGGATTGGTGTGGGCCTTCCATTTTGTAAAATGATTATTGATCTTTTTAAGGGAAAGATATGGGTTGAGGATCGTATTGAAGGAAATCCTGAAAAAGGAACAAATTTTATAGTCATGATTCCCAGAGCATAATTAGGTTTCTGAAAAAATTTAAATGATAAAATATCTCAACTTAAACCTATGGAATAATTCAAATTTTTATGCAAGAATTAATTCCATTACATACAAATGGTTGAGAAAACATTAGGATTCATCTTCGATCTCGATGGAACGCTTATATCTTCGACCGATATTGGACCTAAAATAGAGAAACGTATTTATGAAGAATTTGATATTAGCATAGATGAAAAAAAAGAACAAGAAATAGAAAAACTCACTTATGAATTACTGCATGGAGAGAACAGAAAAAATCTCGGTCGAAAAATAATGTGGGAGATTTTCAAAGTCCTTGAGTTATCATTCTTCCAGCGGATCAAAGCTCTATTAATCGCGAATAGAGTTTTTAAAAAAGAACTTAAAAAAATTGATTTATATAATGGAGTTAGGGACTTGTTTGATTTCTTGGACGATCAAAGTTACAAATATGTGATAGCAACTACTTCTTCAAGAAAAGAGGTAGATGATAGACTTAAGAAATTTCCAGAATTTTATCGTCGATTTGAAGGAAAACTTTTAACTAGAGATGATGTAGAAAAGCTTAAACCAGCACCAGATCAAATAAATAAAGCTTTAGAGATTATGAATCTCTCCCCAGAATCATGCATTATGATAGGGGATATGCATAGCGATATTTTAATGGGGAAAAAAGTAAGAGCTTTGACTGTGGGGGTTTTAACAGGTGTTTTCGATAGAAAACAGTTTGAAGAAATTGCACCTGATTTTATAATTGAATCTGTTGGAGATTTAAGGTCAATAATCAATGATATTAAAGTTAAACTCCCAAAATAGGAATCTGCATTTTCTATTAGTCCATATTAATAATTTCCTCTCAATAAGCTGGATTTAACCTCTTTTAAAAGATTATCAGAAAATAGAGTCTTTAACCTCATTAAATATAATGATTTTATGTCTTTATATTAGAAAAAACAACTAAAGAATATAAAAAAAATTCTTGAGAAAGCAAATCATTATGCAAATCAAGGAAGGAAATAACTTTTAATAACATAAATATTATTAGAAATACTATAATCTAGAAGTTAATATCCAATTATTTTTATTTTTATATTATGGACGATCCGATTGAAATAACCGATTTAGAAGCTTTTATTGAGGGCTTAAAAACATCATTTGATTCACTCGAAGATGCGGAGCCAAATTCATCACAAGGTTTTCAAGCTCAATTGGCCAAGGCAATATCAAAATTGAGATTAAAAAAGATGGCAAGAACCGAGAAAATACCTGAACATCTAGGTCATGTCACGAAGGCAGATTTGAAACAGTTTTTTTTAAATGAATTGAAATACTTAAACCAATTATTAGAGGCAAATGAATTCAACAATCGGAAAAAATTTGAGTTAGTAATGAAAATCGCACAACTCAGAGAAAAGATAAATAATTTTTAACCTACAAGGTGAGCTGAGAGCTAATAAAATAGTTCGCTTTTTCCATAATGATTTAATGTGTAAAAATTGGTTTTGAATTTACATTAAAAGAAATAAGAAAATAGGATTTTTTATTTTATCACTAAGTTGTCTACAATATCGATTACTCCTTTTGTGCTTCGGGCGATATTAAGAGCGGAATTATATGCATCAAAATCGGAAACTTCTCCAGATAAAGTAACTACTCCATTCTCTACTTTCACATTTATATTTTTTATACTAACCCGGAAATTCCGAGTGATTGCAGCCGTGATATCATCAGCAATAACTTGATCGGAAATACGTTCAGTAGGCACCACAGATAATTTATTAAGAACATTTACTACACCTGTGATCCCAGCAGAAATATCTTCAGCTTTAATTTTCTCCCAGTATGATTCAACGGAGCCCTCTAAATTCGCAATTCCTTCATTGACAGTGATTGTTATGTTAGATGGATCAACCATTGAATTAACCATTAAAGAAGTATCTATATTTGATTTAACTTCTGAGTCCGAAGGAATTTCAAACGATGGAGGAAATTCTACCGAAATCATATTTTCTACATTTACTACTCCCTCTACACCCCAAGCGGTAGAAGCTGCGGCACCCTTAGAAGAAAAAAGAGGCACCGTACCCTTTAAAGTCACCTCTCTATTGTCAACAGAAACACTAATTTCAGATGAATCTACACGACTATCCCAATAAAGATGTTCAACTACATTTTTTTTAATCTCTTCGTCTTTACTCATATATTACACCTTAAAGATCTTAATTTTACTAATATGATTTTTTAAAATTTTCTAACACCCAATAAAAGATTGGTATTACCCAAATCTTCTCATTCACTTCTAGAAATTAAATCGTAATATTTATTATTGATATTAATAAATTATAGAACTTAGTCTATCTATGTTTAAATCTCTTAGAATTTATATTTGAATACAGAATTTCAAGCGATTGCTCCAAATGAGTTATAATCTAAAAGTTTATATGAAATAGTTTTAGAATGTTATGTATATGCTTATCGACATACATTGTCATACAAATCTTTATTTGAATTTGGAAGAGATAATATCAGACGCGAGGGCTAAAGGGGTTGAAAAGATCATTTCCGTAGGAATGAGCGTCACAAGTCAAGAAAGAATTATCCAATTAGGGGAGCAATATCCATCTCTTTATCCCGCTTTGGGGATACATCCGGAAGAAGTGAAAATGAATAAAGATCTTGAAGTAGAATTAGACAAGGTTATCGAATTTATTCGGAAGCATGAGCAAGATATTTGTGGAATCGGAGAAATTGGTCTCGATCATCATTTTATTAAAGATAAAGATCTTTATCCTCTCCAAGAACAAGTTTTTAATGAGATGCTCTCCTTAGCTCAGCAATTTCAATTACCCGTAAATTTGCATACAAAAGGAGCAGAAAAACTTATCTTTGAAACCCTTAGCTCCTATGATATTCCTAATGTTAATCTTCATTGGTATACTGGACCAGAAAAGTTTATGAAGAAGGGGATAGATCGAGGGTACTATTTTTCCTTTAATCCCGCAATTAATTATTCACCACCTGTAAAAAAATATATTCAACTGGTAGATAAAGACCACATCCTTTTGGAAAGCGACGGCCCCGTTAAATTTTCTGGACAAGTTGGAAAACCTTCAATGATTAAAGAAGTGTTAAATAAAATATCTAAAATCAAAAATATTTCGATTGATGAATTAGAAAACCAAATCGAACAAAACACTCAGAAGATTTTTCCTCGCATATTCAACTAGAGAGTCATTTCTAGTCTTCTAAATCAATCTGAATGTTCAATCATCATATTGAGTACATCTTCATTAAGCTCTCCCTTGTTTCTCATTCTATTCAACATATCCTTAACTTCTGGAATGTTATTTCCATATATATGCAACGAGTTTGAAAAATCCACATAATGTCCAATTCCAACATTTAATTCTTCTGCTACCATTTTTTGAATTCTCATCATCCCATTAACGTTAGCTTCCCATGCTCGAAAAAGATCCCTGCTTCTCCAAGTAGTTTGCATCATGAGCTTATCATCTTTTATTCTCATATATATCCTTTGTAAACAAGGGGGATCATTATGAAAGGGGTCAGAGAGAGGACGCCAAGTAATGGCTTGTGCCCTCCTACTATAAGGACTTTCCTTCAATTTATCAATAATATAATTAATTTGATTTATTCGGGGAAATTCCAATATTCCTATAGGAATTTTATTGATATTTACTTGATCGGAAATGCTTTTATCCAAATCAAATTCAATTCCATTCTTTAATCTCCATATTGTTGAATCTTCTTTTGCCTCTATTTTATTTGCTTCATTTAACTTTTGATGAGATTTTACAAATTCATTATTTACGAAATTTAAATCATAATTTTTATGGATTGTATCTTCTAAAGAATACGGAGCATAATTAAAAATCCGATCATGATAACTATAAGGAAAACTTAGTCCAGAATCCCAAATATAATGATCGTTCTTCCCTTCAATAATTTCCTCAATATACCCACTCTGTATTGATCCGACTAAATATGTATCCGCCATACATCCATAAATTTCAAAGGAATTCCCGTATTTTGATTTGATTTTTAAAAGCTTTCCTTTTCTTTTGATCGGTTTACTCATTGGTCTTTCAACTTCAATTAATACAGTAGCATCTTTGGATGGAGGATCTTCAGAGTTATCGTATTCGGTCTTTATGGAATCCCCTTTATATAACACTTTTCCGACAGCTGTTAACCAAGCATCTCTTATATTCTCTTCCTTAATATGAAAAACTTTCATGGCGAGTTAATTTTTATGTGTTATGCATTCATTAAAATCAAGATTTTTTAATATGTTTGTTAAAGATTAAATAAAAACTACAATTTTGATTTATCTTATCTTGTTTGATTTAAGTAAAAAAGCATTTACTGGATCTTCTTCAATTTTTCTTATATTCTATTTATTTTATGCTAAACTATCCTTTTATAACTTAAGATAAAAAAGAACTTATGAAATTCTTATGAATCCGGATGAGCGTATCATTAAAACAATTTTCCTTTTTATTTTTTTTCAAGAATTTTTATTTTAATCATTAAAATTTTATATTTTTAGAGATTTATCTAACATAGGATATAAAATAATATAGAAGAATAGTCTCATGATCTCTTTACAATTAAATTATGAACCCCCATTTAATGAACTTACGGGAAAATTGAGAGAAAAAATTCAATTTGAAGAAAATAACATTACCCTTCATAAACTTCTAGAACGCCTTACTGAAAAATATGGAGAAGAATTTAGAGACCTCATTTGGGATAAGAAAAAAAAAGATGAGCTAAGTTCCTTCCTTTCGATAATCATTAACGGAAATAACTATCGAGATGAGAAATTCTTAGAAAAGAGCTTGGAAGATGGAGATGATATTAGTTTCTTATATATTTACTTTGGCGGATAACCCATTAATTTTTATCCAGAAATCTTATTTATTTATCAATTCTAAATTATTAAAAAAATCCACATTGCAAATCCAATTAAGAAGGGATTTGCAATATTGTCTGATATTTTTTCAATATATTTATCCGTAAAAAAAAAGAGTAAACCTGAAACTATCGCCATTATAATAATCTTTAATAATGAAATTGGCATGAGAGGATAATAAATTAAGAAACTAAAGACAACAAGTAAAATCGCTGAGCTACTCCCTGCTATATATCCTTCAATTGTTTTTTCCGAATCTGTGGTAAATTTTCTCTTTCCGTATTTTTTTCCTACTAGACAAGCTATAGCGTCAGCTACGGTAGTTATTAAAGCCACCGAAACAAATATTGGAAATGGTGTAAACACAAAAGGAACAAAAGCTAATACCAGTGGAGTGGATGCAAGAAAAGTATCCAATTCCTTTTCACGCATGGCACTACAATACCATTTTTTTGCCCATTTTGGTAATGTATAGAAAAAATTTAGTTTTACCAAATCTGCAGTTTGAAACATAACCACAAATCCATATCCAATTGTAATTATTAACCAAAATGAAAAACTATAATTCTCCAAACCGTATTGACCCAATATTCCAAAAAACTCTAAGAGGGAACCTATATGCCAAAAAAGAATAATAACTAAAACTGTGAAAATATGAAGAAATTTTCGTCCTAATTCATTCTTTAACTCATGTTTCCAATTATCCTTCACTGAATCACAGAAATCCAGATATTGTTGCTTAGGATCTAAATTTTCATTTCTTTTATGATTTAGATAGCCATAGGAGATCATAGCGCTCCAAATAAGAACTTCAATCACTAAAAATATTGAGGTAAATAACCACATAAAGTTTAAACTCATGGAAGGAATACTTACATGTGATTGTAATAAAAAAGGATAGAGAATCCCTGCCATTAAGAACAAGAACCCTACAATTAATTCATTTACGAATAAGCCTTTTTCTTTTTTTATTTCTCGATGCTTTAATGTGTATATAAAGGTGAACACTGAGAAAATTATGAAAATTAAACTTGTAGGTAAATACAACATTATATTATTATTTGGATTATTAAGATTTAAATCCACTCAATTTAAAATCTATAAAATAAATAAAAATGGGATTTGTATGGAACGTTAATCTTTC
>CAZZIC010000171.1:0-8854 GCA_964653985.1 uncultured archaeon | reverse complement strand
GATTAAGCTATAATATTAAAATCATTCTCTGATTGGAAGTGAGAAGTAGAATACACTTCCTTTACCTCTTCCTTCCGATTCTGCCCAAATTTTACCCTTATGAAGATCAATAATCTTTTTAGAAATATACAATCCCATACCCATCCCTCCCACATTTAAATCCCAGCCTTGACCATATCTTTCGATTTTTCCAAATAGTTTAAAAATCTGTGATTTTTCTTTCTCAGTTAATCCTATTCCTTGGTCTCTAATGGAGATAATATAGGAATCTTCTGAAATCTCAGAAGAAACCTCTATTTTTGTATTTGGTGGACTAAATTTTATTGCATTGATAAAAATATTGGAAATCACTTCATATATCTTCTCTTTTTCGAGATATATTGGCATTTTTTCATGGATATCTAACTTTACCTTTATGCCACGACTCATATAAAGTCCTTTAAAATCTTTTACAGTATATCTGATTAAAAATGCGAGATCTTCTTTGCTTGGACTGAATATGATTTTTTTAGAATTAAGATATGTCGTTTCTAATAAGCTATTAACTATATCCTCCAACCTTTGACTTCCTTGGTTTATCTCTTTAAATATAGAACTTACTTCCTCCGTGAAATCCTCTGAATATAGCTCTAATAAAAGATTAGAAAAACCCTTAATTGAGATGAGAGGAGTTTTTAATTCATGAGAAGTTCTCCTCAATAGTTCATTTTCAAATTTAATCACTTCCTCAATTTTTCTCTTTAATCTCTTTTGTTCGGTAAAATCTTGTAAAACAGATTGAATATATGTTTTATTTGCTAATGTTATTAATGAACTTTCAATTTTTATCCATAAGGAAGGGGAATCTTTAGGTTTTAGCTTACTTAAAATTGGCTTTGTTTTTCTTTTGTTAAGGAGATCTCTATAACTTTCAATCAACTTGACCTCTTCTTCAAAAAGCTCAGTATCAAGGCTAAAGAGATCTTTTCTTCTTATCTCTTTTTCTTTGTAACCTATTATAGAGAGAAATTTATAATTGAAAGTAATTATTTTAAAACCCACATCCAAAAGCAAGATAGGGAAACTAAATTTATCTGTTATCTTATCATAGAGTGATATTGAAGTACTTAAATCTGTGAAAACTTTTATTATTGCTAATAGATCTGATGTATTATTACTTCTCATGGATGGAATATTAAATTCAACAGGAATTTCATGTCCTAGTTTATGATTTAAGTTGATTTTCACTTTACTCATATTGTTTGAATTTGCTTGCAACCCCAATTCGATCTTAGGAAGAAAATGGTTCCTTTTGGAAATTAAATCAAATAAATTTTTCCCTAGGATTTCAGATTTCTTAAAGCCAATCAGATTACAAAAACTAGTATTAACAAAAATTATTTCGTAGTTTTTATCAAAATTTATTATTGGTTCGGATAATAAATCCAGAACTTCTGTCGATTTACCCTCTTTTAGAATATTCTTACTCTCATTCAAAGAAATCCCTTGAATACTTTAAAAAACCATTTTAAATAAATACTGAAGAATCCAAATTAAAACTAGATAAAGTTATATATAATATTTTTTGTTTCTAATTCAAAATCTTTTAATTGTGGGTATATCTGATATTTTTGTCGAAAGATTTTGAATTACTTTTCAAAATTGTACTTTGTTAAATATTTTTTTTGAAATGATCTAAAGAGATTCTCAGCTTTTTCACTTATTTCTTGATAATTATTTACAATACTTAATAATTCATTTGGAATCTCTTTTTCTCCGAGATAAGATCCAGCTACAGCTCCCCCTAATGCTCCGACTGAATCAGTAGCCCCTCCTGCAATAACTAATTCAAATATGCATTTCTCAAATGATTGTAAATTTTTAAGGAAGATAAAAAAAGTACAAATTATAGTACTTATTGAGTAAGGATGGACAAACGCTTGTCCTAAATATTCTTCAATGAAATATGGACTTTTTACACCTAGTTGCGAAAACTTAATAATCCCCGATTTAAGAGATAGGTTGAGATTTTTCTTTAATTTATCTAAATATTTATTTAAATTATCCCATACTTCTTTCTGCGAGTGAGAGATCATGGTTTTTAGAGAATCGAAAAATAAATCAATTGAAAAACCTTTAGTAGATTCCTTTTCTAATAAAAAGGCTATAGCTCTAGCAAAAATCAATGCTGATCCTATTGGGGCTGGATGAGAATGGGTTATATTGGTTGAAGCGATGGTTACTTCTCTAAGTTTTACTAAATCTTTACTATAGAATAATCCAATTGGAGTAATTCGTGCTAATGGACCATTGCCACCTGAATTGGAGGCAGCTTTTTGTAAGGGAATCCCGTATTTTAATTTCTTAATTGAAGTTTGTGTATTATATCCCGAATTCTCTGGAAGATCATCAAGCCACCTAATTAAATTTTGAATCAGAATATCTGCGTTATAACCTTTTCCCTTAATTAAAGCATTTGAAGTGTGGAGTGTTAGTTGAGTATCTTGAGAATGATAATCAAACTTCTTACTGTTTTTTCTTACATACTTTAAAAATTGACTGTGTTTTAAAGAAATATCTTCATGTAAATTTCCTTTAAAGTGTTTTCCTATGGCATTTCCTATTGTTAAACCGACTAATGCTCCCCGGAATTTATCTAAATAGAACTCTTCCATAATTTACTCATCGAATAAAACTAATTGATAAAATGAAATTAGGAGACTTTAGCCGTAGATAAACTTTTTTTAATTTTATTTACGAGTTTATCAAGACTAAAAGGTTTATCTAAAAAGCCAATAATCCCTAAGGATAAGGCATCTTTCTTTATAGTTTTATCAGCACTTGCAAATATAACATTAACATTTTGATTTAAACTTAATATCTCTTGTGTAGCTTCGAGACCGTCTTTAACTGGCATTCTGTGATCCATTAATATGATATCCGGTTTTTTTGAAAAATTTTTAAATTTCTCTACTGCTTCTTCTCCGTTATTGGCGGTTCCCATAACCTCAAATCCGTGTAGATTCAAAAACTTTTTATAAAGCAATTGGATTGATTTATCATCTTCGACAATAAACACAGTTGGCAATCAATGAACCTCCAAAGTCTTATTATTAGATTCGTAGTAGAGAAAGTTGGCGGAAAACACTCTATAAAAAAATAATTTCTCTTGAACTCTAGAAATAAATTTGCTATTAAAATCTAAGGAAATATTTTTATAAAAAAGCGTAAAACCATCATATGTCATTTTGAGATAAAACTGTTTATATTAACCGTATACTGATATTAGATTAAGTTTATGAATATAATAATTTTATAATGGTATGCTTATTTAATCTTTTTTATTTTGATAAAACAAATCATAAAAGATAACAAGAAAAACTTTTTTTTTACAACAAAATATTTAATCAAGGAAGTTATTAAACTACTTTTAACCATTTCTTAAATTTAATCAAAAGATTACTATTTAAAATTAATTTTGGTAATTCTTTTAAAGAATTTTTAACAATTAAATATTTAATGATTCAAAAAATAAGAATACCTTAAATACAATAATATTATGTCAATATTAAAAAAACTCGATGGTTCTGTTATAACAGCTATGATAACACCATTTCATGAAGACTTTTCCTTAGATGAGAAGAAATATCGCGAATTCATACGATTTCAAATAGAAAATGGCTGTCATCTCCTCTCTATGGGAACTACGGGAGAGAGTGCTACTCTTTCTCATGAAGAACATCATCAAGCTATAAGAACAACTGTTCAAGAAGCTAGGAACAGTGATAGAAAACCATTTGTTCTTGCAGGAACTGGGAGTAATTCTACTAAGGAGGCTATTTCTCTCTCTAAATATGCTGAAAAGGAAGGAGCAGACGGATTATTACTGGTGGTACCATATTATAATAAGCCCGTGCAGCATTCATTAATAGATCATTTCTCTGCCATCGCAGATTCGGTTGAAATACCTATTATTCTCTATAATGTGCCTGGAAGAACTGTAAGAAACCTAGACCCCTCTACTGTCTCTAAATTAGCATATTCTAAGGAGAATATTGTTGGAATAAAATGTGCTAGTGGTAATATTGATCAAATTACTCAAGTCATTAAAGAAACTCCCGAAGATTTTATGGTCTTCAGCGGTGATGATGCTCTGACTTATCACATTATGGCATTAGGTGGTAAAGGAGTGATTAGTGTGGCATCTAATATAATCCCTAATAGAATAGTTGAATTTGTCAATTCTATGAGAGATGGTGAATGGACTCGAGCAAGATCTACTCAATTGGAATTATATGACTTATTTAAAGTTTTATTTATTGAAACGAATCCGAGTCCCGTTAAATATGCCGCTGAAGTAATGGGATTAATGAATAAGCGATTAAGACTTCCTCTAACGCCACCTTTAGAAGAGAATCAAGAACGAATTAAATCTTTATTAATGAAAATGAAGATAATATAAATTCTTTGATAAGGTGAAATAAGTTGATAAGATTACTTGTTTTAGGCCCGTCTGGGGAAATGGGGACATTAATCAGTAAGTTAGCAATAGAGGATGACGGAATCAAAATTGTAAGTGCCTTAGATATTGAGAATATAGGTAAAAAACTCGATGAAATCGTTCCTTCCTCAAAAAAATGTGAGATTATTATCAAAGATATAAAGAATTTAAAGATGGTTATGGATGAATCTAATCCTGATGTTGCAGTTGATTTTACATTGGCATCAGCCACTCAAGTCAATTGTCCAATTCTTCTAAAAAATGGTATTCGTTGCGTAATTGGAACAACAGGACTAAATGATGAGTTTTTCAAGGAAATTAAGAAATTGGTGGAGGAATATAAGGCTCCAACAGTTCTTTCCCCAAATATGTCTACGGGAATGAATGTGTTTTTTGAACTTACAAAATTAGTAGCCAGTTATTTGTCGGACTGGGATATCGAAATAATTGAAACTCATCATCATAGAAAACAAGATTCTCCCAGTGGAACTGCTTTAAAGATTGCTCAACAAATAGCTGAGGAATTAGGAGTGGCATTTGAAGATATAGCTAAGTTTGGAAGAGGCTATGGTCCGAATAAGCGGAAAGTAGGAGCTAAAAAAGAAATTGGAATTCATGCTGTAAGGGCCGGAGATATTGTTGGAGATCATATAGTGCTATATGGCGGTACAGGTGAGCGTATTGAATTAAAGCATCAAGTATATAACCGAGAATGTTTTGCTGAAGGAGCGATTAAAGCGATTAAATTTATTACAAATGCTCAGAAGAATAAAGTTTATACCACAAAAGAAGTGTTAGATATTTAAAATTTTATTTTCTATTGTAATTAAGACTATTTTTAAGAAAATAGATAAAATTATAAACTCAGCGCAGATCGGTCTCATCATCAATCTATTTTTCGTAGATTTCATTTCGCCAATATCTTCATGAAGACTAATTAAAGGGTATCCAAGCCTTAAATAGTCTCCTCGTTATAATTTTATCTATGATAGAAAGCTTTTTCACATATATATTTCTTTTTGTTTTATAAAGAAGGATTAAATGAACCCTTTTCTACTTTTTCTAAATTCTCAGGAGCTCCATTTGAATAACTGTAAAATCTAAAAAATAAAAAAAAATTTAAAAGCATATGATTTCTCTAACTGGAAATTTCTTGAACGATTAGGGTTCTTGATGGTGCTAAACTTCCTTGACTCGCTATCAATCTGATTAAGCTATGAGAATTGTTAGCAATTGAATACCAAACAATTCTTATAGTATATGTTCCTACACTCAAGGAATCTGTGGTATATTCCAAATAAATTGGAAAAGTTAGATAGGTTTCATTACAAAGTGGTCCTATAACAGAAAGAGTTTTTATGTTAGATGCTCGGGGATCTTCTGTAATCCTAAAAGATCTTTAAGCTTTTCAGCCTTTCTTATTTCAAAAATCTGACTTTTAGAAATCATCAATTCTAATGGTCTAGGCCTGGCGTTATAGGAACTGCTCATAGAATAACCGTAAGCTCCTGAATCTAATATAGCTAGATATTCTCCCTCGTTTAATCTTGATAATTTCCTTTCCCTTCCTAAAACATCTCCCGATTCACAAAGTGGACCTACAATATCATAATCCTTCTTTTTCTCTCTTGAATTCTTACAAGGAATTATATGATGATAAGAGCCGTACATTGCGGGTCGAATCAATGTATGGAACCCAGCATCGACTCCCGCGAATAATTTATAACCATTATTTTTTATCGTTGTAATTTTACAAATCAGAATTTCAGTTTCTGCAACTAAAAATCTTCCTGGTTCAATGAAAAAATAAGGCTTCCCCAGCCCCACTTGATTTAAAAAATCTTTAAATTTACCTAGAACAATATTTTTATATTTTTCCAAATCTAATGGCTCTTGACTAGGCTTATATGGTATGCCTAATCCTCCCCCGAAATCTATGAATTCAAATTTTATGTTTAACCTTTCTTTTACTTTCTGAACAATATTTAAAAATTTATCCGTCGCCTTTTCAAAGTCTCCTGAGTCTATTATTCCAGAGCCAATATGTTGATGGATACCGAATTTCTTAAACCCGGCATCTAATGCTTTTTTATATGCTTCTAGTACTTGATGCTCCAATATTCCAAATTTAATTTCTTTTCCCGCAGTTATAGTTTTGACATGGTGACCGGCTCCAAATTCGGGATTAACCCTAAAGGAAATTAAATCTTTATCTTTGTGGTGTGTATTGTGAATTTTAATTAAACGTTCCAGTTGACTGATGCTATCAAGATTGATTTTAATGTCATTGATCACTGCGAATTCTAAATCGTCATCAGAAAGCATATTCCCTGTGAATAATATCTTACTTGAGGGAATTCCCGCTTTTAAACAAAAATACATCTCTCCCTTTGATGTACAATCAAAGTGAGCGCCCTCGGAATGTAAGATCTTTAATACTGCGATATTAGAATTTGCTTTTACAGCATAGTGTATAGCATTCCTCTCATACTCTGAATCAATAAGCTCTTTGATTTTTCTATATCTTTTTCTAATTCCATTTTCATTTAAAATATAGAAAGGAGTTTCATATCTTTCCGCTATTTCGTTCATATTCATATCGCTAAAAAATAGGATGCCATCCTTATATTCTAAGTCTTTTCTAGCTAACCAATCTTTATATTTCATAATTCTTTCGTATATATTAATAATTTTAATAATTTTTTTTAATCATAACAAAACTGATACTCAAGTAATCTTTAAATTTTCCACTACTCCACTAAATACTTTCTTAATAGGCCCTTCCATTAATAAATTATTACTTTTCGTATAAGTGATAATCAAATCGCCTCCATCATTATGAACCGTAACTGGAGCATCTTTTTCAAAAAGTCCTAATATTTCTCCTGCAACCACTGTTGCGCAACTTCCCGTTCCACAAGAATTTGTTATTCCCACCCCTCGTTCAAATACTCGCATAATGCATTCTGACTCAGATATAACTTTTACGAATTCAACATTAATTTTATTTGGAAATACCTTTTTCGATTCAATATTACATCCATATTTATTTAAATCATTATCATCGGGAATTTCCTCTACAAAAATTACCGCATGCGGATTCCCCATTGATACTGCTGTAAATGAGAAAATCTTATCTAAGGAAACTATTTTTTCATTTATACATCTCCTTTTATCAAGTTCAACGGGGATTTTATAACATTCTAAGATAGGGGTTCCCATGTTAATCTCAACCGTTTCTACAAGATCGTCTTTAATACTAAGTTTCGCATTTTGAATCCCCTTTAGGGTTTCAATAGAAATTTGAGGTTTTTTAATGATTTCATTCTCGTAAACATATTTCGAAAAACATCGAATGCCATTACCGCACATCTCTGCTTCTGTTCCATCATTATTGAATATCCTCATTCTAATATCTGCTTTATCTGAATTCATTACAAAAATCAATCCATCTGCACCAATAGAAAAATGTTGTTCACACAATTCAAGCGCTAATTTGGATTTGAATGCTTTAGGAACGGAATAAGCTAAATCATTTACAATTATATAATCATTTCCCAGCCCATGATATTTTTCGAAGCGTAAATTTTTTAGAATCAAATAATCCTCATCTCTCTATATGTAGAATTAAATTTTTATGATCAACCTTAGTAGTAAGAGCAAGCGATAATAGAAAAAAATTTCTATTAGTTTTTATTTTTCCAACTATTATAAGCGTTTGAGTCTATATATAAATTAACAAAGCATTATTTATAGAATAAGAAAAATTTTAATCTTTAATGGTTATTTAGATATTATTAATTTCGATTGAATATAGTATATAGAATTGTATGAAAAAATGAAGTATAGAAAATTTCTCTTAATAATTCTACTTGGATTCATTTTGTTTCCTGTGATTAATGTTTCTGCGTATGAATATAAAGAAAAGATAAAAAACTCGTTTACCGTTTATTATTTAGTAGATTTAAATGAAGGCGATGAACTGAATCTTGAATTAACTCCTTATGAGAATGGTGATTTTACCCTATTTTTATTCGATGAAAGAATTATTAAATCTCATATTTTCCCGAATGGGTCTGTTAACCCTGAAATATATGAAAAAGCCATGATATATGATTTAAGTGAAAATCCTTCGATTAGTTATACAGCTGAAGAGTTTCAGATTTATTATATTCAGATTATTCTAATGGAAAATGGGCCGGATATATTCATTCTTGATTCGAATCACGAACTTTCAAGATATTATTTACCTCAAATCCCGGGAATTCCTCTCGAGATCTTGTTAATGAGTTCAATTATCCTCTCTGGTCTATTAATCATTAGCATATCAAGAAAAATTACGTTTAAATGAAGATTTGAATCTCTCTTTCAATA
>CAZZIC010000170.1:4454-8953 GCA_964653985.1 uncultured archaeon | reverse complement strand
GAGAAGATGGAAACTTTCCTCAAGCACCTGGATGAGCTCGTATTTCCATGGTAAACTCCTCTCTCCTTACTCTAAATGATGAATCGTTTTTCCAACTTATTTTTTATGATATTACCCAACGAAAGGAAATGGAAAGAAGGTTAAAAACTTCCGAAAAACTATATCGAAAGGCGTATAAGAATACCCGTTTTCTTAAAGACCTTTTTTCCCATGATATCAGTAATATCCTCCAGAGTATTCTCTCTACCGTAGATTTGTATACGCTATATAGACAAGACCCAATTGAGAAAAAAGCTCAACTCTTAGAAAAAGTCGATGAGTTATTTTCTATCATTTACGAGCAGGTTAAAAGAGGGGAAGATCTGGTTTCTAATGTAAATTCCCTTTCTCACCTACAAGAGTCCAAAATCTCGCCTCACAAGATAAATATTTATAAGGCGTTCGAGGAATTAAGATCCTCTCTTCTTAAAAGATATGGAAAAGACACCTTGGAAATTCCCCTCAAGGCGGAAAGAAAGGACATTTCTGTTCCCGGTAGCCCGTTTCTCACAAAAGTTTTTAAAAATATCCTTCTGGATGCAATTGCACATAAGAAATCATCTAAAACTGAATTAACCATACATCTTTCAATCGTAGAAAGAAAAAATAGACCATACGTTAGGGTTGAATTCGAAAATAAGGTGAGAACGATTCCAGAGGGCCAAAAGGATGAGATGTTTAATACTGAATTTGAAGAAAATAAAGAGTTTAAGCGTACCGAGCTTGGATTATTATTGGTCAAACAAATTATCGAATGGCTTGGAGGGAAGGTTTGGATTGAAGACCGCATAAAAAATGTCCCATCTGAAGGATGTCTATTTATCATCCTCCTTCCTTTCGAGGAGACATGATAGAAGATTCACTTAGAAACCTTCTAACCATCGCACCACTATTTTAAATGTTATACGGGAATGATAAAAGGAAGAGAAAGGGAAAGGAAAGGTGAACCCTTTCGATTTTTAAGGGGAAGTAGGTAAACCTTCTTCTTTTTAAAAAGGTTTGAGGGCGAAATCCAATGTTTTTTGAAGAATCCAAATTTCCTTTCCCATTATTCTTACGATCATAGTAGATATATTATATTATTAAAATCTTATCTTAAAATGCGAGTTGTATTCCTTTTAAAAGAACCATCCGTTCAAAATTGAAAAGGGGAAACCATTACTGTAAAAAAATGAATTCTTAGAAAAGAAAATTGAAACTCCATGATTTAAAAACGAGAATTACAAATCTTTTTATATAGAAACTCAGGTTTTGTCTCTTTATTACGCAGTGGGAATTAGTATTATAAAATTTTATAGTTCTAGAAATAGCGTTCAGAAAGATATTCATAAAATTTGGATAAAATTTGCCTTAGAAAAGGAGTAAAAATTATTTAAAGATAAGGGAAAAAATTGCGACAATTGTTTTTAGGGGGATTCCACGGGAGGAAATGGACCAAATCTTTTCTTTTGAAAGTAATTTTTTTAGTCTAAAAAATCTTTGATCGAAAAGAGGTTTAGCACGTTCTTTAAAAAGATCGATCGATTCAAAAATAAAATCATTGTACAGATCAATTGTGATTTCGGGGAGTGCGAAATTTTGCCCCTCTTCGACTATAACATCGCTTTGCTTATTTATCATTTCTACCATTGAATACAAAGGAGAAAATTTATTTTGCAAATACGCATTTTCCTCGATGTTTGCTTGAAAATTTGAAATCTCAAAAAATTTTTTTTTCTCTTGGTCGAATAGATCAGGATAATAACACTCTGTTAATTCATTTTCCAATTTTCCTTCCAACTCAGAAATTATTGTAATTAAGTTTCTTAGCTTATTTTTAAGTTCTTTTATCTCAAACTCTTGCGGCTTTAAATTGATATCATAATAATATCCTTTCTCACCAATTCCGAGGGATATATCATCCAAAAGATTCTCTACCTTTTTCACCTTCTCCGAAATGAAGAAAGTATTATTGAATCTAATCGTTTCTTTAATATCACCGAGAATCGTTCCTTTTTTTGGTGCTTTTATATAAGGAGCGGGAACCAACAAATCTAACTTTTCATGTAAATAATTTCTTATGCTGTTATGTTCCTCAATTTTATCGAGGTCAAAAATTGGCTTGGTTTTATATTTAATTTTTCCAAAAAGGAAAGGACTTCCTTGTTTAACTTGAAGACTCATTATATATCACTTTTAATCGCTTAAGGCTTAAGCAATGTTTTCTGTGCTAATATCAATAGAAGATCGCCTTGTGGATCCTTTTAATTCCTCAAATACAGTTATATAATTAGATTTCTCTGAGAGGCTTTTTTCTTTCTTCCGTTCAGAAACACATTTTTGATACTTTTTTTTCTTTTTTAGGTATGATGAGTGATCATCTTCATAAAAGTTTAGGACCCAAGTATTATCGGGTTTTTCTTTAGGATTTGCTTTATTGTCTATAAAATCAACCATATTTTCATAAACAGATGAAAGCACTCCATGAGCTTTGAATTTTCCATTTAATGTAAGATAGAGAGCACCATCAGAGGTAAATTCAATGAATTTTCTGGATAAAACATCTTTATTTAGTTTGGAACCATTTTTAAAATGAATCTTCTCTTTTTTCAGAGCAGATTTTTTATTAAAGGCTTTAGAAAGGAAGAGATGTAATATAAGTTGTTCTTGTTTCTCTAAGTTTCTAAAGTAAGGAGACTGTTTATTTATAATTACTTCATTAGTCTCATTATCAATATTTAAGTCAGGGGCATAATATTTTACCAAATTGATCAATTTAATATAATCATGTACGGTATTCCAATGCAAATTAGTCTCTTCATGGATTTGATTAATTGAATAACTCTGATCCTTCTGGTATGAATTTAAGGCATTTATTAATGCAGCCATAATATTAATTGGTTTTCTCTTCATTTTCTTTCCACTTTATATTTTGATTTCCATTCGTTATAACGAATAAAAATTACTAATTCTAAATAATTGTTTCTTCTTTATTAATATATGAATTTAACTATATAAATATCTTCACTATAAAGAAGAATTTTTAGGGGTTTTTTAGGAAATATCCTTAGTATTAAGATCTTGTAGTTAAAAACAGAAAATCTTAAAATTCATTTTATTAAAAGGAAGGGAATATAATAAAAATAATAAGAATAAATAATGATAACTTTACTATAAGATTGATTCAAAAATTGAGGGATTTAGACAATAAATTACGATAACATTTGGAACGATATTAAAAACCATCCCTATGCGCTCTATCTTATGATAATTATCTCGAAGAAAGGAACAAGCTTCAAATTACCAGATTTTATAGATAGAGGAAAGGCTTGGAATACTTTATGTAATTTTGGCTTAGCAAAAGAGATCGCTGAAAAAAAACATCAACATAATGATATATATGATCTTACTTCTGAAGGAAAAGAATTTTTTAGAACGTTAAAGGCAAGATTAGATATTGGACCAATAAGTAATGCTCCTTTGGATGATAAGGATGAGTTTGATTTGTTTATTTCTAAGTTTTTCGAAGAAGAAACAGAAGATCTTAGAAGCGAATCTTTAGATGAAATATTATCTTTGTTTATAAATATTCCCTTAAATGAGCCGGTTTTTAGAAATGGAATTCCCTTGATTTTCCTAGGCTATAAGAAGATTAGTGAAAATCAAGATAATATTGTATATACTTTTAAATTTAAAACAACATGCTCAAGATGTGATAGTGATTTTAGTTTTCAGCAAGATATAAGTTATAATGCTGAAAGATATAAAACTAAACCCGCTGAATTTCAGGAATCTTGTCCTAATTGTGGATTACTCTTTAAATCAAATGCTTATATAAATGATTGGTGGTTTGAAGGAGATTAAACTTTTTGTTCCATAACATCATTCACTTCATTGCATTTAAAAAGGCTTCCCACGTACCCTTAAAGTTGGGATCATGATGAATAAAGGTAGAACTGACAAATTTTTCATATCCTTCCTTGATCTTTATTCGATAATTAATTTCAAAAAAGAAATCGCTCAATTTTTATTATCTATAATAAAATCCTATTTCGTAGATATTTATATTTCTTTTGTTAATTTTTATTATCCTTTAAAAGATACAAAACAGACACCTCTAGATTTTCCAATTTACTTATCCCGTTGGTTAGATTCCATTCAACTGCATTATTCATTATTAGCAACTAAAATTGCCTTAAAAATATAAGAAGATTATATTTATAGACACTCTACTTATTTTTCTAATAGGTTTTTGAAGAGAAATAACAGCGGGGAAATATGAAAATAAAAAAGAATAAGGTAAAATTAGACCGCTTAGTGGAAATGGTTGAGTGTCCGTACTGGAATTTCTATGTTGAGATCGATATGTGTAAAAAGAAATGCGGAAACTTCAAAGCTGAAAAAAAAGGGGATATAATATGTAATTATACGCTGAATGGAAAAAGGAACTCAGAAAACGGAGCAGAAAACGGAGCAGAAAA
>CAZZIC010000170.1:0-4354 GCA_964653985.1 uncultured archaeon | reverse complement strand
CAGAAAACGGAGCAGAAAACGGAGCAGAAAAAGAGAGGGAAAAGGGGCGATTACTAAAAAATTTTTCCCAGCAAGATGACCCGGAGAAAGTTTTTAATGTGGACGGGATGATGAGAGATCTTTCGACCTTCCTTTCGGGTGAAAACTCATCGAAAGATTTGGAAAAGAAAAACGGATAATATATGGGAAGAAATCTATTCAAAACTACAAATATATTATAATAAAGAAGTTATAGAGAAATGGATTTAAATATTCTAAGAAATTTTACCTCTCATTTTCAATTTATAAACTCTATCATTCTTTTTAACGGGAGAATCTACGAGAATTCCTACAACAACTTTATTATCCTTAGATGCAATTGGAGTCTCCGTTAGGTTTCTTTTTTGTTTAATCTGAATTGATGAGACTTTTTGTCGTAAATAGGTATTTCTTCCGCTCCCTATGAAAAAAATCTCATCATTTACTCTAATTTGCCCTTTCCTAAGTAATATTTTCGCAGCTTTTTTATTTGGAAAATAGGATAAAACTTTTCCGATTTGAGTTTTTTTGTAGTTTGAAATATTTCCTGCTTTTTCTCGTTCAATTTCGCTTCCCTTTGGCATGTTAAAATAGAATCCGGTAGAAAAACCTCTATTGTATACTTTGCTTAACCGTTGTTTCCAGTTATTAACTTTATCTTCAGAGAAATCTCCGTTGTAATATGCATCTATAGCTTCTTTATAGCAACGTGTAGTCTCTTCTATGTAGATTGGATCCCTCATTCGACCCTCAATTTTAAAAGCATCAATCCCAGCTTCTATGAGTTGAGGGATATATTCAATCATACAGAGATCCTTGGTGTTAATAAAAAACGTCCCATCGTAGAGAAATTCATTATTTTCCTCATCATATACCGTCCATTTCCTTCTACAAGGTTGGACGCATTTTCCTCGATTCGCTGAATAATTTTGAGACTCACATATCTCAGCTGAGAAATAACATCTGCCCGAAATCGAGGTACATTGAGCACCATGAACAAAAGTCTCAATTTCAGCGGTAGTAAGATTACGCTTGATAAATTTTATCTGTTTGAGAGATAATTCGCGAGCCAAGATTAATCTTTCTGCTCCCAAGGTCTCGTAAAATCGAGCAGACTTGAGGTTAGAAATGTTTGCTTGAGTTGAAATATGAAAATTCAGATTGTAATCTTTTGCCAATTCGATGGCTCCGAGATCATGAAGGATAACCGCATCAATATCCGCTTCAGAGGCCTTTGATAATATCTTTTCGAGCAATTCAAATTCATTATCATAGATTATAACATTTGTTGTCAGGTACGTCTTAATATTCTTTTCATGAAGTTTTTTAACAATTGAAGGCAACTCTTTCAGCTGAAAATTATCGGAAAAACGACGCATGTTAAGGGATTCAATCCCGAAATAAACCGCATCGGCATAATTAAGAATAGCAGTTAAAGACTTTACGTTTTTCAGAGGAGAAAGGAGCTCCACTTTTTTATCTTTTACTTTCATGACTCAGTTCAATAAGTTTTATCAATTGGTAGTCATATAAATTTTTAATATTGACTTAATATCTTTAGGCACGAAAGTAATTAATTTTTTACGATTATAAAAAAGCAATGGTGAAGAGGTTGATTAAGAGCAGTTATGATTTAATAATTAATGGAACATCAATCATTATTGAATTAGATAACTCCTCATATGTATTAACCTAAAATGAAGATAAAGTAAAATGAACATAAGATAATTTAGAGATAAGACAAAATGGAGATAAAGTAAAAGTAAAGATATAAATTAAAAAAATAGATTTAGTTTTAGAGTATCCCTGATACGCTTAACCAGAAGTAAAAGATTACGAACGCGATGATAAAGGCAAGTACAGTCCAGATATATCTAAGATGTTTCGAATAGTTTCTATAGCGATGTCCATCCATTGTTTCGATCGTGTCAACTTGTATATAAGGACTTGGACCTCGTCTATACCATCCTTTTATCCTTACTCTCTGTCCGATTAATTTTCGTACTCTGAGGATGGCCCAGAAAAAGTCTACTATTGATAACCCAAACCTATAATCCACATAAAGAAGCCCAGTCTCATCTCTAAAGAAGAGATCATCGCTGATATAATAGCCGGGAATTCCCTTTCCGATTATTTTTCCTTCAATTATGGCAGGTTCAGGTCTTACAGGAGACACTTTCACATTCATGATTAAATCGACGACTTTCTTATTTTGGAAGCCGCTTCGGTACATATATTTGGTCTTGATGATTGTTCCGAATGCTATGATATAAAATGCGATCGCCCATAGTAATATCATTTGAGTCATAGTTATTGTACTAATGATAGGAAATGTCAAGAAACCTACGATATTGAAAAGCCATACTACGGAGAAAGCTGCAAACAAGATAAAGATCAAAGAGGGTAATGATTTTACGGTAAGATCTGTAAGAAATTCGCCCATAAGAGATCTTCCAGCTTGTTTTCGCTTAATCTCTTCTGCTCCGGAAAGATCGATTTCGGGTTTTATGCCTTTTTCTCGAGCTAATTCGTTTAAGCGTTGAATTCTCTTAGCGGGAAGTGGATGTGTACTAAAGGTTTGATAGTACTTTGCCCATGGATTATAAAGATCCCATGCCGCTGCAGCTTGTATTGCCTCTACAGATTGCGCACCAGAACGACCTACTGACTCTACGGCTAAACTTTTTGCTTGCGACGGATCAAAGATTCCCAAACCTTTTAGGGCACGAACTTTCGATTTATTTCTTTCCTCAATATCTCCTCCTGTGTCTCTCACCAAGCCATAGGCAATCTTTACTAATCCAGTTGCTAAAGCATTAGGATTATCTAAGACATCGGCTGAGTGTTCATCCGCATAGTATTCTCTAATTCGACTGACTATAAGTGCGAGCAAGTATCCAACGAAATATCCGATATATGATAAGACTGCGATTGCAATCATTGCAATTCTAAAGTAGGCTGCACCTTCGGAATCTCTTCCTCCTCGTGAAAATAAAGTCGAATAATAAGCCCATCTCGCAATTGTTAGCAGAATTATAGGAATTGCAAACACGATTGTCATTAATATGAAATCTGAATGTACCACATGTCCTAATTCATGAGCTAGTACTCCTTGTTGCTCTTTATCGTCCAAATATTCTAAGATACCTTTAGTTAGGACGATTCTAGCATTGTTTTTCGTGTGTCCAAAAGTGAAGGCATTCGGATTTAAGTCGTGGATAATTCCCATTCTTGGTGTTTTTATGTTTTGTAAAGAAATTACTCTGTCAAGAGTTTCTCCTAAATGAGGATAACGTCTTTTGAAATCTTCATATGACATCCAATCTATATCATAAATCCAGCCTATGATATAAGGTGAGATGGCGTATTGAAATAAAATGATTAAGACAGTGAATCCAACCATTAAAAGGAGTCCAAACATATTAGTAGGTAAAAACCAGATACCAATCAAGAATACTATGGCATAAACTAACGCAAATAACGCGGTTATTGCTAAACTTGAAGCTAATTTTAGTCCCATATGATTCCACCAAATTTGTTATTTAAATTTTAAATTATTCAAAATTTTTTTAATGTTTATAAAAGTATATGGCTAATTAAAATTTTAAAGTTTATTATATAAATGAAAATATTATTGGGCAGAAATATTCTTAAAAAGAAATAATTAAATAGGTGTACTTTAATTTCGTCCCTATAAAGAGTTGGGATAACTATTGCCAAGGTTATTAATGTATTTCATAATATTTAATTTAAGTTTAAAGAGATATATCAAACGGTTTACCAAGACACTGGTGTTCACCTAATTACAATAATATAACAATTTGAATAGGCTGATTTAAAATTCTAATTGTATGATTTCTTGTAGAAATTTATATTTTGAAGAAATAAGGTATAAATAGGGACTTATATTCCTTAAAAATAATAACGATAATGAAGGTGAAAATATGCCAAGTGAAGAGCGAAAGGTAGGATTTTATGAAGAGGGAAAATTTTATCCGTGTCCTAAAAGACACGTTTGCGTATCTAGCCAAGCACCGAAGGATGATGATACTCATTATATGGAACCAATCACGTTTGAAGGCTCTCTTAAAGAAGCTAAGAAAAATATTTTGAAAATTATTAACTCGATGTCTCGAACAAAAATTCTAGAGGAAACAGAAAATTACATCCATTCACTTTTTACAACATTCTTATTTAGATTCAAGGATGATGTTGAATTTTATTTTGATAATGATAATAATCTTATCCATTTCAAGTCTCAATCCCGAATCGGTGGATATGATTGGAACAAAAATCAGAAACGTATGAAGAAAATAAAAAAAAAGTATCGGAATCT
>CAZZIC010000169.1:0-9129 GCA_964653985.1 uncultured archaeon | reverse complement strand
TGATAGCCCGGCACGGATTCGAACCGTGGTCGCAGGGTTCAAAGCCCCAAATGCTTGGCCGCTACACCACCGGGCTCCAATATTAATATTTTTTTTAAAGATCATATGGTTTTAGAGGTAATTCTATTAATTTATCAATTAATAAATTTTTATTGTTTTTTAAAAATTGTAGATCTTTTTCCTTGTCTCTATATTCGTCAGGTAACATCTGTGGAATAGTTTCTATTATTGGATACCATCTTTTACATTCTTCACAGAATAATAAACCAGATTCTATTTCGATATTTAATTTAACTTTATTGAGAAAATATAATTCAGGGTGGATTGATTCAATAGAGTCATAATTTTTTTCCTCAAAATAGGAGGAGAGAGTCGGTTTAATATGATTTTTTATAATATCTAAGCTTTTATCAAAAGACTCCATATTTGACATGTCTTTAATGTTCTCAAACTCTTCAATACTTTCGAGCAATTTTTCCAAATATTCTTTTATTTGAGTTTTTTCCACAATTATGGAATCTTTAATGAAAAAGTTATTTTTTTCTTTGATAATTTGCATAATCCCACTTTCTTTTATTACTTCCAAATTTCTTTTTTGAAAAATCTTAATAAAAGAAAGAAGAGCTTTCTTTTGTGTTTCAATTGAAAAAATGTATAATTCTAAGGGATAATATTTATCTATTGGACATGCTAAAATATCGAAGAGCCATAATTTCATCATTTAACACCAATAAGAATTTAAAATAAATAAAATAATAGTTAAATAAGATAACTTCTCAGTTGTTGTATTAATTTATCAATAGTTCGGTCTATTTTCTTTCTCCTTTTTAGAAAGTTGTTTAGAAGTTTTTCATATGCTGCCTTTGAAGGAAGTTTTCCTTGGCGATATCGAGTTTGGAGTAATTTTAACCCATCGTCAATGCTGACTCTCTCTGCTTCTAAAACCTCTAACTTTTTAACAATATTCTTAAAGGTTTCATCCGTTTCAATGAGTTCTTGTTTGAATGGTTTAAGTTCTTTTTTAATTTGTTCAATACGGGAATTATTTTTATCAATGATATTTCGATATTTTTTCTTTGAAATTTTCTTTCGTTTAACCTCTTCTTCTGCCCTTCTCATTTCCAAAACAAGAGCATTCATTTCATCATAAAGAGAACAAAATTCTCTGATCTCAGTTATTGGAATATTATCTCTTCTAAATGAAACGGGAACTTCTCCTTCCATGCGTCTTTTAATATATAATACAAGTATTGTACTAATCGAGGCGAATAATAGGATAAACAAAATAGGTCTTAAAAGTAAATCAAAGATATCGATTATGTAGGTACATTGTATTATTTTTCTATTCACAGGACCAATATCATTAAAATCATAAACGAGGATCGTTTCAGTTTGTGTTTTTTCAATAGAATCGGGTAACTCATTTAAATAAGTAATCTCTGTTATTCCTTGTAAATAAATTTTGGTAGTTTGCCTTGTATTAAGAAATTCGAATTGTGCAGTGAGAACGTTTATATTAATGGATTGTCTGAACCAATCTGCGGAGGAGTATTTTTCGAATGGTAAGGAATATTGAATAATAAATTCAAACTTTGAATCGGGATTAAGGGTTATTCGATTCTCTGCAAGGTTTAATCGTACATCAGTAGTATTTCTAGAGGTTTCTCGTATTTCTGTTCCTTTTATTTCACCTAAATCATCATACACATAAATACCTTTGGCATTTCCAGGGATTTCTACGGCAATAAAGTTTCGTGGGATCGACCCATAATTTTGAACTAAGTATTCTTCTTTAATTTTTATTGTTCCCCAAGGTGAGATGCGAATTTCTCGATTAAGATCATTTATTTCTATTTTAGTGGCTTTTGTATCGTTGTATAATATTGTTACTAATTTTTTTTCTTCCAAATTTTCAAGAAATGGATCAAGTTCATTAATCGATAAAAGTTCCCCAAGATCATATTCTACTAATACTCCAACTTGTGTTGGAGGAAATGCTTGTCCCCAGTCATAACTAGCTACTTGAGCACTACTTGGCAGTCTAAATATTGATCTTATTTCACCATTAACCTTATAAGGAATGAGAGAGTAGACAAAATCCATATATAATATTTGTTCCTTTTTGGGATATGCTAGTAAATTTTGGTAGGTGTGATAGAAGATTATTCTTCTCGTTTGATGAGGTAATATTGGACTATTCAAGTATACACTAAAAAGTTCAAATTCCTCTAAAATTAAATTTGTTCTCTTCATTTCAAGTGTCTCTCCGTTTTCCCCCGTTGCAGAATAAGATAGTAAATCATTGGATCTGTTATTAGGTATTCCAACATAAACCACACTAACGGGATAATCGTTTTGATTCTCGAATTTCAAATATTCTTTCATGCTAACTGCTCCATGATTACTTACGTTAACTCTCTTAAAGAGATCGGTTACAATAACATTTTCAGTTCCTTCAAGATCTACTGAGACGTTTAAATTTTCTACCGTGGTATCTTTCGAACGATTTGGTCTATATATAGTTGGAGAAATTACAAAAATGAATGAAGTAAAGACCAAAATTAAGACAATAATTGAGTAAATCCTTTTTTTTGACATAAAAATAACTTTTAGTTATTAAATTACCTTATGTAATTAAAATAATTATAAAAATTTATCAACTTTCCCATTTAATTAGATAAAATTTTAATTTTCGAATTTATTACATACTATTATTCATTAAAATTTATTATAATAAAAAATTCAAATTAATTTTATGTCATCTAGAAATAGGTCTAGGCGCTCAAAAAGAAGATCTGGTAACGCTCCAATGCCTATGGGAGGAGCTGGTCTGATGAGATTTTTTGAAGATAGCTCCATCGGAATAAAAGTAAGCCCGATAATGGCGGTTGTTTTATCCGTATCTTTAATTCTGGTGGTTCTTTTAGCTCATTTAGATGTTCTTGCACTCATATTTAGCCCACTAGCAGGTGGTGGCGGGGGAGGAGGTTAACCTCTTACCAGTCTAAAATCATTATAAAATTGTTAAGAATGAAGATTAGCAAATTTCAAGAGTTAATGAGACAACTTTATATTCATCAAGATAAGAAGCGAGGATTGGATAAGACATTTATTTGGTTAATCGAAGAAATTGGAGAAATAGCAAATTGTTTAAATAAAAAGAAAATTAATAAATCTGATATAGCAGAGGAATTATCCGATGTTATTGCGTGGACTTGTTCATTAGCAAATTTATTAGGGATTAATTTAGAAACAGCATTAAAAGAAAAATATCCGGATAAATGTAAAAAATGTAAAAGTAACCCATGTAGATGCTCAAAATTATAAAAAGTTCTTATTTTTTTAAAATTTAAAATAAGGTGATCCGTATGGAAAAAAGTAATGAAGAAAACTTTCATTCAAACTCAAAGATCAGTGAGGATTCATTTTTAGATGAAATGGTAATTATTGGTAATGGAGTAATCATTTCAGAAAATGTATATATTTCTCCAGGAGTTAAAATATATGGGAATGTAAAAATAAAATCCGGTACATACATTGGTGAAAATTGTATTATAGGTCATCCAACCACTGAAGAATTAAACGGAATAATAGAATCTAAAAGCTCTATAAGGGAATTTCGAGGTGGAAAGATAACTATTGGAAAAAATTGTAAAATTCGTGCTAATACAATTATCTACAGTAATGTTAAAATGGGAAATGATTGTCAAACGGGACATAATGTATTAATAAGAGAAGAAACAACCATTGGAAATTCTACACTTATTGGAACAAATTGCGTTATCGATGGAAAGACTAAAATAGGTGAGAGAGTAAGTATTCAGACAGGGGTATATATCCCTTTATTCTCTGAAATAGGAGACTCAGTATTTATGGGTCCTTTTTCAAAATTAACAAATGATAAATATATGAAGCGTAAGGAATATAAATTGAAAGGATCAATCATAGAGGATGATGTTTCATTGGGAGCAAATTCAGTGATCCTTCCAGGGCTTCAAATAAGAAAGGGAACTATGGTTGGTGCTGGAGCTGTGGTTACCAAAAATACAGGAAAAGATGATATAATTGTTGGAAATCCCGCACGTATTTTAAAAAAAGTACCCAAAGATTGGAATAAATAGATAATTGATTGATAAAGAATGAAAAAAAGAAAAATATGGATAGACATTGAAGAGCCTAAAACAGCGATTATGTTTTTTCCCTTAATTAAAAAATTTCAAAAAATAAAGAATCTAGAATTATTAATTACAGCTCGTGATTATGATTCAACGTTTAGAATATTAGATGACTATTCTATAATTTATAAGAAAGTTGGAATGCATGGAGGAGCTAAGTTAGAATCTAAGTTAAAAGCCTACATAAATAGATTGAATGAACTATTTCCTATTGTGAAAAAATTCTCTCCACATTATTTTATTACTTTCTCTTCGGTTGAGGGAGCTCGTATTTCCTATGGACTGGGACTACCCTCTATTGGTTATAATGATGAACCTAGGAACGAACATGTTTGTAAGTTAATTTTTCCTTTTCTAGACAAAATAATTGTACCTAAATGTATTCCAAAAGATTGGTATATTAAACTTCATGCTGAGCCAAATAAATTGATTCAATATAACGGAATTGACGAGATAGCTTGGCTCATGGCATATACACCCAATGAAAAGGTTTTAGAAGAATTTAATATGGAGAAAGGTAAATATATCATAATTAGAACGGAGCCTTCATTTGCTAGTTATTTTATTGATAAATTAAGCGAGGAAGAAACCAAAATTGTGAAGTTTTTTCCCAAAATATATCAGTTTTTTCCAGAATTTCATTATTTTTTATTAGTAAGAACAAACAAACAATATAAGTATTTAAAAAAAAATCTGGAAAGATTTATAAAAAAATCAAATGTATCATTGACAAAATATCTCCCTCATTTAGTAGATTTATGCTTTTTTAGTGCTTTGGTAATCAGTGGAGGAGGAACAATCGTACGAGAATCAAGTCTCCTAAATGTTCCGAGTATAGAATTCTTTCCAGGAGCCACCGCCCCCCAAGAAAAATTTTTAATTGAAGAGGGATTTCCATTAAATCATGCTAAAAAGAATGAAGAAATAATTAGAGAAGCTATAGATGTATTAAGTAAAGAAAATTTTACGGATCGTTTTAATTTATCTTTTCGAGAAAAAATTGAGAAGTATGAAAATCCCAATGAGATATGTTATAAATATGTATTGGATAAACTAAAGATCTAAAAAATTATTGATTTAAAAATTTATAATAAACTTTCTCAAGCTTTTGTCCTACACTATCCCAATTATAGCGTTCAATAAATTTTAGCGCTTTTTGAGTTAATTTTCTTCGTTTATTATCGTCTTTCAATAACATTATAATCTTTTCTGCAAGCATTTCTGGTCTTTTTGGAGGAACAAACACAGCATTATCCTCTAAAACCTCTTTATAGACTTTTAATGAAGAACAGATAACCGGTGTTCCACAAGCTATTGCTTCTATTGGAGTTAGGCCAAAACCTTCTGAGGAATGTGAGTAGTTTACGAAAACATCTCCCATTGAATAATAAATAGGCATCTTTTCTTCTGGTATTAACCCAGGAAAATAAATCTCCTTATATTGAGCTTTCCAATTATTATAAACTGATTGCATCTGGAAATCGGGTTTTCCTCCAACAATTAGATTAAGAGAATTATTATTTTTTTTGGCTAAATGATAAGCTTTTATTATTTCTCCAACATCTTTATTGGCGGCAATTCTTCCAATATATAAAATAACTGGTCCTTTAATATCAAGAGCTGCCTTCAGTTTTTTCGCTTTTTCGGGATATGGTTTATATTTCTCAGAGATTCCATTATATACAACATTAGTACGTTTTTGATCAACTTTTGGTAAAAAATACTTAAATTCTTTTTTAACTTCTTTAGAAACAGTTGTTAATAGAGGAGAATTATTTCCTATAAATCTAATTAATAACCTCATTAGAAATGATTTGAAGGATTTTTCCTCAAAAGGTCCTAAATCATGGATTGTAGTAATGAAATTTTTCTTATTAGATAATATTATTGGTAAAGTTCCTTTTGAACCATTTCCATGTATGAGATCAAACTTATGACGTTTTAAATATATGAAAACCTTTAAATTAAAGTGAAGAATCCATAAAAATTTCTTTGTAATAAGTTCAAATTGTATTATATCATCTTCAGGTAATTCTTTCGTCCATTTACCTGTTAAGAGTTTAACATTATGACCTCTCTTTTTAAGATAATCATAATATCCTCTAATTACAACAGCCTCTCCATCACTGCTATCAGGATATACTTTGAGGGAAACAAGGCAAATATTTAGCTTTTTCATCTTTCTTAAAATTTAATTATGAGAATATTAAAAGAAATAGATCACTTTTTATAATCTAACATCAAATTTAAATTCAAGATAGATAGGTTCGTTATCTATATTGGATAGATTGGGATAAAAAGATTTTTTAGATAAGAATTAATCAAGATAAATAGGAGTTTAAATTTTTACTAAAAAATTAAAAACTATTAATTAAGTAATAATATATAAATTATAGTTCTCTTACTAGGGTATTAAACATTATTTAACATTTCTTGTTATATCCTAGGAAACAGATGGAGAATTGATTAAATTGTCAGAAAATATTTCAGAATTAACGGAGATTTTAAAAAATATGCAAGCAGTCAATAATGAGATTCAAGGATCTTCCGTAGTATCTGTACAAGGGCTTCCAATCTGTTCTGTATTAAGTAAAGATGTCAATGATGGAATAGTTTCGGCTATGTCTGCTGCAATATTGTCTGTATCAGAGAGAGCAGTAGAGGAATTAGCGAGAGGAGACTTAAAAAGGATCTTGATTGAAGGTGTTGATGGAATCATAATCCTTTCAAAAGCAGGGGAGAATGCCATATTATGTACTCTCGCAAAATCTGACGCTTCATTGGGAATGGTATTTTTAAATATTCAAAGTGTTTCAAAAAAGATCGCAATGCTCTTGGATTAATTTGATTAATTAACTTATATTTTTTCAGAAACAATTTTATTACTTAGTCTTTTTATGTTTTAAGTGGCAGATAATGAGATTAGAAGGTTTTTTTGAGAAAATTTTAACAGAAATCGGAGCAGCAATTGAAACAAGACATCTAAACTACAAAAATCTTAAAAAGATTATAGGCTCATGGGATATTAAATTATTAGAGCAATACAATAATCAGAGGAATAATTTACCCTCCTTAAATAAATCTGAAAGATTAGAATCCTTTGAGGGGTTATTTTCTTTATCTGAAGAAATTTTAAACCATTTAAAGGAAAGATTTCCAAGCATATTATTTTCTGATAAATTCGTATCCGAGTTTTTCAGAAAGTTTCTGAATACTATTATCACAGATAAAAGATGTTCCGAATGCCAATCCAACAATATATCTGAATCATCCTATGCATTCAATGAAAATAAGATCATCTATTTCTGCAGTGAGTGTCAAAAAAACGTTAAAATGTATCTGAATCAAAATAATATTCCCCTCCTTTTGGTTTATATCGAGAATTGGATTAAAATCACGAAAGATGAGTCTATTTGGAAACAAGAACGGAAATTAGATATAAATGAAATAAAAAGACGCTTTTTGATGCATGTATTTATTGATTGCTTTCATTTTTTTAAGCAAAGAGGAAATTTAACCAAGATTCTTCTTTTTTATAAGATACTAGTTAAGAGTGCTATTAATCCTGATAAATTTCGTTCTTCTCAAGAAACTCTGGAAGAAATAATTGTTGATACGATAATTGATTCTCTTCGAACAGGAGATTATTCAAAAATAAAGTATTCTTTAGAACATCTAATTGAAGAAGACAATATCAATCTTAACAATATATTATCAAACCCTAAATTTAAGACCTTAATCGAAGAGAGTTTTTACAAAGCATTAAAGAATTATTTAGAAACCCGAAATTTTGAAAACTTTAGAAAATTAATTAACAACTCTGACAAGCTAGATATCTTTATTGATATGAAGCATATAAAAAATCGATTTAAAATTATCGCTCATAACATTAGAGAATGTATTCATAATGTAAGTGTTGGGTATCAAACAGCCAGTTTAGGAGAAATAATCAATATTTTGAATTTTTGCAATGAATTTAATTTATTGGAAAAGGATTTAGAATCGGAAGCCTTATCCAAAGTAAGAGAATTAAAAGAAGATTCTCTACTAATGAAAGGGTTTAAAGATCTATTTGGAAAGGTATCAGATTCTTTTATCTATTACGTTTATAAAGAGATTCCTGCAATTTTATACGATTTTTTCACCCTTGAATACAATAAATATGCTTTTTCGACTGGAATTGAACAAATGATTTCAATTGTTAAAAATTTCTTCCAGCAGTATTCAATATACGGGCTTAGTGTAAAAAATTTAGGATCTATTGACTACTTTGTTGAGGAATTTTTAAAACAATATAAAAAATTTAAAAAACACAACAGCATGGAGGAAATGGGAGAGGATAAGTATAAGTTCATGAAATTCTCCATTAAATATAAATATCGAACATATTATTATGGTTCCCAAGATATTCGAGAAGAATATGAGATTAAGAAACACTTAGTCTCCCCAGAGAATATTATGGCAAATCTTGATAAGATACAATCAAAAGAGGATTATAATTTTTATAATCTTTCTATGGTGTTAATTGGAGGGCTTGGACCCCAAGGACATGGATTTACATATTCAACACCCAAAGGGGAGGTCATAGAAATCTGTTCTGATCGAAGGGAAAATGAAGCAATTATCATTAAATTTAAAAGATTTCTGAAGACCCAATTTTTGAAAAAAATGGAAGAAGAATTAGAAAAACAACATTTAAAACCAGAGATAATTGATGGCATTATTAATTATCTTGTACAATCATTAGATAGAAAAGAATTGGTGAATTATGCCAAAAAGGATTATATTTTGAAACATGTAGCAGAATTGCTTTATGAGGAGTTAGGAACCAAGAGAAACCTCATAGATTCTATTTTAAAAAAAATTAGTAAAACAATTGATATCATACTAAGACCAGTCAATATGGTTGATCAATTTAAATGTAGAATGGATTTAATACAAGATGATAAAATTA
>CAZZIC010000168.1:0-9179 GCA_964653985.1 uncultured archaeon | reverse complement strand
TGAAACCGCTCTTTCAAGTTAAAAGATATATATAATCATAACATTTACCTTTAAAAAAGAGCAAAAATTTAAGCCAAAATTTCTAATATAATAGTTCAAAAATCTTATAATTCAATTTACTAAACTTGAAAAATGGATCTCAAAATATCGAAAAAGGAGCTTATTGAGTATACGAAGGTGAAACTTCTTAGTGAGATCACCTAACTAAAGAAAAGCTTATTCTATTTGAAATAAATATGACTGTACATTAGAGGAATTTAGGACAAGGAGGGAAAAAACTGAAGAACAATTTGGGAATGGGATGATTATATAGAATGGAAAGCCTATTTTAAGCGATTATGAAACTACATTCGAAGATGTGCTTAAAGAAATTGAAAACATATTAGAAAATGAAAGGTTTTAAAACTCTCATAACAATAATATGAATGAGTTAATTGATACGGCTCTTTCAAGATGAAACATTTATCCCAGAGTGAAATCTAAATTGTATGGTGTCTTTTAAGTTTTATCAAAATTAAATTTCAAATAGATTTCTTATATGAAATTAAGCAAACTTAGACTAGAGGAGATTAAAAGGATAAAAGAAATCGATCGAAGTGAAATAGTTAAGCATATTTATTATTATAGGGATGGAAATTTTGAGTTAGAGGAAGAATTTTATGAGATCCAACCGTGGAGTCAAAGTGAATTAAGAGACCATATAAACCATCTGATGAAATTAAGTAAAAAAGGGGGTTATATTTATGCTATGATTGATGATCAGAAGTTAATTGGAGTTATTGCCTTAGAATGTGATTTTATAGGGAGAAAAAAAGATCAACTTCAAATGGTCTTTTTACATGTAGATAGTCATTATAGACATCAAGGAATAGGGAAAAAACTAATGGAAAAGGCAAAAGAGAAGGCGAGAGAGTTAGGAGCCAAAAGATTCTACATTTCAGCAACTCCCTCTTTAAATACGATTCGATTTTATTTAGCCTTAGGATGTAAATTAGCTTCAGAAATTGATCCTGAGCTTTATGAATTAGAACCAGAGGATATCCATTTGGAATTAAAACTATAAATATAATGATTTGAAAAAGATATGTAATGAGAATTTAATTTATTGAAGATTTTGTTCTTGATTAGATTTTCAATGTTATTAAAAAATTTTAAATATTTATGTGATTCAATTTGACTAATAGAATTCATAGAAAAACGAAATATAGTATTATCCTTATTGCTTTAGCAGGACAAATAGCTTGGATGGTTGAAAATCAATATTTTAACGTATTTATGTATAATGTAATAGCACCAATTCCCCTTTATATATCAATAATGGTAGCCGCATCGGCTATTACGGCGACCATCACATCTATAGTTATGGGATCTTATAGCGATGTAAAAGGAAAAAGAAAAGCCCTATTATTTTATGGATTCATTTTTTGGACAATTACCACGGCGATTTATCCCTTATCAGCATTATTTCCTGTAGTCGAAGTTGCAATAGCAATGGCAATTATCTTTGATTGTATTATGACATTCTTTGGTTCAACTGCTCATGATGCTACGTTTAATGCTTATGTCACAGATGTGACTACCGTAGAAAATCGCGGAAAAGCCTTAGGATTAGTTCAAATTATGACATTGTTATCTATACTAATAACATATGGAGTATCGGGGTTTATTATAGAAGCACTTGGGTATTTTGTCTTTTTTCTTATTGTTGCTGTTTTAGTGGGATTTTTTGGAATAATCGGAGCCCATCTTGTAGAAGAGCCAGAAGAGTTAAAATTACTTCAAATGAATGTAATTGCTCACCTTAAAAGTACATTCAAGAAAGGTAATCTGAAGGAAAATAAAGACATTTTCCTCGTATTGACTGGAGCAGCAATTTGGGGGATAGGTTTTAATGTCTTCTTTCCTTTCATTGTTATTTATTTACAGCATTATCCTCCAATTTCATTAGATTTAATAACCGCATCGATCGTTGTTTTTATCGCGTTTTTATTTGCCATGCTTTTTGCGTATCCAATAGGAATTTTAATTGATAAAATAGGACGTAAAAAAGTTACTGTTATTTCTATAATTTTTGAATCTTTTTCCCTTTTCTTTTTTGCCCTAATGGAAAACATTGTTTTATTAATAATAAGTGGGACCCTTTGGGTACTTTTTATGACTATCTGGACAATTTCTTCAAATACGTGGATTAAAGACCTCTATCCGGAGGAAAAATATGGCCAATTTAGTGGATATTTTATTCTTTTTACGGTTTTATTTACTATGATTCCTGGACCCTTAATTGGTGGTTGGTTGGCGCAAGAATTTGGGATTCCATTTATAGATTCGAATGGAATTGAAGGTTTTATACCAACTCCAATCATTTTCTTTGTTGCTGCAATAATTATACTGTTCACCCTAATCCCAATTTTATTCGCTAAGGAAGCCGAAAATGAATTAAAAAGTGAAGGTTAAAACAATCTTTCTTTAAAATTTTTATAAAATATCGTTATTCCTTGTTAATTCTTCACAAATATCCTCCCATTCTTCTAAGTATTGTGCTTGTTTTTCTTTTGGGAGAAATGCTAATTCTCTCTTTATTCGATTGAGATCCTCCTTAGAAAGTTTTAAATTATCAAGTTTATTCCTTATATCTTCTGGTAAAATTGAGAAGATTCTCTTAAAATATTTCTTTACTATAGGAATTTTTTCAATATCTATTATTTCTTTATCTTTAATCTGTTTCACCTTAGACTACTAAATTGTTTTTAAGGTTATATATTTCTTATATAAGAAAATAATTAATAGTTCTAATTAATAAAAAAAATAAAGCAAATATAAGAAATTAGGAGTCCATTGTTTTATACTTACTTTTCTACCAATTTTTTAATAAGTGAAAAGTATTTTACCGTAAAAATCCATTCAAAAACAAATACAAGCAAATTAAAACTATAATTACATATTATAATTATATTCTATCTAATCTAATCATAAAAGATATCATGGTTCTATTATAAATAAATGAGCAAAATGATAGCTAATTTATTTTTGCAAAACATAGGACGATATATGATTATTTTTATTGGTCAACCAATAGTTTCATTTATTTTTTTGTATCTCTCCTACAAGATAATTACGAGAAAAACCAACAAATCTACGATATTCTTAAGTTTAGCTTATTTGATGGTCTCACTCTCTTTTTTGCTTAATTTATTCTATATCTTATTTTCTCTATTTTTACCTCTTAAAATATTGTTTTTCCTCTATAAACTAATTGCTTATACGCTCTTTTTAGGTCCTGCATTTCTTTTGATATTTCTCTCAAGCTTATTAGGCAAATATAATCTAAAGTATCAGATTTTATATTTGATACTTTACAATCTAAGTATTCTCTATCTAATCTTTTTCTATGACGAGATTGATATAGATCCTATATCTTTACGCCCTAGTTTTTCATGGGAGTTCTTAATTTCCACCTATCTCTTTCTTTCGTTTTTTGCTTTATTACCTATATTATGGTATTCTATTACCTTAACAATGTATATCCAAAATAAAATCCTAAGAAAAAGATTTAATTATGTAACAATTGGAGTTATCTTCATGCTATTATGCTTTTATGGGGCAATCCTCTATAATACCTGGGAAAGCGAAGTGTATAGTTCTATTTGGAGTTTTATTAGTTTAACTTTATTACCAAGTGCGGCTATTATAACATATTTAGGATTAATTCCAAATTTGAGTTAAAAACAGGTCTTACAAATCTTGAAATTTATAATGAATTTTAATTTTAAACTTACCTGATATAATATTTCTTGACCATGTAAATAATTATTGCCCAATATATTCATGGAACTTCATTATTGTTGCCTTCATTTTTTATAGTTCCTTTATTACAATTCCCACCATTATTATCTCTCTTAAAATTTAATCCGTAATAGAGAAAAGTTTCTTGAGAAAAAAATTTAAAAAGGTTCTCCTTGGAATTACCGCCATCATAATAGCATTTTATGGAGTGTCTTTATTCAATGCATGTGAAAACCAAAAGATCAGATTAATATGGTCAATAGTCTCATTTTTAGTTTCATTGGCTCTTCAGTTCTCTTTTACCGAACTTTTGGAAAAGAAGTATAATTAAAAGATTTTTTAAAACATGTTTAAGAACTATTTGATTGGTAAAGTAAAAAAGAAAGTAGAACCTTTATTTCTCCCTTCAGATTGAGCCCATATTTCTCCATCATGAAGCTCGACAATCTTTTTAGCTATATAAAGTCCTAACCCAGAACCTTCAATTCCTAGATCCCAACCCTTCCCATACCGTTCAATTTTCCCAAATTGGGTAAATAATATTGATTTTTCTTGCTTTGTAAATCCCACACCAGTATCACTTACAGAAACTCGATATTCATTCTCCCTTTTTTCTGTCTTTATCGTAATATCTCCCCCTGGAGGAGTGTATTTTATGGCGTTTACAATTAGATTAGATAAAACTTCATGGATTCTTTCTTTATCGAATTTAGTTTCTAATGATTCATGAATATCTACATTAATATTCTGATCTCTCATATTTGCCAAACCTTTTAATTCGTTAATAGTGAATTTAATCAAGAAAGAAAGATCTTCTGTCTTCATATTTAATTCTAAACCATCACGATCTAGTTTAGAACTCTTAAGTAATGTGTTAATAATTTCTTCTAACCTTCCGCTCCCTTTTTTAATCTCTTCTAAAATGGAGATAGTTTCAGCATCAAATTTGGACTTATGTACGGTAAGCAGGAGCTCCGTGAAACCTTTTATAGAAATCAAAGGCGTTTTTAGTTCGTGAGATGTACGGGAAAGTAAGTCAGATTTTAGCATATTCATTTCCTCTAACATTTTATTTTGCTTTTCTAAGTGCTTCTGCATATTCCATCGATTATTTTCAATTTCTAATGCATCACTTATAAGAAAAAGTACAAGAAACTTTTTATGAGAGGTTTTTCTGTTTCTATTGAAGAAAATACATAAACAGTTGTTAAAATTTCCTCTAGATCTTATTAATTTACCATAACAGCTCTTTATTTCATATTCTTGAAGAAAAGGATCTGTTCCGTTATATTTTGTGTGATCAATATCTTTATGAATTTGCGGAAAATCGTGAGCTTCCTTATAGAATTGATTGATATACAAATTCTCTTGGAATTCTTCTTTTGAATAGATGAGTTCATCTCCACTACTTGTAAGGATTTTATACTCTTCTTGTTCTCCTGAATTTTTTCTATTGACGTATAGACTTATTTCTGCATTCATTAAATTCTTACAAGTCTCCAGAAGCATAATCATATTTTTTTTAATATCAGTTGAGAATTTTAGAAAGCTTACATTTAATTCATACACTAAATTTTCATACAATTTTTGCTCTGATACATCGTGAACCCACATTCTAAAACTTTCCAATTTACCCTCTTCACTATAATTATTAATTTTTGTACCCGAAATCCATTTTATCTCTTTTTTGTTAATAATAATTCTAAATTCAAAAGTGCTTGCATCAGGGTTGTTTTGATATTTATGTAAATCTTCTGGATGAATCAGCTCGATAAAATCACCCATCTTATTCATTTCTTGTCCATTCAATCCAGTTATTTGCTTAATTTTGGGATTCATATAAGTTATTGTTTGACTTTTCTGATCTACTTCTATTACACCGACAGAAGATGTTTCTAAAAGATTTTTATAATTCTCCTCACTTTGTTTTAACGCTAGTTTTGCCCGCTTTCTCTGAATATTTTTCCAAAAACCATCCATTAATAAAGAAATTTGATTTATATCTAACTCTGTATAGTCACGATTTTTATTTGCTAATCCAATTGAGCAAACAGCTTCATTTGATTCTATCACGGGAACAACGATATATCTTATAATTTGTTCTCTATTCTGATCCATTGGGAGAAAATAGTTATGAGAGTGAAGACTTTTATTCATAATCATTGTTTTTTTCTGTTTGATAGAATCCGCAAGAGGAGAATCAATATTTAAATCATTTACCTCTTTTTCTATAACTTTCTCATCTGTATACGGTACATCGACAGAATAACCTTGATAATTCTTGTTCTTTTCATCTCTTAGAATTAATGTGGCGACCTTGCTGTTTGTGAGATCTAAAGCCGCTTTTAACGTTTCACTGACAATTAACGATTCTGACTTATCGACCATTTGATTAATTTTCTGTAAGGAATTAAGTCTTTTCTCATTTAACATTAATATTCTTTCGAAGTTTTTCTGATCGGTAATATCTTCCATTATAACTATTATTAAATCTTTAAATTCCGATTCTATTACAGAAGCTTCAATTCTTAACCATGATTCTCCTTTACCTGGAATCTTTAAATGTAATTCAAATGATTTGATTGATTTTTTGGAACTGATTTCTGACAAATTTTGCTTAAAAAGTGAATTTTTTTCCAAATTAAAAAATGGAGTTTCAAATATTTTATCGCCAATATAATCTTCTTTTTCTAATCGCATAAATTCAAGAAAAGCGTTATTTACATCAATAATAACACCACCTTTATCCAGAACACATATCATATTTGGGGATTTTTCAAATAAATATCTATATTTCCTTTCCGATTCTCTCTTTTCAGTGATGTCTAAAACGGTTACAAAATCCGCAAACCTACCATTATAATAAAGACTTCGAGAAAAAAGTTCAATCCATTTAACATTATTATCACTTGTTATTACCTTAAATTCATAGTGATTATCCACATCTTTATGACCTTTCTGTTTTTTTTCTGCTTGAATTTTAACTTTTTCTCGATACTCTGGATGAATAAATTTGAGATATTCATATTCTTCCCATCCTAAGATTTCGTCTATGGAATATTTTACAATTTCAGCTAATCTTTTATTAATATATTGAAATTTATTATCTTGCATTATCCCTATTCCCATCAAGGATTGTTCTGTTAATTTCCTGAACTTTTCTTCGGATTCTTTTAACTCAATTTCAGCTTTTTTCCTTTCTGTAATATCTTGGAGAATTATTTGAATAAGCTTTTTGTTTCCATTTTTTATTAAAGAACAATAAAAATTAACCCACACTCTCCCTCCTTTGGTTCTTACATAATTAAACTCTCCTACTACTTCTTTTCTTTCGCCAGATCTTAATGTTTCTATTATTTTAGTAACTTTTGGAACGAGTTCTTTATTTTGGAGATAATTATCTAAAATTTGTGCAAATGATTCTCCAATTAATTTTTCCTTTTTATGTGTAGATAAAAAATTTTTAAATGCCTTATTGCAATCGATGAGGATCCCTCTAAGATTGAATAATCCAATGGAAAAAGGAGAACTCTCAAACAAATGACGATATTTTTTTTCAGATTCATTTAATCTTTGGATCGCAAGTTTTTTCTCTGTTATATCATGTATTATCCCTCGAACTCCTTTGATATCACCTGTCTCACCATAAATCGGTCTCGAATGAATACGACCATAAAATGTCGTCCCATCTTTCTTAAGCATCTTAAATTCGAAGGGATCAGTTATCTTCCCTTTAAAAATTTTCTTAATTCTATTTTTTACTTCATTTCTATATTCTGGAGCAATCATTTGTATTACATTTAAACCTTTTTCAAAGTCTTCGAGGGTATAAAGAAATTTTTTAAAACCAATTGAATTTACATAGGTAAGATTAAAATCTAAATCTGCCTCATAAATTACTTCGGGTAATAAGTCAACTAGATCATGATATCTTTTCTCCGATTCTCTTAATTGTCGTTTACGTTCTAGCTCTTTAGAAATGTCCTGGATTGTAGCAACCATACCATCAAAATTATTATCTTCATCAAAAAGAGGGGCTGCATTTATCTTTAATGGGATACGCTCTCCTTCCGAACTCTGAATTGCATGTTTGATATTGTAGACGGGCTCCAAAATTTTAGATACAATCTTAAAGGGTAGTTCTGAATTTGGAAAATCTTTCCCTTCATAATCTGTAATTTTCCATTTTTTGTCATTATAATAACGATTTCTTAATTCATCTTTTTCTAATCTCAAAATTTCTTGAGCACGAGAGTTTGCAAAAGTAAGTTTTCCTTCCTTATTAACCCAAACTATACCCAAAGGACTTGTCTCCATAATTCTTTCCAATGAATCTTGCTCTTTTCTCAACTTTTCTTTGGTACTCTCTCTTTCTGTGATATCTTCATAGGTAATCAATAAACCTTGAATCTTGTTTTTTTCAAACATTAAAGGTATTCGATTTACATCTAATATTCTAATTTTATCATCAATTTCGAGTTCCTCAATACTTTGGTATTGAGGGCTGCCAGATTCTATAACTTTAGTCTCTTTTTTTCTTAATTGATCAATTAAATCCTCATTCTGAAAAATTTCATCATCTTTTTTCCCAATTATATTATTGGGGTCATAGTATCCTAAAAAATTTGCGTAATTAGCGTTACATCCTAAATACTTAAGATTTTCATCTTTCCAGAAAATTTCCTGAGGAATGTTATTAATAACTTTTCTGAACATCTTCAATGTTTTTTTTAGTGTTCCTTCAATCTTCTTCGGAGTGAATATCTTCCAAAATTGAATTTCTGGTATTTTTTCAGTATATTGCTTTAGTAAACTTTCTGCTTCTTTTAACTGGTTTTCTATTTTTTTCCTCTTGGATATTTGGCGCATTACAATTAATGCCAGCGATTCTTTAGATTCAATGTTATAGGATTTAACTTCAACTTCAAACCAGTGATATTTATGATTTTTATCCTTTACTCTTAATTCTAAATTGTTATGTGCCGATTTGTCTCTATTTTTTACTAATTCTTGTAATTCTATACTTCCATCGTGATCTAAAAGGTCAAGGATTGATCTATTTATTAAATCGGATCTCTTATATCCTAATATGTTGAAGAAAGCTTTTTCCTCAACTTCTCTGAATCGCAGCTTATTATCAATACTGTTAACACTAATTAAAACATTAAGTGAATTGATTACTTTTTTATAATCCATTTTTTTCCCTTGAAACCGCTCAATGAAATCTTTTTTTTAATAAAATAGAAGAAAGAGCTAATTAATCCTTTGGTATTTTATATTTATGATAAGACTTGTTTTATAAAAGTTTTTACTCTTATTATGTAAAAAAAAATGACTTCATAAGTGATTAGACTTTGATGTAAAATGGATAAACTCCTCCTTCTATAAAAGTTTGT
>CAZZIC010000167.1:0-9186 GCA_964653985.1 uncultured archaeon | reverse complement strand
CCCAAAGAATCAGCAAAGAAACTCAGAACCGCAATCAATATTCCATTGAGTATAACTAATGTAGGAATATATCGTTTTAAGATTCTTTCGATGATCTTTTCCGAACTCCGGAAACCAGGTATTTGCATTCCTGAATCTAAAATTTGTCCAGCAATATCTCGTGGAGCAAGACCAGATACCTCCACCCATACACGGCCGAGCATTACACAAAGAAATATGAATATTATTAGATATATAAATGCCCTTAACGGATCCGCAATAAGTTGTCCTATACCTTGTGGAGGTGTTAACAAATACACCAAGCCCCCAGTAGGTTGTAGATAATTCCCTTGTTGAACCTCACCTGCCGTTCGAGGATCAAAAATACCGATAAGGTCGATCCAAATCTCTAAATTCGGAAATGCTTCACGCAAAAACGAATTAGGACCCGCGATCAATTGCCCGAAGAACAGAAAATTTGCATAAAGTGCATTGACCAAAATAACGGGTATATTCGAGACATAGAGTAGTTTCATAGGGTATTTCCCCTTAAAACCTCGATAGCCAGAGTACTGCAACGGTATTTCGACTCTCGTAGATTCAAACCAAATCACAATAAAGAAAATTACCAGAGTCATAATTAATCCTAATAGTGAAGGTAAGCCGAGTTGTTGACCCGGTGGTGTTCTCAACCATAGCTGTCCTAAATTTTCGGGATCATTGAAAAGTCGACGGAAGAATTCAAGAACAATTCCTCGAAACTCTTGTACTCCTTCACCTCCAACTGGTGATATACTAAATGCATTCCAGAAGATTTGACCGGCGACACCAGCAGCAATGAAAAGTGAGACTCCACTACCTAATCCCCACCCTTTTTGCAATAACTCATCTAACAGTATGATTATAATACCCGATGCTAACAGCTGCAGAAAGATAAATGTAATATTTTGAATCGAAATTTCTCCAATTGGACCAAAAGCGCCTCCCAATAGATAAGCAATTGAATTAAACATTGTCAAAATTAAAGCTAATGCTTTCTGAGCACCGCTGAACATTGCTCTATCATAAGGATCTGACATGTTCACATTTATCATTTTGGATCCCAAAAGTAACTGCATTACAAGTCCCGCCGTTACAATAGGTCCAATACCTAATTCTGTTAGAGTTCCTCTTTGACTTGCTAAAATGACCCGTAGCCAGTAAAAATAATCTGTTGTCTCTTGTAGATCGACTCCATAGAGGGGGATCTGGGACATTATCAAATATATAACTAAGGCTAATACGGTCCAAATAAGCTTCTCTTTAAAGGCAACCTCTCTTTGAGGTTGTTTTACCTCGGGCATTATACGGACGAGCGGTGAGAATGCCTTTAGAAATTTACTTGTCATTTTTACTCAATACCTAATAATAATCAATTTTTAAATAAATGTAAAGAATAATCTAAATTTCTTTAAACCAAATTATTATGAGAAATTAATTAACTTAACCATAAAAACTTTAAGAATCTAATGAAATAGTTGCTTAAAAGGGGAAACCTAATTATTAGTCTTTTATTCCATGATGTTATTAACATCACGATCTTTCTAAGTTGTAAAAACTACAAAAAATTGCTACACTTCTCGCTTCTAAGAGATCTCTCATTTCTGGATACAATTTTTTGAATCTTTGTTTTAACATCTCTGCTTTAATCTCTGTGAAACCGTCTACTCTTATTAATTCTAAGAGTGAAATATTTTAAATTTATGAACTAACTAATGAAATATGAACAACTCAAAAATATCAAGATTTGGAGAATGAAAAATTTATACTCCATAAATAATAATTTAAAGTAATGACTAATTTTAATTTGCTTCCAAAGGTCAAAACTTCAAAAAATACCGAGGAATCTTTTGAACCAGAGAGAATTATAAAAAGCTTAATGGAAGAAACAGACTTAACCCAAGATCAAGCTAACGATGTTGCAATGGAATTAACGAGACGTTTGATATCATATAAAATTGAAGTTCTAACATCTCCCGAGATCCGAGAAATGGTATGCTCGATATTGTTAGAAAAAAACTATGATAAAGCCCGGTTTATGTATACTCGTTTAGGCTTACCGTTTTATGATGTTCAAAAACTTCTTAGCTCATCCAAAGATAAGGCAGAACAAAAAGAGAGAGTATTTAATCAAATAAAATTTGAATATCAAGAAATAAAAAAAATTCTTTCTAAGTTTGAAAATGACGTGGAAGAGAAGGATTAATTTTTTTGAAATATATGTTTAAAGAGAATTGCTTTAAAAAACACGAAAGTTGTCCAATTTGAATTTAATAAAACATGAATAATAATGTATTTGGAAATTAACGATTAATGTTTCTTTATAAGAATTGTATAAAAAAAGTATAAAAAAATAAATCTTTGAAATGCTTTATAGTTTTGAGTAGAAAAAAATAAGGTTTTAGAATAATGAACCGATTCCAGCAGGTTCCTCTTCTTCCTCTTCCTCCTCTTCTTCTTCCTCTTCTTCTTCTGCGGCGGGTGCTCCCCCTCCTCCTGAAGCGGCAACTGGTGCAGCCGCAGCTGGAGCAGCACTTGCAGCTGCGATTATCTCTTCAATATCAGTTTCTTTTAATCCCGCTACAAGTTTCTTAATTTGTGTTGAATCCGGCTTTATATCAGCAGCCTTCAAGATTTTTTCTATATCTGATTCTGTGATATCTTTTTTTGCCTTATGGAGCAACAACGCTGCGTAAATACTTTCCATTTTAATAACCTCTTATATTTTTCTTTATATTCATTAATTTAAGTTCAATTCAAAATAAAAAAATTCAGCCAAATAAACCTCCTATACCTTGAGGCTCATCCTCTTCTTCCTCTTCGACCTCTTCTTCCTCAACTTCTTCTGCTTTTTCTTCGCCTTTCTCCTGAGGAACGTGACCTTCTCCAAGAACATACATATTAATCATGTTTGCATTCGCTATGCCTTTACGCATATAAGCATCAATCATATCTTCATCAAATATTGGTGCTTCAAATAATAGTGCTAATGCTTCTCGATATGATTTTTGAATTAAGGGTTCCAATGTTTCCGTATCAATTATACCTAAACCTATTGCTAGACTTCTGGCATTTGAGAAACTTTGGATTAGCTCTTGCTTGAATGCCTCCATATCCATGTAGATAACATCCTTAGGGATTACTTCTCCATCTTCCCATGCGTATGATATTCGGATTATTGATTCAATGGGTTCAACTCCTAATTTCTTGAGAACGGCAGCTTCTTTGATGTTTACGACTTCTCCTGCTTTATGTGTTCGTGTATCATCTCGAACCCAGATTGTATCATTTTGGATTTGAGTAGGTAGTTTTAAGATCATATTCAATTCACTGATTACTTGTCCTGTTGGAAGTCCTGTATCTCCTTTCGGAACCCAAATATCTACGGGAGTAGTTTGTCCGGGTTTAGCGGCAACCATCCATTTATTTTCTACGAAAATACTTTTAAGTTCAAAAATATCCATGTTGGTAAAAACTAAACTAGATTGCCCTACAATATTATCTTTTAAATCATCTAAATTTGGTTTATCTGTTTCTTCTTCGTATTTATCTATTGCTCTGCTAAGCAGATTCTTCTTAGACATTCTAAACACTGCTTTTCCACGCAATTTTTTTCTCATCGATTGAATCTGTCTGTCGCCAATATTAGATACTCTAACGACGATCACATTTTCATATTCTTTGAATAACTCGTACAATTCTTGGACTTCATCTATCTTCCATTGAGGTACTTTCTTTTGTTCTAGCATTTTTCATTCACACCCCGATTTCTTCCAAATAATCTTCATCAACTTTTACGGGTTTTCCCATTGTAGTTTTAATGAAAATTGATTTGATGTTATTATATTTATAGGGCATCTGATCGGCAATGTAATCTACAACAGTTTCCATGTTTTCAAGAATCTTTTCCATCTCCATTGATTTTTTTCCTATTCTTACTTGTACGATAGGATTTTTTTTCACTTGTATTCGTACTATTCTTTTATAGCGTTCTACGGCATTTTCTAAGTCTTCCACGTTTGAGATGATTCCATATCCCGCAGGAAATGGTTTTGGCATTTTTCCTCTCGGTCCTAAGAATCGTGCTAGATAACGTGCCACCTTAGGCATCAATTTATCTTCTACGACAAAATATCTATGGTTTTTTACAAGATTCTTTTTTTCTTTCTTCTCCATGTTGTCTAAATCATCTAATGCATCCTCGCTGAGAGTTTCAACTCCTGTATCCCGTGCTTCTATTAATAATTCTCCCGAGGCAATGACTAGTATATCTGGTTCTTCTCCTTTAATGACTTTGTTAGGGAGAATTAGTTCCTTATCCATACGTTGTTTCGGGTCATTTAAATTAATATCTTTAAGATTAATTATCAAATCAACTGTTTCATCAAAATTTCGTTCTTTTGGTTTAAACCCTTCTTTTCTTCTCACTGAAAAATCAATCGCTGCGTCTAACGAGCGTTTTAATAATCTCTCATCTACCTTCATAGACTTTCATCTCCTATTTGTTCATTATAGTCTCCATTATCAACTTTCTTTTGGAAATCACGTGGATCTACGCCTTCAATTGTTGCACCGATTGTTAAGGCAGTTCCAGCAACTGATTTTACCGCTGCTTTGTAGGTTTTATCTAAAAAAGAACCTTTCTTTGCCTCAACAACATTCATGACCTGTTCAATGGATAAATCCCCTATTTTTTCTTCTAAATTTGCTGGACTTCCCTTTTCCTTTCCAATTTCTTTCATTAATAAGGATGCAGTACTTGGAGTTTCAACGTAGATATCGAATTGTTTCGTTTCTGGGTCACATTCAATTCTAACAGGGACGGTTAAGCCTTTAAATTTCATAGTTTCTTCATTAATCGCATCAACGACATCTTTAATATTAATTCCTGTAGGTCCGATGGCGGGCCCTATAGGAGGGCCTCCAGAGGCTGATCCTCCGGTAACCAATGCTCTTACGGTTACTTTTTCTGCTTTACTCATAATCGTCCACTTTCTAATTGAAATTACAAAATCAATAACATTTTTAAAGGTAATTTTCGTGCTTATTCCATTCCAATATCTGAAATATCTATATTGGAACCGTTTAATTACGTACTAAGCCTTTAAAAATTGTGTGATTGACTTAGTAGGTAATTTAATGTATCGGACTTAAAAAATTTAATTAAAAAGGTCTAAAATATACTAGTCTAAAATTATAATCTTAAAATTTTAAAATCTGCAGCACAGACGTCTCCCATAATCCAAGTTACTCCTAAGATACTCTTCAGAAAGAATTTCCATGACCTGGTCAAACTCTAGATTAACCTCATTGGCAATTTCCTCTATGTCTGTACCTGGGGTAGAAATCATTTTGAAAATCTTTTTTTTGATCTCCTCGGGAACTTCCTCACTCATAATAAAAATATAACCCCGTAAATTCAAAAAGTTATTGGTAAGATTTTAGAATCGAGAACTGATAATAATTTATAAAAAAAATGTGGAAGAAATTTTTAAATCACAGATTTTATGAAAGCCTAATCTTCTAAGATGATCTTATTTTTTAAGGTTCCTATTTTCTCTATAGACGCCTCAATTGTATCTCCAGGAGAAAGGGGACTAATTCCACTAGGGGTTCCAGTAGGAATGATATCTCCTGGTTCAAGTGTGAAATGCGAGGAGATATATTCTATCAAAAAAGGAACTTTAAATAGGAGATGTTTTGTATTCGAGGATTGTTTTAGTTCCCCATTTACTTTACACTCTATTTTTGAGTTATGCGGGTCTCCAATATCTTCATGTTTTACAATTCTTGGGCCAATTGGAGCGAAGGTATCAAAGGATTTCGAACGATACCATGGGAAATTCTTGGAGCGATCGTATCTTTGCATTTTTCTAGCGGTAATATCATTAAAGATTGTATATCCTAAGATATGTTCATAAGCATTTTCCTTTTTTACATTTTTACATCTGTCTTTAATTATGATAGCTAATTCTACTTCATGATCTACTCTATTGTATTTTTCATCATCATACAATATCCTTGGGTAGATGATAGGATCTCCATCCCCGATTAGACAATTTAGTGTTTTAGGAAATAATACAGGCTCTTCGGGAACATTTGCATTTGTTTCTTTTATATGATCTAAATAATTTCGCCCCAAACAGATTATTTTCGTGGGAAATAAATTGTGAAAAAATCCATGAAGAGATTGAGGTAAAATTTTAGTTTTATCTCTATTCATGATATAATTTAATATTTATTTCAAAAAAATTCTTTTTATCATTTTTCCCAAAACTTTATTCTAAAAATTTAGAGCTTCTACATGGGCTATTTTGGAAGAATTTGTAATTTGCTATAATCTGATAAATAAATATTAGAAGCTTTTTATAATCAATTTTCTGAATGGTTTATATTATACTAGTTTTAATTTTACAAAAGATTTGTATTAATTAAAAAAAATAATAATTACTTAAGATTTTACTACATTGGTGTAGAAAAATTGGAAAATGAAAACGAAGAAGAAGTAAAAAATGTTTCAAATCTGAGTACATTATCCAAAAAAGTAGCTTCTACCGCGATATTTGTTGCGGTAGGTGTTGCTTTAAGTTATCTAAATCCTTTTGGCTATTTTACCCTTTTAGGAACTAAAATTAACCCCTTTGCTCACTTTATCAATGCAATAACCGGAGTTTTAATCGGACTTACCTTCTCCCTCATTACTGCCACTGGAATTGCAATAATAAGATATTCTGTTGGAATTGGATCAATTCATGCATTTCATGGGGGGATGGCAGGTGCTTTGGTAGTCGGAACTGTATCATATTTTTTAAAGCAAAAGTTCCCTAAATATGTAAAATTTGCTGCCTTTACTGAACCGCTTGGAACGGTGTTCATCGGGGGAAGCATTGGCTATTTAATAGCCCCTATATCAGAAAATATTATCGGAGGGCTCTTATTTTATTGGGGATTATTTGCCGCTAGCAGTATCCCAGGATGTATATTAGGATACTTGATGCTTTACTTTATTAATAAGTCTGGGGTTTCTTGGGAAGACTATTATCAAAAGAAAAAGAATTAAAGCCTTTCTGACCTTCAAAATCGAGATACAATGAAATCTATAGTAGAAAATGCATTTGAAGTTTTTATTGGTCATAAAACTTTACTATACGGAGAAACTGACACAAAGAAGACCTACTATACCTCTCAATTTGTAAAATTTCTTCTCGAAAAAAAAAAGCTTAGACCAAAAAAGATAACAATATTAGATTTTGCCCCTGAATTACAAAGAATAAACAATTTGAAAATTGGAGGGAAGATACGTGATTATTATAATAAAAGTTTAGATTGTAAGAATATCTCTCTTTCGGGAAAAATCATTCCACCTCGTTTGAATGCAAAAAATAAAAAAGATCTTCTAAAATTTGCTCATCATAATTATAAGAAAACCCAATCCACACTCCAAGAATTTTATAATAATCCAACGAAGATCCTTGTTATAAATGACATTTCAATCCATCTCCATATCGGCGATCCTAAAGATATCTTAAAAGCAACTGAACTAACTGAGACTTTCTTTGGAAATTCTTATTATGGTTCTTCAATTTCAAAAGATTTCTCAAAAGATTTCAGTTTAAGAGAAAAACAAAACGTAGAAACTTTGGTGAATGAACTAGATAAAAGTTATCACACCGATGATTTTAGTTGAGTACTTCTAAAGATAAATGATTCAACTCCTCTCTAAGTATCTCTTTATACTCCTCATTATTTTTATTTAATCGAAATTCCTCCACCATTAAATCATAGATATCCAATGGATACTTCTCATTATACATCATCAAGGAAGCAATGATTAGGTTATTGATCGTTTTATAACATAGAGCAGAATTTTTATATTTAAACAAATCTTTTACTAAATCCAAGAGTAATTGATATTTTCTTTTTTGCTGTTCCTTCTCTCCTAACGTTTCAGAAAAACAAATCTCAATCTGTTTTTCCAATACTTTAAAACTATATTTCCTTTCCACTTCTTTTCTTATGTCCATTTTCAACATAATAGGAATTTTCTAATTTTTACACTTAAATGAAAATAGAAGAAGATGTAAAAAAAATAAGATATTATGTAAATATATATTAAATGAAAAATGATAAAGTGAGGTAATATCTTAAAATGGAAAATAAAAAGAAACTGGTTTTATTCGGCCCACCTGGAGCTGGAAAGGGCACATTCTCTTCACAAATTCAAAAAATCCTTCCGAATATTGTTCATATCAGTACAGGGGATATCTTGAGAGAAAATGTAGAAAAAGGAACTGAATTAGGAAACAAAGCCCAAGAATATATGAAAAAAGGAGAACTCGTCCCCAGTGAATTGATAAATAATATGATGAAAGAAAGACTTAATAGAGAAGACGTTAAAGAGCACGGCTTTATCCTAGATGGTTTCCCCAGGAACTTAGAGCAAGCCAATGCACTTTCTGAGATGAAGGATATTGATTTGTTCCTTCTCTTGGAGGTTCCGAGAGAACTTATCAAAAAGCGTATCCTTGGTCGTTTTAGCTGTTCCGAATGTGGAAAAATCTATAATAAATATACTCTACAACCGGAAGAAAAGATCGATGAAAATAAATGGATTTGTGATAAATGCGGATCTGAGGTAACTTTTGAACAAAGAAGTGATGATACCGAAGAGACATTAGAAAAAAGATTAGATGTTTATGAAGAAAATGCCAAACCAGTTATTGAATATTATAAAGAAAAAGATCTTTTGAAGAAAGTTGATGCCAGAAATACCTTGGAACTAAAAAAAGATGAAATTAAAGATATTATAGAACTCTGATTTATAATCAATAATTCCTTTTTTTATTTATAATAATGAATACTAATCTATGCGTTTCACTTTTCACAGTTTCCGATGTCTCTGTTTTCTTTTTACATGCAAAAAGAAATGTGTGAATTTAATGCAATCGTAAGTTAATCAAAAAGTTTTATCAAAAAGTTTTTCAAATTTAAATAAAAAAATTAAAAAAGGAAGTTTTAGTTCCAGCAACAATGTAGAAGGCTTGAGTTATCTAAATAAGGCAATTAATTATTTAAAAGATTAATTCAATTTCAAGAAAAATTTTAATAAATTTAAGTACTTTACTAAAAATACACTATAATAAAGAAAACGAAATTCTGTAGGATAAA